>CACXCN010000080.1 GCA_902766095.1 uncultured Selenomonas sp. | reverse complement strand
CACATCAATCAGGCTATAGTGGCCATAATGATAAGTCATGTTCTTTAGCCTTGCGGAACACCTCTTTCGTCAGCTTCGCTGCCACCTGTCCCTGAGGGGAAGGCTCTGTGAGTGTGGGCCGTTTTAGCGGTTGCACTCGAGTAGTTTTTGAGGCTCGCCACCCCCACCACCGCTAGCGCGGTCCTCCTCCCCCAAAGGGGGATGCTTATGTTTTTCGGCTTTATGAGGCCATATAGACTAAGCATTTTATCTGACTTAGTTAAACACCTTTTTCGTCAGCTTCGCATCCACCTGCCCAGGGGGGCCACTGAAGGCTCCGTATGTACTTACTCTGGGGACAGCTCGAAGTGTCCTGAAAATGAGATGATATAGATTGTCAGCATTGGGTTTCTGTTGTAAAATTAAGGTAGAGGAACACAGGGAGGTGCAGACGTGGCAAGCAAGCAGCAAGAGCGCAAGGCCCGATACGATGCGGAGTGCAAGCAGGTGTTGTCCGAGAAGGGCATATTGGCACAGATTCTGAAGGACTGCACGGAAGAGTTCTGCAACTGCAGCACATACGACATCGTCAACAAATACATACAAGGTAGCCCCGAGGTAGGCAAGGTGACGGTCATGCTGGGGGAGACGAAGATCGAGAGCACCCATGTCGAGGACAAATCGGCAATCGAGGGAACCGTATTCTTCGACATCCGGTTCAACGCGGTAGCCCCGGTCGATGGCAAGCTGATCCGGCTCATTGTCAACATCGAGGCGCAGAACGAGTTCCACCCCGGCTATCCGATACTGAAGCGGGCCGTGTTCTACGGTTGCCGCATGATATCGAGCCAGTACGGAACGGTATTCGTCAAGGCGGAATATGGCAAGATTGAGAAGGTCTATACTATCTGGGTATGTATGGAACCGACCGAGGAATGGGCCTACACCATCACCCGCTATCACATGCAGGAAGAGAACGTGGTCGGCAATGCCAAGGCACCGAAAGCCGACTACGACCTGATAACTCCGGTACTGGTATGTCTGGGGACGAAGAAATATACAGAGCTCCAAGGTGTACTGAGGATGCTGAATCTCTTATTCGTAGACAACGTCAGCAAAGATGAGAAAGTCGAGACACTTCGACAGGATTTCGGCATACAGACGACGCCGAAACTGGAAAAGGGGGTAGCTGAAATGTGCAATCTGAGTGAAGGAATTGAAAAACGTGGAATAGAACGTGGCCGTGAGGAAGGCCGTAAGGATACCATTCTTGCTATGCTGAAGCACGGCATTCCGACGGATACGATAGCACAGATTGTCGGCTGGACAAATGAGAAAGTCCGCGAACTGGGGAGAGTCAACGGAATTCTATAAAGGCTGTGCGGACAGAGACGCAGTTTATTGAAACGAGATTTCGGCATTATAATATACCCCTAGATGAGACAGGCTCTTCACCATCTTATCCAGGGGTATATTTTTATCTTATTACAGCTTTTTGTCTGTCTGAGCTGATGTCATGCAGATGTCATCCGATCAGGCCCTTGACTTTTGCGGTGATGTCCTGGAGCTGCTCGGCGGTTGGGACGTTGGCGATGCGGATCTTGTCGAGTACGATGTCGATGCCGCAGGCTTTCATCTCGTCCTCGACGAGGCCGATGCTTTGGCCGCCCCAGCCATAGGAGCCGAAGGCGAAGCCCTGTTTCTGCTTGGGCTGGAAGCCTTTCAGATAGGACAGGAAACCGGCGATGGTCGGCATCATCTGGTTGTTGATCGTCGGCGACCCGATGGCGATGTATTTGGCCGTCAGGATGTCGGTGATGATATCGGACATGTGGTTCTGCTTTATATCGTAGTAGTCTGCAGGGACGCCGGCGCTCTCGAAGGCCTCGGCGATGCAGCGGGCCATGGTCTCCGTCGAGTGCCACATGCTGTCGAAGACGACGACGGCACGCTCCTCGGGCACTCCGGCCGACCATTTCTTGTAGCAGTCCATGATCGTGGCGATGTTCTTGCGCCAGATGACGCCGTGGCCGGTGGCAATCATCCGGATATCGAGCCCGCCGAGCGCCTGGAGGGCCTTCTGGGCCTGCGGCCCGTAGAGCATGAGGATGTTGGCGTAGTATTTTTGCGCCTCGAACAGGATGATCGGCAGATCGTTCTCATCGTCGAAGCGGTGGCTCGTGGCATAGTGCTCGCCGAACGCGTCGTTCGAGAACAGGATCTTCTCCTCCGGGCAGTAGGTGACCATGCTGTCCGGCCAGTGCAGCATCGGGGTGGCTACGAACTGCAGCGTGCGCTTGCCGATCGACAGCGTCTCGCCCGTCTTGACTGCCTGATAGTTCAGCTGGCCATAGCGGGCCGTGAGGCCCTTGAGACCCTGCGGCGAGCTGGTGATGATCGTGGCGTTGGGGCATATCTTGGCCATGAACGGGATGCCGCCGGAATGATCGGGCTCGACATGGCTCGATACGATGTAATCGATTTTGGCCGGGTCGATGACGCTCTCGATGCGCTCGAGCAGCTCCGGCTCGAAGCCGTGCTTCACCGTATCGATGAGCGTGATCTTGTCATCGAGGATGAGGTAGGCGTTGTACGTCGAGCCGCGGCCGGTCTGATAGCCGTGGAACGAGCGCATCGACCAGTCGATGGCTCCTACCCAGTATATATTTTCAGAGATTTTTACTGCTTCCATTCGTAAAGCTCCTTTCGCACTTCATGGTTATCGGTTTACTATTCCATTTTACCGCGTACCAGGGCATTTGGCAATTAGTAAACTTCAGATGAACAATATAAAATTTCCCTAAACGATAAATATATTTATAGCAAAACGGTTCACATTTATGCTAGAATGAGAGGGTAGATTGTATAAAAGGATGAAGTGTATGAGACATAGTATTCACAATCTGAGTCGGAAGCAGTTCCGCATCGCGGGAGCGGTGGTCGTCGTCCTGCTCCTGGCGGCACTTTATGTGTATATGGGGCAGGGACGCAAGCTGGCGCAGAATATCCGGCATGACAAGCCGCTCGTGCAGGTCATGCGCATCGATCGTCAGGATATGATGCGCCATATCGCGCTGTCCGGCCAGACGGTAGCTGACGCGAATATCGCGCTGGCACCGAAGTATACGGGACGCATCGTCGCCGTGTATGCGGATCTCGGCGATCACGTGACGGCAGGTCAGGTGCTCATGGTCCAGGATATGGGCGACCTCGATATATCGATACGCGAGAGCCAGGCGGCGGCCGGTGCGGCCTGGTCGGATGCCCAGGTGGCGGCGGCGACCTACGATGCGAATTATATAAAAGCGCGCAATGACCTCGCCGTCGTGGAGGATAAGTATGAGCGCAACAAATATCTGTTCTCCATCGGCGCCATATCGCAGGATACACTGGACGCGGTGAAGCAGGAATACATGAGCTCGAAAGCGTCGTTCGAAGTGCTGGCCAATCAGGCGAATGCCGATAGTGACGGCTCGCCCGCCAGCGTAGCGTCGAAGGAATACGCGGCTCAGAAGAATGAGCATCAGCGCGAGGCGCTCGAGAAGCAGCGCGATGATATGATCCTGCGCGCTCCGCGGGATGGCGTCATCGGCTATCGTTCCGCCGAGGTCGGTGCCATAGCGCCGGCCGGGACGAAGACGTTCTCGCTCGTCGACAACAGCCATATCAATGTAGACTGCACGCTGTCAGAGAGCGATGCTGCCATACTGCAGCCAGGGATGGAGGTCGTCATGACCATCGATGCACTGGGCGGCGACTACAATGGGCGCATCATCTATGTCAGCCCGGCCATGGATGATACATCGAAGACGTATCAGGTGCGCATCGAGCTCGATGAGTCGCCGGAGAATATAAAGGCGGGCCTGTTCGCTCATACGGCGATCGATATCCTGCAGCGCGAGCAGACGCTGTTCGTACCGAAGGAGGCCGTGATGTCGCGCAATGGCCGGCAGACACTGTTCGTACTGCGGAGCGATGGCAGCGTCACGGAGCGCGAGGTGAAGATCGGTCTCATCAATGATGAGTCTGAGGAAATCATCGATGGTATAGAAGATGGGGATGTCGTCGTGCTCACGAATCAGGACAAGCTGTCTGATGGTACAGCGGTGCAGGCAGTATGGAGCAGCGACAGCGAAGCCGGAGCCGCCGGAGCGGAGGCGCATGCGTCGTGAACATAACCCGTCTATCTATCAAGCGCCCGGTCGGCATATCGATGATCGTGGCTTTCTTCGTGGTACTGGGCTGCTACAGCTACTACCGCATCGGCGTCGAGCTGTTGCCGGCGCTGAATACGCCGTATGTGACGGTCCGCGTGAAATATCCGGGGGCCAGTGCCGAGTCGGTCGAGCAGGAGATCGTAAAGCCCATCGAGGACGCTGTCTCCTCGGTGTCGAATGTAAAGAAGATAACATCGACGGCCAGCTATGAGCAGGCACGCGTGGGGCTCGAGCTCGAGTTCGATGCGGATGCGGATGCCGCAGCTATCGATGCGACGAAAAAGGTCGAAGCCATCATGCGCAAGCTGCCTGATGAGGCCGAGACACCGGTCGTCATCAAGCGCGATATGAACGCCAAGCCAATCGTCGAGCTCGCGGTCATGTCTCAGCACAGTCTGGCTGACACCTATTCGGAGACTGAGAATGTATTCCAGGAAGTGCTGCAGCAGGCCGGGGGTGTCTCGGAGGTCGAGCTGCATGGCGGGCGCGACAAAGAAGTTGCAATCGAGGTCGACCGCGACAAGATGGCGGCCTACAAGCTGACGCTCACGCGCATCGCGAATGCGATCAAGGCGGAAAACCAGCTGCTGCCGTCCGGCTCTGTCTATACGGAGCAGACGAAATCCGATGTGCGCGTCATCGCCCAGTATGCCAAGGCAGCCGATATCGAGAAGGTCCAGGTCAAGAATACTGATAACAAGCCTGTACCGCTGACAGCTGTAGCTACCGTCCGCGAGCAGGATGCCCGCATCGAGCGCTATGGTCGTCTGAATGGCGAGGACTCGGTCAATGTCCTGATCTATAAGAACAGTGATGCGAATGTCGTCCAGACGGCGGCCAATATCCTCGACAGCGTGCAGAAGCTGCGCAAGAACTATCCGGACTACCAGTTCGTCGTCGTGTCGAATGACGCCGACTATGTCAATACCTCGCTGCATAACACGCTGGGGACGCTCATCGAGGGCCTGATCACGACCGGACTCGTGCTGTTCCTGTTCCTGCGCGGCTGGCGCTCGACGGCAGCTGTCATGATCGCCATACCGACCTCGCTCATCTCGACGTTCTTCGCGATGTATATATTCGGCTTTACATTCAATATGATGTCGCTCATGGGCATGACGCTGTGCGTCGGCATACTCGTCGATGACTCAATCGTCGTGCTCGAGAATATCACGCGCCATCTGCGCATGGGCGAGGCGCCGGATGTGGCAGCGGAGAAGGGGCGTACCGAGATCGGCATGGCGGCGGTAGCCATCACGCTCTGCGATGCCGCGGTGTTCATGCCGATTGCCTTCATGAATGGCATGACGGGGCAGTATTTCCGTCAGTTCGGTCTGACCATCGTTTTTGCCGGGGCGTTCTCGTTGTTCGTGTCCTTTACCCTGACGCCGATGATGGCGTCGCGGTTCTTCCGGGGCGGCTTTCATCCCGACAAGACACGTCTCTGGAATTTCATGGACCGGCTCGAGGCGGCGGCAATCAGGAAATACGATGCGATCCTGGACTGGAGCCTCGGACATCAGCGCAAGCTGCTCGTGGGCATCGTGGCCGTATTCGCCGGCGTCATGGCGCTCGTGCCGCTGGGGCTCGTGGGCATGGAGTATATGCCCCAGACCGATGAGTCATCATTTACCATAAACATCCAGGCCCCCGTGCGCTCGTCCGCCGAGGTCAGCAACCGCGTGGCCAGGCAGCTGGAGGAAAAGCTCAGCGAGATACCGGAAGTGCGCTACTACATGACGCATGCCGGCGGCTCTACCGCCTATGAGGGGCGGATCAAGGTCGAGCTCGTACCGCGGCAGGAACGCAGCCGCTCGGTATGGGAGGTAGCCAACGAGGTGCGCGATTTCGCTGCGGGGATCAAGGAAGCCGATGTCCGCGTATCCGAGACGCAGACCTCCGTAGCCGGTATATCCGGTGGCGGTGGTGCCCGCAATGGCGGCGGTACGCTCCAGATCGAGCTGCGCGGCAACAACAATGAGGAACTGAACAGTGCGGCGGAGCGCGTCATGCAGATACTCGAGAAGGATGTGCCCGGCGTCACCGATGTGAACAGCACCTATACGGAGGGCATGCCTGAGCTGCAGCTGACCGTAGACCGAGAGCGTCTCAAGACATACGGCACGTCGCTCGATGATGTCGATACGGCCTTTTCCTCCGCCATATCGGGTGTGTCGGCCGGAGAGCTGAAGAATGATGCGCTGAATGGCGGCCAGGATACGAAGATAAAAGTCCGGTTCCGCGGCGCCGATGGATTCAAGGCCTCGGACGTATCGCGCGTGCCGCTCTCGGCCAATGGCAAGCTCATCTACCTCGGTGATGTGGCGACAATCAAGAACGGCCGCGGTCCCGTCAGCATCCGGCGCGTCGACAAGCAGCGCTCCGTAGCGATCGGCGCCAATACGAGCGGCCGGCCTGTGGGCGATGTCACCAAGGATGTGAAGAAAGCACTGAAGAAAGCCGATCTCGGCAGTACGGTTACCTACAGGTTCAAGGGCCAGTCAACGAAAATGGATGAGACATTCACCGAGCTCATCAGCGCGCTGTTGCTGGCGCTCGTGCTCATATACATGCTGCTGGCCGTGCTCTATGAGTCGGTCATCACGCCGTTCATCCGCATGTTCTCGCTGCCGCTGGGCCTCATCGGCTCTGTGCTGCTGCTGTTCCTGACGCATAACACGCTGAACCTCTACTCCATGATCGGTATCCTCGTCATGGACGGCATCGTGGCGAAGAATGGCACGCTGCTCATCGACTATACGCTGACGCTCATGGACCGGGGCATGACGGCGCTCGAGGCCGTAAAGGAAGCCGGCCGCGTCCGGCTCAAACCGATATTCATGACGACGATCACGATGATGGTCGGCATGCTGCCGACGGCTCTGGCCATGACGGCCGGATCCGAGACGCGCTCGTCCATGGCCTGGGTCATCATCGGTGGTCTGCTGACCTCCACGGTGTTCACCCTCGTCGTCATTCCGATTATTTTTCTCTTTTTTGCGAAAAAAACTCCAAATCTTGTCATGCAGGGGGTTGCCAAAAAGGAAGAGTCGTAGTATAATTGTTTTTGTTGTCGGGATGTGGCGCAGTTTGGTAGCGCGCATCGTTCGGGACGATGAGGCCGCAGGTTCGAACCCTGTCATCCCGACCAGTTTGAAAGTCAGAAGAGGCTGTGGAGTACAGCCTCTTTTTTGTTGTTTCTACGTTTTCGCTTCAGGAAAGCAGTTTTGGTATCTGTCATATACGCGTTGCAAAAGCCTGACTTTTATTAGTTAGGCTTTTTGTGTACCTATAGAAGGTTGGGAGGGATCTGTGGTATAATTGTTTTAGATTAAAAACAGAATGATTATGTGGGGTGGATATCATGAATACTATGGAAGCCATAAAGAATCGCCGCAGTGTACGTCGCTATGCGGAGGGGGAGATCGCGCCGGAGGTGCTGCATGAGGTCATCGAGGCCGGGCTGCTGGCACCGTCCGGGCATAGCAAGTATCCCTACGAGCTGTATGTGGTGCAGGATCCGGAGCTGCTGGTAAAGCTGTCGCAGAGCCGGGCGGCGGCGAAGATGCTGGAGCATGCGGCAGCGGCAATCGTCGTATGCGGCCGGCCGGAGACCAGCGATGTCTGGGTCGAGGACTGTGCGCTCGTCATGGGCTATATGCATCTGGCTGCCTATAGTCTCGGACTCGGCAGCTGCTGGGTGCAGCTGCGTCTGCGCACGCGTGTGGATGGCAGCGATACGGTGCAGTATGTGCGCGATGTGCTGTCGCTGCCGGATGATGTAGCGCCGGAGGCCGTGCTTTCACTGGGGCTGCTGGGGCAGGAGCTCCATCCGCATACGGAGGAAAAGCTGCGCTGGGATGCCGTCCATGAGGTCGAGCGGTGAGCAGGCGGCGCCTGATCGGGATAGCGCTCGCCGTATATCTGTGCATCATGGTGGCGGGCGGCGTCGCCTACTATGTGGTCGATCATATGTCGAGCTCGCAGCAGCCGGCTGCCAGCCCGGCATCGACGGCTACGAATACGGCAGCATCGGTGTCTGATGCAGAGCAGCAGGCGCTGGCGCAGGCAAAGCAGCAGCGTGAGGCCCGTGAGGCTCGCATCGATGAGCTGGAGCAGTCGATGCAGGTCGAGACAGTGAGCGGCAATACGTATTACCGCTTCCCGCTCGCGCGGGCGGCTGATCTGTCCAGCGGGCTTTATCTGGAGGCTTTCGTGCGTCGGGGGAATCAGGGCGTGCAGCTGCTGGGGGAGATCGTCTACCACTATACAATCGATGATCCGGCCCAGACGGCCTGGATCTATGGTGACCATCTGACGCTGTCAGCAAAGGGGCAGTCTGTAGATATCGCGCTGCAGCCGGAGCGTCAGCAGCGGAGCATGGCGCAGGATGCGGGAGCGCTGACGGAGCGGAGCCAGTTCACGTTTGACGCAGATGGTCTCGCAGTCGCGCGGGCTGCTGCCGTTGGCGGCGGGCAGCTGGTGTACTACAAGGCCGGCGGCAAATCGCGCTCGCAGGCGATCAGCAGCGAGGAAATCCAGCAGCTGGGACAGATGATCGAGCTGTATGAGTTGCTGTTGTCGCAGGAGGAAGAGTGAAGGAGCCTTCCCCTGAGGGGAAGACTGAGTATTTGAAACATACATCTGTATACATCCTTTGACTATGGTAAAATCTTAACAAAGGGGGTATAATAGAAAAGTATATTTTATATGTTAATTATTTGATGAGGCGTTTATATTGGACGAGTTGCTTAGAGAGATGCATAGCTGGATGAATCAGTATATGCATAGCTATGATACGGATGACCCTGAGGTGAAGCAGGGGATCGATATCAAGGTGATCCATACTGGCAAGGTGACGGCGATTGCTCGTGAGCTGGCCAGCTATCTGGGGCTGTCGCAGCATGATGTGCAGCTGGCGGAGATCATGGGGCTGTTCCACGATGTGGGGCGGTTCAAGCAGTATACGGTTTACAAGACATTCAATGATGCGCAGTCGGAGGATCATGCCAATCTCGGTCTGAGCGTGCTGGCGGAGTTGCCGCTCATGAAGCGGCTGAGCCCGCAGGATGAGGCGCTGGTACGGTTCGCGATAAAGAATCACAACAAGAAAGCCATAGAGCCGACGAATGATGTGCGGGCCCTTTTCTTTGCCAAGCTGCTGCGCGATGCGGACAAGCTTGATATATATCGGGTGTTGGCACCATACCTTGCTCCCGAGATGGCGGAGGATGCGCCGAAATTCATAACATCGGATGCGAGCCAGCTCGTGAGCGAGGATTTCGTGCGCGATTTTGCCGAGGGGAAGCAGGCGGATTATAATCGTCTGCGCACGCATGGCGACCGCAAGCTGGTGCGGCTGATGTGGGTCTATGATATTAATTTTGCCTGGACGCTGCGTGAGATCGTGAAACGCGGGTATGTGGACCTCATCATCAAGTATCTGCCGGACCAGCCCGGACTGGATGAAGGAATCAAGCGCTTGCGCGCTTATATAGATGAGAAATGTGCAGCTACGGATGTAGTGCCGTTCTGAAATAAATGGGAGAGTGGTATATATGCAGGAGACGAAAAGCAATAATTTCATTCAGAATATCATCGATGACGATCTGGCACAGGGGAAATACAGCGAGGGCATCCATACCCGTTTCCCGCCGGAGCCGAACGGCTATCTGCATATCGGCCACGCGAAGTCCATCTGCCTGAATTTCGGTCTGGCCGAGCATAATCATGGCCTCTGCAATCTGCGGTTCGACGATACGAATCCGACGAAGGAGGATACGGAGTACGTCGACTCCATACAGGAGGATATCCACTGGCTGGGATTTTCCTGGCAGAACCGCATGTTCTACGCTTCGGATTACTTTGATAAGCTCTATGACTATGCGGAGCAGCTCATAAAGAAGGGGCTGGCCTATGTCGATGATTTGTCGGCAGAGCAGATCAAGGAGTACCGCGGCACGCTGACGGAGCCGGGGAAGAACAGTCCGTACCGCGATCGCTCGGTCGAGGAGAATCTCGACCTTTTCCGCCGTATGAAGGCGGGCGAGTTCCCGGATGGCAGTCATGTGCTTCGGGCGAAGATCGATATGGCGTCACCGAACATGGTCATGCGCGATACGGTCATCTACCGCATTGCCCATGTCACGCATCATCGCACGGGGGACAAATGGTGCATCTATCCGATGTATGATTTCGCCCATCCGCTGTCTGATGCGATCGAGGGCATCACGCATTCGGTCTGCACGCTGGAGTTCGAGGAGCATCGTCCGTTCTATGACTGGCTGCTCGACTCTCTGGGCTTCGACCCGAATACCCGGCCGCGCCAGATCGAGTTCGCACGGCTGAACCTGACGAATACGGTCACGAGCAAGCGCAAGCTGCGTCAGCTCGTCGAGGAGCACTACGTCTCGGGCTGGGATGATCCGCGCATGCCGACCATATCCGGTCTGCGCCGCCGCGGCTACACGCCGGCAGCCATCCGGAAATTCTGTGAGGAGATCGGCGTGGCAAAGGCCGACAGCCTCGTCGATGTGGCGATGCTCGAGCATTGCGTGCGCGATGACCTGAATGAGCATGCCGACCGCGTCATGTGCGTGCTGCACCCGCTGAAGGTCGTCATCACGAACTATCCGGAGGACAAGCAGGAGTGGCTGCTGGCCGACAACAATCCGATGCATGGCGGCCGCCGCTATGTTCCGTTCTCGCGCGAGATCTATATCGAGCAGGAAGATTTCATGGAGAATCCGCCGAAGAAGTATTTCCGCCTGAAGCCGGGCGGAGAGGTGCGTCTGAAGCATGCCTACATCATAAAGTGCGAAGAAGTCATAAAGGATGCCGACGGCAACGTAACGGAGCTGCACTGCACCTGCGATCCGGATTCGAAGACGGGCGGCAAGACGGCCAACCGCAAGATCAAGGGCACGATTCATTGGGTAGCTGCCAAGACGGCGCTGCCGGTCGAGGTCCGTCTCTATGACTATCTGCTGCAGACGGATGAGAATGGCAATGTGCCGTCGGATTTCATTGCGGCGCTGAACAAGGATTCGTTGCAGGTGGTCAAGGGAGCGCTCATCGAGCCGAGCGTGAAATACGCAGCTGCAGGCAAGCACTATCAGTTCCTGCGCGAAGGCTATTTCGTAGTCGACCCGGATACGCAGCCGGGACAGCTTGTTTTCAACAAGGTGGTCGGTCTGCGCGACTCCTGGGCGAAAATCCAGAGTAAGGGAAAGTGATTTCAGATGAGCAAGATGACGAAGAAAATCCCCAAGGCCAAAATCCCGCGGGGACTATCGGATAAGGAGATGCTGGCCGCATTCGTCGAGGATGAGGAAACGCTCGAGCAGCAGTTCGAGCAGGCGGAGAAGAAGCGTCAGCATCGGCTGTCCGCCAAACAGGGGCAGGTGGCCAGTGAGGCTGAGGAGGACATCGCGCTGGCTCTGACGGGCTTTACACCGGAGCTCGTAAAGGAGCTTGG
Organism: uncultured Selenomonas sp.; assembly: GCA_902766095.1. GTDB lineage: Bacteria > Bacillota > Negativicutes > Selenomonadales > Selenomonadaceae > UBA2913. The sequence goes on along the minus strand of CACXCN010000080.1, from coordinate 24,070 downwards.
GCGGGCGCTGCTCCAGCTGAAGGTCGATCTGTCGCTGGCAGGTGTCAATAAATACAGTATCAAGATAAAACGCGATGGTCAGAACATCGTATTGATGCCGCAGCATAAAGGTTGATAGAATCCGGGGAACGGCAGCAGAATAAGAAGTATGAGCAGTAGCTGTAACAGGCAGTAAAAATAACCAAATCTTATGAGAGAAGGGTGTGCTTTGGACAGTACTACGATAGCTATCATAATATTCGTTTGTTCGTATGCGTTGATCATTTCGGAGAAGGTTCACCGTACCATCGTCGGTATCTGTGGTGCCATGCTGATGATATTGTGCGGCATCATAGACCAGCAGACGGCTATATCGCATATTGATTTCAATACGCTGGGCCTGCTCATGGGCATGATGATCATCGTGAACATCACGAGCGAGACAGGTTTGTTCAACTTTCTCGCGATATGGGCGGCGCAGCGGGTGAAGGCAAGGCCGATAGCCCTGCTGATGGCTCTGTCAGGCCTCACGATGGTCTGCTCCGCGTTGCTCGATAATGTCACCACGGTCCTCCTGACCGTGCCGATCACATTCAGCATAACGAAGCAGCTGAATGTCGATGTGAAGCCGTACCTCATCAGCCAGATACTGGCCTCGAATATCGGCGGCACGGCTACGCTCATCGGTGATCCTCCGAATATTATGATCGGTTCGGCCGTCGGTCTGAATTTCATGGATTTCGTGTTCAACATGACCGGTGTGGCGGTGTTCATATTCTTCGTCGTCGATATGGTGCTGCTGCTCATCTACGGCAAGGAACTCCATACGAGTCCCGAGCTTCAGGCAAAGATCATGCGGCTCAATGCCAAGAGCCAGATTGCCAATCCGGCGTTGCTGAAGAAATGCCTGCTCGTCATATTCTGCACGATCACGCTGTTCGTGCTGCACGGGACGCTTGGTCTGCAGACGGCTACGGCAGCGCTGACTGGTGCCGGCTTCCTGCTGCTCATCACCTATACGCGCGATGAGGGCATGATTGCGAAGGTCCTCTCGAAAGTCGAGTGGCTGGCCATATTCTTCTTCGCAGGGCTGTTCGTTCTCGTCGGTGCCCTCGTCGAGACGGGCGTCATCAACATGCTGGCTTCGGAAGCCATAAAGATTACGAGTGGCAATGAGACGGCTACGGCCATGCTGATCCTCTGGATGAGTGCGCTTGCTTCGGCCTTCATCGACAACATTCCATTCGTCGCTACGCTCATACCGCTGATCAAGGATATGGGCATGATGGGGCTCACGAACCTCGACCCGATGTGGTGGTCGTTGGCGCTCGGTGCCTGCCTGGGGGGCAATGGCACGCTGATCGGTGCGAGTGCGAATGTCGTCGTCGCGAGCATGGCGGCGGAGCGTGGCCGGCAGATTTCGTTCCTGGGCTTTATGAAGATCGCGTTCCCGATCATGATTCTGACCATTATCATATCCAGTCTGTATGTTTGGGTCAGATATCTCTGATAATATTTCTAGTTGGCATGCGGGCTGCAACGAAATATAAATATTGTCAGGCCTGAGCATATAGTACCGCGGCAGGCATGATTCCTTCATTGCGCTATTCCGGAATCATGCCTGCCGCTGCTTTATCGATAGGGAGTTACAGCTCGTTTCTTTACAACTTCTCGTTTTGGTGATAACATGAGTTTATCTGACTTGACATGATTGATGAGGAGATAACATGGCGGAGCATACTTTCGTAGTGGAGAAGACATGTCCGATATGCGGCCAGACGACCCGTATCGTCAAGACCAAGGATTCCAAACTCATGATATTGGCTCAGGACGATGACTTCTGCCGTCACTATAAGGATTTCAATCCTTATTTCTATAAGATCTGGCTATGCGAGCATTGTGGCTTCGCGGCAGATGAGAAGACATTCCTGAATGGATTGCCGGAGCGCCACCGGGAGACGATACGCGGCTATCTCGAGCAGAAGAAGCTCAATATGGAGTTCACCGAGGTGCGCGGGGTGCCGGAGGCAGTGGCCAGTTTCAAACTGGCGATATTCTTCGATGAGCTGATCAAGGCACCGCTGGCCCGTCAGGCCGGTCTCTGGCTCGAGCTGGGCTGGGTATACCGCGACTCCGGCGAGGAGGAGAAGGAGCAGCAGGCGCTCGTGAAGGCGGCCGATCTCTATGATGAGTCACTGATGACGGAGCACTATCCGATCAACGGCATGAGCGATACGATGGCCATATACCTGATCGGTGTGCTCCGGTACCGCACGGGCGACTATGATACGGCGGAGAAATATATCTCGCGCATCATGGGCGACCGCAACGTGCGCGAGACGGACTACAAGCTCTACAAGGCCAGCCGTGATATATGGCAGAATATGCGTGAGCTTGCAAAAAACAAGCAGGAGGATGCCAAGGCGGCTGCTGCTGCCAAGCAGCAGGAAGCCCGCGAAGAAGCCCGGGCGCAGCGCAATCAGGCCGCCAGCAAGCCGGCTGCAAAAAATAAGAAAAAGGAAAAGAAGGGTTGGCGCAAATGGTTCTGATGATGCCGGCGCAATATGCGGCTTTCGATTTGTCGGATATAACGAGCCATGTACAGGATTACGGCCCCGCGCTGCAGATCGCACAGTCGACGCTGGACCGGGAGACATTGCTCGATATACTGAACGGTCATGTATTCATCCCCGATGAGGTGCTGAATGATACCATCGCCAAAAATATAAATGAGGACAGCGCGGTCAACTCGATCAAGGTGACATCCAGTGACAACGGGCAGCTCGCGGTGGATATCGATACGAAGAAACAGGGGCTCGTGCAGATATCCGGTACGATAAAGGAATTCGTGCATGAGGGCGATTCTTCGTATATGGTCTATCATGTGAAGCAGCGCAACATAGCGAATCACGGGCTCATGAGCTGGGTGTTCTCGCGCATCTCGATGTCGATGGCCATGCGTCTGGCAGGCGGATTTGATTTCCCGGATAATCTGCCGGTGACGATCAAGCACAATGACATAAAAATCGACTACAGCCAGGTGCTGGCGGCCTCGAAAGCGGGTCAGATACAGGTCAATGGGACCAGCCTGATCGACATGATCGAGGTCACCGGCGCTACGCCGAAAGACGGCGGTATCGATCTGCAGACGAAGCTCAATGTGCCGGACAGCTTGAAATCCGCCCTGCGTCTGGCGCTGGCAGAGTAAATATAAATCCTTCTCCTAGGGAGAAGGATTAAAGGGAAGGAGTATCTTTTTTGTTTTTAAAGAATAAGTATCGAGGGCTGCTCGTTTTGGGGGCCATATTCTTTGTCCTGCTGACCTGCATGCCGCAGGCTGGCGCGAAGCGCAAGAAGGTCGTCGAGCCGCAGAAAATCATATTCATACCGCACGACAACCGGCCGATATCTGACAAGCAGACGGCTGAGGTCGTGAAGAAGCTGGGCTACAATGTCGTAGTGCCGCCGGATGATATGCTCGGCAGCCGTGATAATCTCGGCAATCCGGATGCACTCTGGCAGTGGCTGCGCGAGAATGCCCCCGGGGCCGAGGCCGCTGTCGTATCGTCCGACTCCATGCTCTATGGCAGCCTCGTAGGCTCGCGCAAGCATGAGTATACGAAGGAACAGATATCGCAGCGGACGGCAGAGTTCGATAATTTCCACAAGGAATTCCCGAAGCTGAAGATGTATGCTTTCGGCTCGATCATGCGCACCCCGCGCAATGGCGAAGCCTCCGGACATGAGGAACCGGAGTACTACCGCAGCTATGGCGCGGACATATTCCGCTATACGGTGCTGAAGGACAAGCAGGAGGTCAAGGGCCTGACGAAGCGGGAGCAGAAGGAATATCATTTCCTCACGAAGCTCATACCGGCCAATGCCCTGCAGGACTGGCAGGAGCGCCGGGCGAAGAACTATGATGCCAGCGTGCAGCTCATCAATATGGTTCGCAAGGGTGATTTCAAATATTTCGTGCTTGGACGCGATGATAATGCGCCGTTCTCAGCTACGCATATGGAGAGCCGTCATCTGGCAGAAGTCGGTAAGGATCTGGGGAAAACCCAGTTCCAGGCGATGGCCGGTATCGATGAGATGGGCATGCTGATGCTGACGCGGGCAGTCAATGATATGCGCCGCGAGATGCCGTTTATCTTTGTCCGCTATAACTGGGGGCGGGGCGAGTCTGTCATACCGTCCTATTCTGATGAAAGTATCGGCCAGTCAATCGCTGATGCGGTCGTAGCTGCGGGCGGCATGATGGTGCCGAATCCGGCCAAGGCAGATTTCGTGCTCTGCGTGAATACGAATTCCAATGGCAAGACTTATGAGGCGAATATGCCGGAGAATGACGGCACGCCGCGTAAGAGCGATACGAGCTACTTCATGGATATCGTCAATGAGTACATCGCTGCCGGCTATCCGGTCGGTATCGCGGATATCGCTTTTGCGAACGGTTCGGATAATGCGCTCATGGAGCAGCTGAAGGCACAGGGACTCCTGTATAAGCTGCGGGCCTATGCGGGCTGGAATACAGCTACGAACAGCACCGGATTCGTCATCGGCGAGGGTATGCTCGTGCGTCATATGACCGACGCGGCTGTCGATGATCTGCTGACGACACGCTATCTCGATGACTGGGCCTATCAGGCCAACGTGCGCAATATCATAGCCCGTCAGCTGACGTGGCTGCGCGGTGATGGCGTCTATGGCAATCTCGGCACGAAGTACAAGTCGGTGGCCTATCGTACGTCGACGATGATGAAGCGTTTCGTCGAGGATAATCTGCCGCCGATGAGCAATCTCGAGGAGATCGAGGTCAGCTTCCCCTGGAACCGCATGTTCGAGTCTGATGTGCAGCATGGCGAGCATCAGGACGAGGATTTCAGCAAGCTGTTCCATATCCCGCCGGAGCCTGGCACGGAGACAAGCAACAAACATAAATAAAAATAGAAGCGAGTCCTGCCTGGCAAGACTCGCTGTTGCTATATCTATAGTTAACGGGCTGGAAGAGAGAAGACTGAAAATGCAGAACACGATAACGATAAAGGGCGCGCGTGCCCACAATCTCAAGAATATAGATATCGAGATTCCCCGCGACAAGTTCGTCGTGATCACCGGTCTCTCGGGCAGCGGCAAGTCGTCGCTGGCTTTTGATACGATATATGCCGAGGGGCAGCGCCGTTATGTCGAGTCGCTGTCGGCCTATGCGCGTCAGTTCCTCGGCCAGATGGATAAGCCGGACGTCGATAAGATCGATGGTCTGTCGCCGGCTATATCGATCGACCAGAAGACGACGTCGCATAATCCGCGTTCGACGGTCGGCACGGTGACGGAGATCTATGACTATCTGCGCCTGCTCTATGCCCGCGTCGGTCATCCGCACTGTCCGAAGTGCGGCAAGCCGATTACGCAGCAGACCGTCGACCAGATGGCTGATACGATCATGGCCCTGCCAGAGCGCACGCGTCTCCTGATCATGGCCCAGGTCGTCCGCGGGCGCAAGGGGGAGCACAAGCGTCTGCTCGAGCATATCGCGCATGATGGCTATGTCCGCGTGCGCATCGATGGCGAGGTGTACGATCTCAGCGATGATATCAATCTCGAGAAGAATAAGAAACATACCATAGAGGTCGTTGTCGACCGCCTCGTCGTGCGGGAGGGGATGCGGCAGCGGCTTGTTGACTCGCTCGAGACTTCGCTGAAGATGGGCGGCGGTGTCGTCTACGTGCAGATCGTCGATGGTGAATGCCTCATGTTCAGCGAGAATTTTGCCTGTGTCGACTGCGGCATCAGCCTGCCTGAGATCACACCGCGCATGTTCTCGTTCAACAATCCCTATGGTGCCTGCCCGGTCTGCACGGGACTGGGGTCGCACATGGAGTTCGATGAGGAGCTCGTGATGCCGGATAAGAACCTGTCGGTAGGCGAGGGCCTTTTCGCGCCACTGTCGACGAATCGCAACTCGTATGCCATGTGCTGCATCGAGTCGCTGCTCGCCGATCATGGCTACGATATGACGACGAAATGGCGCGCCATGGACCATGAGACGCAGGATATCCTGCTGCACGGCTCGGGTGATGAGCGGTTCCGGTTCCACTATACGAATATGTTCGGCGAGTACAAGGAGTACTATGTCCCGTTCGAGGGTGTCATGCCGCTGCTGTCGCGCCGCTATCATGAGACCGACAGCGATGAGATGCGCGAGACGTATGAGAACTACATGATAGACACCCCCTGCGAGGCATGCCACGGAGCCCGGCTGAAACCGGAGACGCTGGCCGTCACGGTCGGGGGCAAGAACATCTATGAGTTCACCTGTCTGAATATCCGTGAGGCCGATGAGTTCCTGTCCGGGCTCGAGTTCGATGAGCGTGAGGCGAAGATCGCCCGGCAGATATTGAAGGAGATTCATGCGCGGCTGCATTTCCTGATCAATGTGGGCCTCGACTACCTGACTCTGGCACGCGCAGCGCGCACGCTTTCGGGCGGCGAGGCACAGCGTATCCGGCTCGCGACGCAGATCGGCTCAGGTCTGCGCGGCGTGCTCTACGTACTCGATGAGCCATCGATTGGCCTGCATCAGCGCGATAACAACCGGCTGCTGGCCGCTTTGAAGCACTTGCGCGATCTCGGCAACACGCTCATCGTCGTCGAGCACGATGAGGATACGATGTATGCGTCTGACCATATCATCGATATGGGGCCGGGCGCTGGAGCGAATGGCGGCCGCGTCGTGGCACAGGGCACGGTCGAGGATATAAAGAAGGTGCCGGAGTCCGTGACGGGACAGTATCTGTCGCGGCGGAAATTCATCCCGGTGCCGGCGGTGCGGCGGCCGGGCAACGGCAAGTTCATCGAAGTGCTCGGAGCAGCCGAGAACAATCTGCAGAATATCGATGTGCAGATACCGCTCGGTACGCTGACGCTCGTGACGGGCGTATCGGGCTCCGGCAAGTCCACGCTCGTGAATGAGATCCTGTATAAGGGGATAGCGGCGCGGCTCTACCATGCGAAGGGGAAGCCAGGCCGTCATAAGGCAATCAAGGGCCTCGAAAATATCGACAAGATCATCAATATCGACCAGCAGCCCATAGGACGGACCCCTCGCTCGAATCCGGCTACGTATACGGGGACATTCGACCTCATCCGGCAGTTGTTCGCGAAGACGAGCGAGGCGCAGATCCGCGGCTATAAGGCAGGGCGGTTCTCGTTCAACGTCAAGGGCGGACGCTGCGAGGCCTGCAAGGGTGATGGTATCCTGAAGATCGAGATGCATTTCCTGCCCGATGTCTATGTGCCCTGCGAGGTATGCCATGGCGCCCGCTACAACCGTGAGACGCTCGAGGTACGCTACAAGGGGAAGAATATATCAGAAGTCCTCGACATGACGATCGATGAGGCAGTGGAGTTCTTTGCCAATGTGCCGCGCATCGCGCGCCGGCTGCAGGTCATACAGGATGTCGGACTGGGCTATATAAAGCTGGGTCAGCCGGCCACGACGCTGTCGGGCGGTGAGGCGCAGCGCGTGAAGCTCGCTACCGAGCTCTCGCGGCGCTCGACCGGTCGCACGCTGTACATACTCGATGAGCCGACGACCGGCCTGCACACGGCTGATATCCATCGCCTGCTCGGTATATTGCAGCGTCTCGTCGATGCTGGCAATACCATCGTGGTCATCGAGCATAATCTCGATGTCATAAAGACGGCCGACTATATCATCGACCTCGGCCCCGAGGGCGGCTCAGGCGGCGGCACGGTCGTAGCCACGGGGACACCGGAAGAAATCGTGCAGGTCCAGGCCTCGTACACCGGCAAGTTCCTCAAACCGATGCTCGAAGATCCGGCAAGCAGAGAGAAGTGAGGGGAAGGCTCGGGCGGCGGTGTTGCATTTTGTTTCGTTATATAGTAATCTATATACCAAGGCGGACGGGGCGAAGGGGAGCCGCGGAAGCCGGGTATATGGACATTCAGGAGGAATGCAGAAATGAAATTGAAGAAAATATTGTTTACGTCTATGGCGATTATGGCTCTGGGCGCATCGACGGCTATGGCAGCGCCGATCAACCAGATGGCCAACAATGAGACGGCAATCGGCGTGGGCACGAAGGAGACATATGTGGAGCATAAGTTCGCCCACAAGGCGACGGTCGGTTTCCAGTATATGGACCGCGATGAGTACGGCGACCACAAGGCTGCCTACATGCAGTACGATGTGGTAGGCTCCGAGGTCAAGCTCATCGGTGGCTATCGCTGGGACATGGGCAGCAATGAGAAGAGCAATGCCTATGGCGGTGTAGCGCTTTCGACGCCGAAGGTGCTCGGCTTCGACCTGTATTCCTCCTATGTGGCAGGACGTGATTTCAACGAGGTCCAGGTCGGACTGAACAAGGACATCATCGCCAATGTCGGTCTCAATGTGAACTATCACAATTTCAAACCGAAACATGGTGACCGCGAGAATGCTGTCGGCGTAGGCCTGACCGTGAAATTCTGATTCATCAATGCGTATGACGAGGTCGTCTGGCTGGGAGGCTGGACGGCTTCGTTTTTTGTTTGCTGTCCCGAGACGTCTTTTTTGTATACACATATTGACATAAACGGTGGACATGCTATACAATGAATGCATATTGAGCTTTTTAGGAGGCGTATATTTTGACTACTGTACTCGTCAATGGCGCTTGTGGGCGGATGGGTACTGCTGTATTGAAAGCGGTACAGGACGATAAGGACCTGCAGCTCGTGGGAGCCGTCGATATAAAAGGCGGAGCGGATACCGGGGAGCTGGTCGGCGGCCCTGCCAATGGCATAAAGGTGGAGACCGATCTCGCGGCAGCGCTCGAGCGTCTGAAGCCGGAGGTCATGGTTGATTTCACCCGGCCGGATGTCGTGTTCGCGAATGTCAAGACGGCACTGGAACATCATGTGTCGCCGGTCGTCGGCACTACGGGACTCAGTGAGGCGCAGAAGGATGAGATCCGGGCGCTGGCGGAGCAGAATGATACGCCGGCCTTCATTGCACCGAATTTTGCAATCGGGGCAGTACTGCTCATGCTCATGAGCCGCATGGCGGCCAAGTATATGCCGGACGTGGAGATCATCGAGCTGCATCATGATAAGAAGCTCGATGCGCCCTCGGGCACGGCCATACAGACGGCGCAAATGATCGCTGAGGTCCGCCCAGAGCATCATCAGGGTCATCCGGACGAGAAGGAGAAGATGCCTGGTGCCCGCGGCGCGGAGTACGAGGGCATGCATATCCACAGCGTGCGCCTGCCGGGCTATGTGGCGCATCAGGAGGTCATATTCGGCGGTCTGGGACAGACGCTGACCATACGCCATGATTCCATGGCGCGCGAGTCGTTCATGCCGGGCGTCGTGCTGGCAGCCAAGAAGGTGCGTCAGCTGCATGGCTTGACGGTCGGTCTCGATAAGCTGCTCTGATATTGTATACCGTATATTTTGGAGGAAAGATAATATGAAGAAGTACAACGTAGCCATCCTCGGTGCTACTGGTGCCGTGGGCCAGGAGTTCCTGAACCTCATCGAGGAGCGTCATTTCCCGTATGCTGATCTGAAGCTGCTGGCCTCGAAGCGCTCGGCTGGCAAGAAAATCGAGTTCATGGGCAAGGAGTATACGGTCGAGGAAGCTACTAAGGATTCTTTCAAAGGCGTCGAGATCGCGTTGTTCGCTGGCGGCGCTGCGAGCAAGGAGTTTGCTCCGGCAGCTGCGGCAGCTGGCGCTGTCGTCATAGATAACTCGAGCACGTTCCGCATGGACCCGGATGTGCCTCTCGTCGTACCGGAGGTCAATCCGGAGGCCATCAAGGACTGGAAGAAGAAGGGCATCATCGCCAATCCGAACTGCTCGACGATCATCATGGTGATGGCCCTGAAGCCGCTCTATGATATCTCGCATATCGAGCGCATCGTCGTGTCGACGTATCAGGCAGTCTCGGGCGGCGGCAAAGAAGCGATGGCTGAGCTCGAGCAGCAGGTGAAGGACAGCGTGGCTGGCAACGAGATCAAGGCGAATATCCTGCCGGGCGCGAAGTTCCCGAAGCATTACCAGATCGCGTTCAATCTGATTCCGCAGATCGATGTCTTCCTCGATAATGACTATACGAAGGAAGAAATGAAGATGGTCAACGAGACGAAGAAAATCTTCTCGGATGATACGATCCGCATCACGGCCACGACGGTCCGCGTGCCGGTCTATCGCAGCCATGCGGAGTCGGTCAATGTGGAGTTCAAGGATGATGTCGATGTCGCGGCAGCCAAGAAGGCGCTGGCAGCTTTCCCGGGCGTCATCGTGCGTGACAATCCGGCCGAGCAGGAGTATCCGATGCCGCTGTTCACGTCGGGCAAGACCGATGTCGAGGTCGGACGTATCCGCCGTGATGAGTCGATCGAGCATGGCCTGAATTTCTGGGTGTGTGGCGATCAGATCCGCAAAGGCGCAGCGCAGAACGCACTGCAGATTGCGGAGTACATGATCGAGCATGAGATGATCTGATCAGCAGCAGATAACTACGCATAGAGTGATGCGGCAGGTATGGTTCCCTGTAATCCGGTGGTGGCGGTCCTGGACGGCCACGCATGGTCAGGGAGCTGTACCTGCCGTTGCTGTGTTTCGTCTGTTCTATGTCATGCATTTCAGTGGCTTTATAGCGTATCTTAGGTTGTTTCCCAGCAAAATTTCTAGTAAATCTTCACAGTATATGCTATAGTTAGAGTAGGTTATGATGAAGTGGAGGCTTGATGATGGTAAGCGATGAAACGATGATGTATCAGCCCGGCCATGATGAGAACCGGGCCCGCAAGATTATCAATCATGTCTGCGAGGCGATGCAGGAGAAGGGCTACAATCCCATCAACCAGCTCGTAGGCTATCTGCTGTCGGGCGATCCGGCCTATGTGACAAGCTATCATGATGCGCGCAGCGAGATACGCCGTCTCGAGCGCGATGAGCTGCTCGAGGAGCTGATCCGGTCGTATCTGGCTAAGGGAAAGGACGCAAAATGAAGCGCTATATGGGGCTCGATATCGGCGATCATACCGTAGGCATCGCCATCAGCGATCCACTGGGGCTGACGGCACAGGGGATAGAGACCATCCGGCGCAAGGATGGTGAGATGGAGCGGCCGCTCCAGCGCATCGGCGAGCTCATGCAGGAGTATGATGTCCATGCACTCGTGTCTGGGCTCCCGAAGAATATGAACGGGACCGAGGGGGAGCGCTGCGAGGTGGTGCGCGAGTTCATGCATCAGGTGCAGGAACGCTATCCGGATACCGAGGTGTATTTCTGGGATGAGCGCCTGTCGACGGTGGCGGCTTCGCGGTCGCTGCTCGAGGCGGACCTGTCGCGCCGCAAGCGCCGCAAGGTGATCGATAAGATGGCGGCTGTGTTCATCCTGCAAGGCTTCCTCGATTCGCCTCAGGCGAAGCAGGGCTGAGCCGATCGGTGGTGGATGCTTGACAGGGCTGCGCCCAACAGGGTACAATTAGAACGTAGTGCCGTGGCCCCGTCGGGAACGGTTGGCAGAGCGGCTTTCAGCAATGAAATGAGGTGCTATGATGGCAGATAATAAAGATGATATGAGCGATGTGATCGTGACATTCGAGGATGATGACGGGCATAGCTATAACTATGCGGAAGAGATGATCATGCCAGTGGATGGCGTGAACTATGCGATACTGGTCCGCATCCATGATGAGGATGATGATGGACAGGGCGCGGGTGATGGCGACGATGAGGATGCCATCATAGCCAAGATCATCACGAATGCCGAGGGCGAAGAGGAATATGTGGCGCCGACTGAGGAAGAATTCGCGGCAGCTGAGAAGGCTTATAATGCCCTCGTTGATGAGAACGAGAGCATGTGAATATATGCCACTACTGCGTACAGGGAAAGGCCTGCAGTGGTGGCTTTTATGTTATGTGGAGGGCAGATGTTGAAGCTTAGTGACCTGCGGGAGGAACTGTCCGACAGTCTGAACGCCCTAGAGGAAAAGCTGGGGCAGCATGAGTGGCTGGCCAGTTTCCTGAATGGTATCGGGCAGCGGTTCGGCTGGCGTCAATGGCTCCTGATCAGCGGCGTGGTGCTGCTCGTATTCCTCGGTGCCGGTTATGCCGTCATCGGAGGCAGTGGAGCGGGGACACAGCAGATGGCCGCCGAGAATGCCGGACAAAATGTTTATTTCACGGTCAAGTCTGGCATGGGAATCGCGGATATAGGCAGGCAGCTGGAGCAGCATGGTATCATACCCAGCGCGACCCGTTTCCGGCTGTATGTCAAGTGGAAGGGGCTCGAGGACAAGTTCCAGACCGGTGTCTATGCCCTGCATCCGGGCATGGATATGGACTCCGTCATATCCATGATGGTGAATGGTGAGACGACGGCGATGAAATTCACGATCCCGGAAGGCTTCGGCATCAAGGAAATCGCCCGACGGCTCAGCGATATGGGGCTCGTGGATGAGAAGGAGTTCCTGACCAAGGCAAAGACATTTGCGCCGTATGACTACATGCGGCCGGCGGATAAGCAGCGGGCTTCACAGCAGCGCTATGCAGCTGAGGGGTTCCTGTTCCCCGATACGTATGAACTGCATGAGGCGCCAACGGTCGATGGCATCATGAAGCTCATGGCACAGGACCTCGATACGCGTCTGACGCCGCAGCTGCGGGAGCGGGCGGCGGAGATGAATCTGTCGCTCTACGACCTCATCACGCTGGCTTCGCTCGTAGAGAAAGAGGCGCGCTATGAGGAAGACCGCCCCATGGTGGCTCAGGTATTCCTGAAGCGGCTGCAGGTAGGCATGCCGCTGCAGACGGATACGACGCTGCAGTATCTGATGGATGCCCCGAAGGAAGATGTGTCCCTGCAGGATACGCGCATCGAGTCGCCGTACAATACGTATCAGCACGATGGGCTGCCGCCGGGACCAATCGCCTCGCCGGGCATGGCGGCCATCAAGGCTGTGCTTTATCCATCCGCGACGGATTACCTCTATTTCGTGGCGGATCGCGAGGGACATAACCACTATGCGACGAACTATGCGGATCATATGGTGAATGTAAATAGATACAGATGAGAATAGGGAATGAAAGACTCAGCGGCCTGCTCGACCGCATGGAAATATATGCCGGTGAACACGATCTGCCGATACTGCGGCGGGATGAGCGGCAGATATTCCTGAATGTAGCAGCGGCTGCCCGGCCCCGGCACGTGCTGGAGATAGGGACGGCCATAGGGTATTCGACGCTGCTGCTGGCCGCGGCCGCGCCTGAGGCACAGATCACGACGCTCGAACATTCGCGCGAGCTGGCTGATACCGCGGAGCGGTTCTGGGCCGAGGTGCCGGAGTGTCAGGCACGCATCCGGCTCTGGCGCGGCGATGCCGGGGAGATATTGGCACGGCTGGCCGGCAGTCCGGAGGCTGCACCGGCATATGACCTGGTATTCATTGATGCGGCTAAAGGGCAGTACCCCGACTACTGGCAGAAGATACAGCCGCTGCTGCGGCCGGACGCTACGGTCATAGCGGATGATGTGCTGTACCATGGCTATGTCCGGCCGCGGGGGCCGCGTACGATCCCGCGGCGTCAGCGCACCATCGTCAAGCGCTTGCGCGAGTATCTGGATATCGTCGGGCAGTATGATACCGAGATACTCCCGCATGGCGATGGTATGGCAGTAACGCGGATCGGAACGGCAGAAAGCGAGGAAGCAAACGATTAGTAAGGAATACAGGAAGCCGGAGCTGCTGGCTCCGGCAGGGAATATGGAAAAGCTGAAGTTCGCCCTGGCCTATGGCGCTGATGCGGTGTATCTGGGGGGCAAGGCATACGGCCTGCGGGCTTTCGGCGGGAATTTCTCGCGGGAGCAGCTGCGGGAGGCAGTGGCGTATGCGCATGATATGGAGCCGCGGCGGCGCGTCTATGTAACGGTGAATATATTCCCGCATGAATCAGATTTGTCCGGGCTGCCCGATTATATACGGTTCCTGGACAGCATCGGTGTCGATGCGCTGCTCGTGGCTGATATCGGGGTATTCTCGCTCGTGCGCGAGCTGGCGCCCGATATGGAGCTTCATGTCAGCACGCAGGCCAATGTGACGAACAGTGCGGCGATCAAGGCCTGGCAGCGCCTGGGGGCTCGGCGTACGGTACTGGCCCGCGAGCTATCAGCGGCAGAGATCAAGCAGCTCAGAGCAGCAGTGCCGGACATGGAGTTCGAGATATTCGTCCACGGAGCGATGTGCATCTCCTACTCAGGGCGCTGCCTGCTATCGGCCTACATGACGGGGCGGGATTCGAACCGCGGCGCATGTGCGCAGTCCTGCCGCTGGCAGTATGCGCTCGAGGAGGCCAAGCGGTCGGGCGAATACTACCCGATCGCGGAGGATGAGCGCGGTACGTATATCTTGAATTCGAAGGATATGTGCCTGTTGCCGTATCTGCCGCAGATCCGCGAGCTCGGCGTCGACAGCCTGAAAATCGAGGGGCGCATGAAGAGCGCGCACTATGTGGCCAGTGTCGTCCATGCCTATCGCGAGGCAATCGATGCCTGCTGGGATGATCCTGATGACTACACGGTGCGGCCGGAATGGCTGACGGAGCTTGACAAGGTGTCCCATCGCGCTTATACAGCCGGTTTCTTTTTGGCGCAGCCGGAGGATATGCAGATATACGGTTCATCGTCCTATGAGCAGACATCTGATTTCATCGGCATCGTGCGCAGCTTTGATGCTGATACCGGCTATGCTCTGGTAGAGCAGCGCAACAATATGAAGACCGGGCAGGAGATCGAGATATTCCCGCCGACAGGCCGCGGCTGGTACCAGACCCTGGGCGACATGCGCGATGCGGAGACCGGTGAGGCCATAGATGTCGCGCCGCATGCGCAGCAGCTGGTGCATATCCGGCTCGATCATCCGGTGCCGCCGCTGACCATCATCCGCCGTGACCGGCCGGAGAGCGAGACACGGACAGACCGATGAGGAAAAATATGGGGTGACTCCCATTCATATATTTTTTCACCATATACTTGAGGAGGAATAAATGATGGAGAACGAAGTTTTGCGCTATTTCGGAGTTGCCACGGGACGCGTACAGGGCGTTGGCTTCCGCATGTTCGTGCGCGAGCACGCTATGGATATGGGGATAACGGGCTGGATCAGGAATATGGAGGACGGCAGCGTCCACATGGAGATACAGGGACCGCAGAGCAAGATTGATGCCCTCGAGAAGCTGATTCGCGATGGCAACTATTTCATAAAGGTTCAGAGCTTCGGCCTCGAAAAGCGCGATGTGGTCGCCGATGAAAAAGGCTTTGAAATCCGTTATTGAATCTGGGAGGCAGAATATGGCCAGTGTATTAGTTATGAATGGGCCTAACCTGAATCTGCTCGGGACACGGGAGCCGCAGATCTACGGCACGACGACGCTCCATGATATCGAGGAGCGCATGCGTGCCCGGGCGCAGGAGGTCGGGCTGGAGCTCGATTTCATGCAGTCGAATCATGAGGGAGTGCTCGTGGATACCATACAAGCCGCACGTGGCAAGTATGACTACATCATATTCAATGCAGCGGCGTTCACGCACTACAGCATAGCGTTGCGCGATGCCATCGCCGGCATCGATGTGCCTGTCATCGAGGTGCATATCTCGAACATCCATCGGCGCGAGGAGTTCCGCCATACATCGGTTCTGGCGCCGGTGGCCCTGGGGCAGATCTGCGGGCTCGGCGTCGAGAGCTACATGGCGGCTCTCGAGGCGGTCATATACAAACTGGGTGACAAGCTCGAGAAGGGTGGCGCACATCTATGATAAGCATGATGGATGCAGTAAAGGAGCGCCTGCACATGCTGCGCGATGTACTGCGGGCCGAGAAACTCGATGCAGTCGTGGTGACGAAAGTTGTCAACCTGCATTATTTCAGCGGCTTCCGTGGCGATGATACAGCGCTCGTCGTGACGCGCAAGAAAGCGCTGCTCATAACGGACAACCGGTATACGGAGCAGGCTGGCCAGCAGGCACCGCTGTACAAGGTGGTCGAGCAGCGGCACGGTCTGTTCAAGAAGACAGCCAAGTGCCTGGCCCGACTCGGCGTGAAGCGCGTCGGATTCGAAGGGGCAGCGCTGAGCTACGATGAATACCGCCAGCTGAAGAAGCTCCTGTCTGACCGCGATATAAAGCTCAAGGAAAGTCTGGATCTCGACATCCTGCGCGAGGTGAAAGATGAGCTCGAGCTCGCCAAGCTGCGCAAGGCCTGTGAGATCGCTGATGCTGCCTTTGACGATATCGTGAAATTCATAAAGCCGGGCGTGACGGAGCTGGCGGTAGCGGCCCATCTCGAGAATACGATGCGCGAACTGGGCTCGGAGGAGCCCTCGTTCACGACGATCGTCGCATCCGGCATCCGCGGCTCCATGCCGCATGCGACGGCGACGACGGCCGAGATACAGGCGGGCGATTTCGTGACGATGGACTACGGGGCTGTCTATGACGGCTACCACTCGGACATCACGCGCACGGTATGCGTAGGCGAGGCCAGCGACCGCCAGAAGGAACTCTATCATGCGGTGCTCGAGACGCAGCAGTCGGTCCTGCCGCTCATAAAGACAGGAGCTTCCGGTCGCGAGGTCCATATGGCCGCGGCCGCCAACCTCGAACAATATGACCTTGCCCAGTATTTCGGGCATGGGCTCGGTCACAGCGTCGGGCTCGAGATTCATGAGGAGCCGCGTCTGTCGCCGTCGAGTACCTGTGAAAGCCTGCTGCCGGGCATGGTCATTACGGATGAGCCGGGCGTCTATCTGCCGGGCTATGGCGGTCTGCGCATCGAGGACAGCGTGCTGGTCACGGACGATGGCGGCGAGCCCTTGACGAAATCAGCCAAAGAGCTGATAGAAATCGGGCGCTGAATGGCTGATTCTGAGGTTTTGTCTTTGACAAACTTCAGGCAATAGCGTTATAATAGTGATGTTACGTTTGCAGTTCTAAAATGATATTTTTTGTCGAAAGACATTGGAGGGCATATTTAAATGATAAATAGTACAGATTTCCGCACGGGCCTCACCATCGAGATTGATGGCGGCGTATGGCAGATCGTCGAGTTCCAGCATGTAAAGCCGGGCAAGGGCGCTGCTTTCGTACGCACGAAGATCAAGAATGTTGAGACTGGTGCTGTAGTCGAGCGCACGTTCAACCCGAACGAGAAGATGCCGGCTGCTCATCTCGATACGCGCAACATGCAGTATCTCTATGAGTCGGATGGCCTCTATACGTTCATGGACACGGAGACCTATGAGCAGGTCGAGCTCAACAAGGACCAGCTCGGCGATGCGCTGAACTACCTCATGGAGAACATGGAGGTGGCTGTACAGTCGTTCAAGGACCGCATCATCGGCATCTCGCTGCCGAACTCGGTCAACCTGAAGGTCGTAGAGTGCGAGCCGAGCGTCAAGGGCAACACGGCTACTGGTGCCACGAAGATGGCCAAGGTCGAGACGGGCTACGAGGTGCGTGTGCCGCTGTTCATCAACGAGGGCGATGTGCTGCGCATCGATACCCGTACGGGCAACTATATAGAGCGCGCTTGATAAGCACTATTGACAGGGATACGAAAGAGCTGGCTCGTCCGGCTCTTTTTTTCCAGTATGTTTCTGTGGCCTGCGGGCAGGAATGACTTTATATGAGGTCGAATATACTTGATATACAGAGTATATAGTAAGGAATTTTTGCTTTTTTCAGGAGGGATTCGTCATGGCCAATGAAAAAGAAGTCTTAAAAAAAGATAATCAGCTGGGCTCGATCCGCATCGCTGATGATGTCGTCAGCATCATTGCCGGACTCGCTGCCACCGAGGTAGAGGGCATCGCCGGCATGAGCGGCGGCATCGCCGGCGGTATTGCTGAGATGCTGGGCCGCAAGAATTTCGCCAAGGGCGTAAAGGTCGAGGTCGGCGAGAAAGAAGCTGCCGTCGATCTCTACATCATCGTCAAATATGGCGTGCGCATACCGGATGTAGCTCTCGCAGCGCAGGAGAATGTCAAGCAGGCCATAGAGACCATGACCGGCCTGTCCGTCGTCGAAGTCAATATCCATGTCCAGGGAGTCAGCTTCCCCGAGGAGGAAAAGGTCGAGGAAGTACGCGTCCGCTGAACAGCACGTTGAGAATCTTGGTGGGGTAATCTGATGGGGATCATAAATCGTTTCTTGATGTTTGTGATCAGTCTGGTCCTGGCAGGAGCCGCGATCGTCGTCCTCGTGCTATCCTTGGGACTGCTCGGTGAGGCAAGCTGGCTGGCGATGGCCAGAGATCTGCTGGCCCGTCAGGAGACACCGGTCGTGGCGGCGGTTGTGGCCGTGCTGTGCCTCGTCATGGTGCTGCGGTCTTTCCTGGCGGCCGGGACTGGCAGCCGGCCGCCGGAGATCGTGTTGCGGACATCGGCCGATGGTGAGGTCAGTGTGGCTGTGGCGGCCATCCGTTCCCTGGTGCTCGAGACGGTCCGGGCAATCCGCGGAATCAGCGATGCCGAGGTCAGCATCGCCGTGCCGCATGGCAAGCAGGCGAAGGAGGCAACGGCACCATTGTCCGTGTCGTTGCGACTTGTAGTGAACGACAGTGCGAATGTGCCCCAGGTGTCGGAACTCGCAGTCAAAAAGCTGCAGGAGAAGTTTGCCCAGGTCTTGTCCGTAGATGATATCCCGGTGCAGGTCGCCATCGGCGGGATAACGAATGCTCCAGTGAAGAGAGAACGACGGGTGGTCTGAGATGGATGCTATGCGTGATGAGATAAAGGATCTCATTTTAGGGGAATGGCACGAGCATCGCGGACGGCTGGTCGGGACACTCGGCGGCATATTCGTCGGCATATGCATCCTGCTGTTCGGATTCTGGTCGATCTTCTTCCTGGCCGTTTGCGGAGGTGTGGGCTGGCTGCTGGGCAGTCAGCATGACCGGGACAGCGACTGGCGAGCCGTGTTGGACGATGCGTTGCCGGATCGGTTCCGGTGGCCCGGACATGGCCGGCGGCGTCATCTGCGCTGACATATCGTTGTTTTATATTTACAAGAGGTTTTTGATTAACTAATGAAACGTAGACAAGCAAGAGAGATAGCTCTTCAGGCCTTATTCCAGCTGGACCTGAACCCCGGAGAACCGGGGAAGAAGGCGCAGTACGAGCAGCTGGCTATAGATGCGGCTTTTGCCGAGCTGCCTGATGATGTGCATATCGAGGGCTATGAGCATGAGTTCGTGAAGGATCTGGTGACGGGAACGCGGAATCATCTCGAGGAAATCGATGCAGCCATCCGCAAGGCCAGCAAGAGGTGGAAGCTCGAGCGCATGGCTGTCGTGGACCGCAATCTCATCCGCATGGCTATCTATGAGATGCGCTATGCAGACATACCTGCCGAAGCGCCTCTGGCTATCAATGAAGCTGTGGAACTGGCCAAGAAATATGGCACGGATGATTCGCATAAATATGTGAATGGCATACTGGGCACGGTTGTAGCACATACTGATGAGGCCGAATGATCGGTTCGGACAAGGGGCTGTGAAAAAATGCTTTGGCCATTTATTCACAGTCCCTTGTCCGTCATTTTGCTGTAGCGGCTGAGGAATGGGCTGGAGTGTGAGCGTGAATGGCTATACATAGTGTAAGCGAGGTTAACCGATACGTGAAAGGCTTGCTGGGGCATGACCGGGCGCTGAGCTCCATCATGGTCCGGGGCGAGATTTCGAATTTCAAGCGTTATGCGTCCGGGCACTGCTATTTCTCACTGAAGGATGCAGCGGGGAAGCTGAAAGCCGTCATGTTCCGCGGCAATGCATCGCATCTGCGATTCCAGCCGGAGGATGGCCTGACAGTCGTGGCGAGTGGCTCGATCGAGGTCTATGAACGGGATGGCGTTTATCAGCTCATCGTGCGCTCTATGGCCCCGGAGGGGATCGGCGATCTGGCCCTGGCCTATGAACAGCTGAAGGCGAAGCTGGCGGCAGAGGGGCTGTTCGATGCAGCGCGCAAAAAAGAGCTGCCGGCCTTTCCACAGCGGATCGGCGTAGTCACCTCGCGTGACGGGGCGGTGTTGCGCGATATCTATCATGTCAGCTCGCTGCGCTGGCCGGGCGTGCAGCTCGTCCTGCGTCCTGTGCTGGTGCAGGGGGAGCAGGCGGCGCCGCAGATTGCAGCGGCCATCAGGTTCTTTAATGAGCAATATCCGGTCGATGTGCTCATCGTAGGCCGCGGCGGCGGCTCGCTCGAGGATTTGTGGCCGTTCAATGAGGAATGCGTCGTGCGGGCGATCGCTGCTTCGCAGATACCGGTTATATCGGCAGTCGGACACGAGACGGATGTCACATTGGCAGATTTCGCGGCGGACCGGCGGGCCGCTACGCCGAGCCAGGCGGCTGAGTTCGCTACGCCGGATCGTCGAGAGCTCATGCGCTATGTCGCAGGACTCCGGCAGCGGCTCCAGCAGGATGCTCGCGGCTATCTGATGGCCCAGCGTCAGCGCCTCGAGGCCTGCCGCAGCAAGCGCGTATTCCGGGAGCCACATGTCCTGCTGGAGCCGCGCTCTCAGCAGCTTGATGCACTGTCGGAGCGTCTGCATCGTCTGGCGCGCGAGCAGGTGACGCAGCGACGCCATCGGCTGGAACTGGCGCTGAACAAGCTGGACAGCCTGAATCCGGCTGGCGTTTTGCGGCGCGGCTATACGATGGTGGAGCGCGATGGCCGCAGCCTGACGAGCGTGCGGGCATTGCACGAGGGCGATGATGTCGTGTTGAAGTTCTGGGATGGTGCGGCCCGGGCATCCATCGAAGGATTGGAATAAGGTGATTATCTATGCCGAGGAAGAAAGCACTTAGTTTTGAAGAATCGCTGGCGCAGCTCGAGAGCATCGTGCAGAAGCTCGAAAGCGGCGATGAGACACTGCAGGATCTCATGAAGGATTACTCGAGCGGAGTGGAGCTGGCTCAGAAATGCCAGAGCGACCTCGACCGCGTCGAGAAAGCGATGGACCTCCTCGTCAAACAGGATGAGAGCGGTCAGGTGACGGAAGAAGAACTGAACATCGAATGACGATTCCCGGCCCGGGTCAGGGAGCCCATGGGCAGGTATTGTTTTGGAGGACAGAAAATGCCGGATAATGATATGAACAAACTTTGGACAGAGCGCAAGGCACTGGTTGAGCAGGCTTTGGTAAAGGAACTGCGCGAGCAGGAAGCACTTGACCCGCATCTGGCGGAATCCATGAAGTACAGCCTCATGGCCGGAGGCAAGCGCCTGCGGCCGATCCTGCTCATGGCAGCGGCTGATGCTCTCGGAGCCGAGGGGACGGATTATCTGACGACCGGCGCTGCCATCGAGATGATACATACCTATTCACTGATTCATGATGACCTGCCGGCTATGGATGATGATGACTATCGTCGCGGCAAGCTGACGAATCACAAGGTCTATGGGGCCGGAATCGCTACGCTGGCAGGCGATGCCCTGCTGACACTGGCTTTCGAGGTCATGCTGCGTCAGACGGGGGTGAGCGATGGCGTACGCCTGACGGTCGTGCGCGAGATGGCCATAGCTGCCGGTATGAACGGCATGGTCGGTGGTCAGGCCATAGATCTCGAGTCCGAGGGCCAGCATATATCGATGGAACAGCTGCGCAAGATGCACATGGGCAAGACGGGGGCTCTGTTCCGTGCCGCGATACGCTCGGGAGCTATCATGGCGGGAGCCAGCGAGAGGGAACTGGCTGCCCTGACGGCTTATGCCGAGGAGTTCGGGCTGGCATTCCAGATAACGGATGACATCCTCGATGTCGTGGGCGAGCAGGAACTCATCGGCAAGCCGGTGGGGTCGGATGAGAAGAATGAAAAGTCGACGTATGTGACTCTGACCTCGCTGGAGGAAGCGCGTCGCCTGGCACGGGAAAGCGTAGAGCGTGGTCTGGCGGCACTCGAGCCATTCGGCGATGCGGCCTGGTTCCTGCGCGACCTGCTCTCCTATCTGCTGAAGCGCGACCATTGATGATGCGGTCCGGCAGTGTGGGGAGCGCAGGACCGTCATCTATGGGGGAAATCATACGCTGTGGGGTGTAAAATATATGTATCCGCTTTTAGAAACTATAAAAGCGCCAAGTGATGTAAAGAAACTGGATGCAGCCGAGCTGAACCAGCTGGCATCCGAGATCCGGGAATTTATGGTCCATACGGTCTCAGGTCATGGCGGACATCTGGCTTCCAGCCTCGGGACGGTAGAGCTGACGCTGGCGCTGCTGCAGGTATTCTCTGTACCTGAGGATAAGATCGTGTGGGATGTGGGTCATCAGGCCTATGCTTATAAGATATTGACCGGGCGGCGGGACAAGTTCGATACGCTGCGGCAGCTCGGCGGGATCACCGGATTTCCGAACCGGTCGGAGTCGGAGTATGATGCCTTCGGAGTCGGGCATGCATCGACGTCGATATCGGCGGCGCTGGGCATGGCCATTGCCCGTGACCTGCGCGGTGGTCACGAGAACATCGTCGCGGTGATCGGCGATGGTGCCATGACCGGCGGGCTGGCCATGGAGGCTCTGAATCATGCGGGCTCCCTGCACAAGCGGATGATCGTCATCCTCAATGACAACGAGATGTCCATCGATGAGAACGTGGGGGCGATCAGCGACTATCTGTCCCGCCTGCGCAGCCTGCCGCAATACAACCGCGTCAAGCACGATGTGGGCACGCTGCTGCAGAGCATCCCGCACATAGGTGGAGCTATGTACAAGACGGCCGGGCGGCTGAAGGACGGCGTTCGGGCGGCCATCGTCCCGGGCAGCCTGTTCGAGAATCTGGGCTTCCACTACATCGGGCCCATCGACGGTCATAATATACACTTGCTGCGCACGATACTGGCCGATGCCGTGCGGGACGGCGGTCCGGTACTCATCCATATCCATACGAAGAAAGGCAAAGGCTATCTGCCGGCCGAGCAGGAGCCCTGCCGCTTCCACGGCATCGGCAAGTTCGATGTGGCGACCGGTCATGTCGCGGCTAAATCCGGTCCTGTAACATACACGCAGGTATTCAGCCAGACGATGATCAAGCTGGCGGCTCAGGATGAACACATCGTGGGCATCACGGCAGCCATGCCGACCGGCACAGGTTTGAAGGCTTTTGGCAAAGCCTATCCGGAGCGCTTCTTCGATGTCGGCATTGCCGAGGAGCATGCTGTGACGCTGGCCGCCGGCCTGGCGACGATGGGCATCCATCCAGTTGTGGCGCTGTACTCGACATTCGCCCAGCGGGCTTATGATGAGCTGATGCATGATGTGTGCCTGCAAAAGCTGCCGGTGACGCTGTGCCTCGACCGGGCCGGACTCGTGGGCGCTGACGGCCCTACGCATCATGGAGTATTCGATCTGTCTTTCCTGCGCGCCATGCCGGGCATGACCATATTTGTGCCGAAGGACGAGGAGGAACTGCGCCACATGCTCTATACGGCCGTGAGACTGCCGGGGCCGACAGCGGTGCGCTATCCGCGCGGTGCCGGGCGCGGCGTGGACCTGACGGAGTCGTTCCATGAGATACCGGTGGGCCGGGCCGAGGTCATCAGCGATGTCGAGGCTCCGGATGTGGCTTTGCTGGCTGTCGGTACCATGGTTGGAACTGCGGTAGAGACAGCTGGCCTATTGCAGGCTCAGGGGATATCGGCAGCTGTGGTCAACATGCGGTTCGTAAAGCCGCTGGACACGGAGATGATCGATGAGTATGCCGCCAGATCCCGAATGCTGGTGACGCTGGAGGAGAATGTACTGGCCGGCGGCTTTGGGTCGGCAATAGCCGAGTACATGGCTGATCAAGGCATAAATAAACCGCTGCTCCGCATCGGTCTGCCGGATGAATTCATCGAGCAGGGCTCGGTGCCGCAGCTCTACGAGCTGACCGGCCTGCAGCCGGAGCGCATTGCCGGGCGCATCGCCGCAACGCTGGCACCAGCACACGAAAAGGGAGCATTCCTGTTATGACCTAAAATAGGCTTTGTTAAAAAGAGGCACCTGCCGTAGAATAGTAGGTAGATAAGAAAAGAAAAGCT
>CACXCN010000079.1 GCA_902766095.1 uncultured Selenomonas sp. | reverse complement strand
TGGGAGATAAGCGCCCCTAAAGCCCTGGGTAAGTTCGACTAAATTCAGAGGGAGTAAAAACTCCCTCTGAATAAGTCTCACTTTATTGCAACAGGCTCAGCACGCTGCTGCTGTTCTGGTTCGCCTGTGAGAGCATCGACTGGGCCGACTGCATGAGCACATTGTTCTTCGTGTACTCGGTCATCTCTCTGGCCATATCGGCATCGCGGATCGTCGACTCGGAGGACTGCGTATTCTGGCTGGCCGTCGTAAGATTGTCCGAGGTGTACTCGAGGCGGCTCTCGATGGCGCCTATCGTCGTGACCTGATCGAGCGCCTTGCGCAGCGAGTTGTCGATGAGCGTGATGGCCGTCTTGGCCTGGTCGAGCGTGCTGACGCTTATCTTGTTGCCATCGTCATCCTCGAGCCCCATGGCCCGCGCATGGATATCCGAGAGGGCCACGCCGATATTCTGGTTCGCCTTCGTGCCGATTTGAAATATCAGGCTGACATTGCGATTGAACTCCGGCCAATGCACGGTCAAACCTCCATCGAAGACGGTCGTATCGCTATCTGGGAAGTACCAGAAGGCCGTCGAACCGCCCTCGGGCACGATGCTCTCATTCGTCTTGGCCTCGCGGCTGCCTCCCGCATCGTAGCCCGTAGCCGCACCGGTATCGGTATTCGTGAGATCGATGCCACAGCACTCCTTATAGAAATCTTCAGCATTCGTATAATTTCCCATATCGGCTATGAAAGCATCCTGCAAACTGGTAAGCGTAGCCCCCGGCACAGCTGCGCCAACGGCCGTCTTGAGATTCTGGCCACCGCCATTCATGAGCGCCGTCATAAAGCGCTCCATCGAGCCCTCACCGCCCTTTTTCTCCATATAACGCAGGAAGGCGAAACCGCCGGCATAGGGCTCCTGAGTGCCTGATTTACCACCCGAGCTGAACAGGGACTGATAGCCCTTCGAGGTGAATAGCAACTTCAGCGTCGACGTACGTGTATCATCGGCGCCCTGTGTGAGCTCAGCCATACCTTCTGTTATAAATAACGGCATGCTGACAAAATTATCTATATTGGCCGACATGACCGCATGCGTCAGTTCGTGTGCGAGCGTGCGATCGAGGTAGATGGCGCCCCCGGTCGCCGAATTGCCATTTACATCATCCGTATACAGGCTGCTATAGAAGTCCATATTTATATTGAGCTCCAGCCCGGTCGTATGATTGCCGCTGTAGCTGGACATAACATAAGCCAACGTATTGCTGCCCTGATGCGAGAATACGACATTCATATCCTTCGGCTTCGTATTGGCCTCGTTGAACGTGATGCCATAGGTCTGCTCGATGAGCGACAGCGAATTCGGAATCCACTCGGTATTGAGGGCCTTTATTATAGTGCCCTCAGTATTGTACGCCACATCGGCCGTGCCATCGAAGAGATACCGCCCGTTGAACTGCACGCTCGCATTGTCGTCGACCTGATCGACGAGCTGATCGATCTCGCGCTGCAGCGTCGCTCGGTCAGCATCGGTGTTATGGTCGTTGGCCGCATTGATGGCCTTCTCCTTCATCGTGCGCAATGTATCAATGGTTGACTGCACGGCGCCCTCAGCCGTCCGCATGAGGCTCGTGGCATTCTGCGTATTCGCCTGCGCCTGATCGAGCCCGCGCACCTGCACGCGCATGCGCTCCGAGATCGAGAGCCCCGAGGCATCGTCAGCCGCGCTATTGATCTTCATGCCGCTCGCAACCTTCTTGAGGCTCTTCTCGAGGTTGGATGAGTTCTTCTTGAGCCGGTTCAGCGTATTCTGCGCCGACATGTTGTTCTTTACTACCAATGCCATTGCCATTCCACTCCTGCCACTATTACTATTCCCAATCATATTATCGGTCGCTAAGTCCGTTGGCATAAGTATTTAACGAAATATTCCCATATCCCCCACAGCATTGAGGCATTCATCTTCAATTACTTACACAAATTCGACAGAAGGGGTTGTAACGAAATCCCCGTCATATAGGCTTATTATTGTATACAAGCCCTGCATTATTGCATAATGTGCTTCTTAATACTATAATAGGAACAGTATTGTCGCGCTCAGAAACACATATGCGCCGTCAATGCTGTCTGAGATATGATGAGATATTTTATTTGGGAGAAAAAAAATGGAAGATATCGTAGACGAGATCATGCGGTTGAAGGAAGAGCGCCATGCCATAATCCTGGCGCATGTCTACCAGCCCGATGAGATACAGGAAATAGCCGACTACAGCGGCGATTCCTTCGCCTTGTCCCGCACGGCTGCCGGAACTGATGCCGAAGTCATCGTTTTCTGCGGCGTACGCTTCATGGCCGAAACGGCCAACATCCTCTCGCCGAACAAGATAACGCTTCTGCCAGCCACAGATGCCGGCTGCCAGATGTTCGATGATACGCTCGAGCCCCGTGTGCGCCAGCTGAAAGCCGAGCACCCTGATGCCCTCGTCGTATCGTACGTGAACACGCCTGCCTCGGTAAAGGCACTCAGCGACATATGCTGTACCTCTTCCAATGCGGTCGCCGTCGTCGAGTCACTGCCGCGCGACCGCGAGATCATATTCGTCCCCGACCCGAACCTCGGCTCCTATGCCGCCAAGCAGACGGGCCGCCAGCTCATAACCATCCCCGGCGGCTGCCCCATACACGCCCGTCTGACGCCAGAAGACCTGCGCGCGGCCCGGGCAGCACATCCCGGAGCACCCATACTGATGCATCCGGAATGCCCGGCCGAATGCCGCGCACTGGCGGACTATGTCGGCAGCACCATGGGCATTATCCGCTACGCCGAGAGCCACAGCGATGCCGAATACATCATCGCGACCGAGCAGGGCGTGCTCTACGAGCTCAGCCAGCGCTGCCCGAACAAGAAATTCTATCTGGCCTCGCGCAAAATGCTCTGCGTCAACATGAAGAAGACGAACCTCGAAAAGGTGCGCGACGCCCTGAAGACCTTGAAGCCGCGCGTCGTCGTCCCGCCTGAGATCCGGGAGAAATCTGTTGCCGCCCTCGAGAAGATGCTGGCCATCACCGGCAAATAATATATAAGGAAGTATCACGTCATGCAAAGATATCTCATGAACTTCAACACGGCCACCATGCCGGAGCGCCAGACCGAGTGTCTCGTAGTCGGCAGCGGTGTGGCCGGTCTCACGGCGGCCTGGCATCTGGCCGAACGCGGCCATAAAGTGCTGCTGGCCGTACGCGACACCCTGCGCGACTCCAATACCGACAAAGCCCAGGGCGGCATAGCGGCTTCCTTCGGCCCCGATGACAATCCGGAGCTGCATCTGCAGGACACGCTCATCGCCGGCGCCGGCCTCTCTGATGAAAAAATATCCCGCATCGTCGTGACCGAAGGGCCGCACGATATCGAGAACCTCATCGCCCATGGCGCAGAATTCGACCGCAATCCGGACGGCTCCCTGGCTCTGGGACGTGAGGGCTGCCACAGCCGCCACCGCATCGTCCACGCCCACGGTGATGCCACCGGAGCCGAGGTAGCCCGGGCCCTGCGCGCCATGGTACGCCAGGAACCGAACATCACGATACTCGAACATTGCTACATCGTAGATCTGTTGCTGGCTGACAAGCGCTGCTACGGGGCTACTGCCCTGCTCTGCCAGACGAACGCTGACAGCACGACTGATGCCGCTGCCTCGGGCCAGAAGATATACATACGCGCCGACCGCACCATACTGGCGACCGGAGGCAATGGGCGCCTGTTCCAGCACACGACGAACCCCGAGGGCGCGACCGGTTCCGGCTCCGCGCTGGCCTACCGGGCCGGCGTCGAGCTGCAGGACATGGAGTTCGTACAGTTCCACCCCACCGCCCTGGCGCTCAAGGGCTGCCCGAACTTCCTCATATCCGAGGCCGTACGCGGTGCCGGAGCCATACTGCGCAACATGGCGGGCGAGCGATTCATGCCGCGCTATCACAAGATGGCCGAGCTGGCACCGCGCGACGTCGTCGCCCGCGCCATATTCCGCGAGATGCGCGCAGCCGACAGCGACCACATATTCCTCGATGCAACCGTCATCGACGGCGTCCGGGACAAATTCCCGATGATCGCCGAAACCTGCGACAGCTACGGCATCGATATAGCGAAGCAGCCCATCCCCATCGCGCCGGCTGCCCACTACATGATGGGCGGCATAAAGACGGATGAATGGGGACACACGAACATCCCCGGCCTCTATGCCTGCGGCGAAGCTGCCTGCACCGGCCTGCAGGGGGCCAACCGCCTGGCCAGCAACTCGCTGCTCGAGGGGCTCGTACTGGGCCGCCGCTGCGCTGTCGATATCGACGAACGGCGCCTGCCATTGCCGACGCCGGAACGGCGCCAATGGTCGGAAACCAGCCTGACCGTCCGCAAAGGAAATGCCGATGACATCGCGGCCGCCATCGCCTCCAGCCAGCGCCTCATGAGCAAATATCTCGGCATCAGCCGCGAAAAAGAGGACATGCTGGCCGGTGAAGCCGAACTGGATGCCCTGGCCAGGGAATGGAGCGGCAGCGAAGCTACCACGCCCATGAGCCTCGACCTCGCGGCGCGCCTCATCACGGATCAGTGCATCATGAAAGCCGCCCTGCGCCGTCAGGAGAGCCGCGGTGCCCACTACCGCACCGACTACCCGGAGCCGGATCCGGACTGGCTGCGCCACTGCACCGACTGCCTGACCGATGAAGCTACGGTCTGAATTCCAGTCCGCGCTCTGCCATATAGCGAGATTCATAGATATCAGATATTGACAAGGAGAATAACATGGACCTGTATTTCGGATTAGATAAACAGCTCGAGACCTGGCTCGCCGAGGATATCGGCAGCGGCGATATCACCACGATGGCCATCGTCGGGCCGGAGCAGACTGCTCATGCCATCATCCATGCCAAGGATACCGGCATACTGGCCGGCGTAGAGGTCGCCCGTCGCGTATTCCAGCTTCTGGACCCGGATATACATTTCACCGCCTGCCTGGCTGACGGAGCAAAACTGGACAAAACCTCGGTCATCGCCGAGATCGACGGACGGGCCCGCACGCTGCTCTCTGGCGAGCGCCTGGCTCTGAACCTGCTGCAGCACATGAGCGGCGTCGCTACGCGCACAGCGAAGCTCGCCGCCATCGCCGCTCCCTACGGAGCAAAGCTCGTCGATACCCGCAAGACGACACCCGGCCTGCGCCTGCTGGACAAATACGCCGTAAAAGTCGGTGGCGGCGCCAACCACCGTCTCGGACTCTACGATGCCATGCTCATAAAGGACAACCACATCCAGGTGGCCGGCGGCATCCGTCAGGCCCTTGACCGCGCCCATGCCTATGCCTCGCATATGACGAAGATCGAAATCGAAGTCGAGGACCTGGCCGGTGTCCAGGAGGCTCTGGACGGAGGTGCCGACGTAATCATGCTCGACAACATGCCTCCTGCACTCATGGCCCAGGCCGTGAAGCTCATCGACCACCGCGCCATCGTCGAGGCCTCCGGCGGCATCGACGAGACGACCCTGGCTGCAGCTGCCCAGAGCGGTGTCGATATCATATCCGTAGGCGCCCTGACTCACAGCGTCAAGGCCCTCGACATCAGTATGGATATCGGCCATATAAAATAACTTGCATAAGGCAGCAGAAAATGCTATAATAAGCAAGTATGCGGGCATAGTTCATCGGTAGAATGAAAGCTTCCCAAGCTTTAGAGGGCGGTTCGATTCCGCTTGCCCGCTCCATTTGCAAAACAAAAGACGCCTCTCGGCGTCTTTTTTTGTTTCCCATTTTTGCTTTTCACCGGACAGCAATCTGCACTCAGTACTCGCGGAATAAGCGCAATATATAGCTGCGGTCAGAGCTGTGCAGCAGCCCCAGCTGAAGCAGGATGCGTGCCTGTTGCGGCGATAACGTCCCCGACGCTATGAAACCATGCTCATCATAGGATGGCTCAGCTGCCAGCACAGCTCCCTCCGGGCTGCGCGTGCTGCGCACGACGATGACTCCCTGCTCCACGGCCGCCGCCAGAGCGGTCTCAACCAGTGCGGGCAGGCTGCCATTGCCGAAGCCGGCATATACGATGCCGCGCACGCCGGCCGAGCAGGCAGCGGCCGCGAACATACCATCATCCCCGGCCTGCCCGTACAAGATCCTGACATCCGGCAGATAGCGGCCGCCTCGCTGCTGCTCCGGCAGCTGCAGCTCGCTGTCCAGCGTATGACGACGCGTCGTCTGACGGTAATACTCGATGGACGCATCATCGATGACGCCGAGCGGTCCCAGTCCCGGCGACTGGAACGTATGGACGGCCGTCGTATGAACCTTGCGCACGTCACGCGCGCTGTGGATCTCGCCATTGGCCACGACGAGCACGCCCCGCCCGACCGAAGACGCACAGGACGCCACGCGGATAGCCTGCAGCAGATTCAGCGGCCCATCGGCCGACAGGGCTGTCGCTGGGCGCATCGCCCCGGTCAGTACTACAGGCTTGGCCGTATGGAGCGTCAGGTGCAGGAAATAGGCCGTCTCCTCGAGGGTATCCGTGCCATGAGTTATGACAACGCCAGCCGTCTCTGATTCCGACAATACTTCCTGCGTCCGCCGTGCCAGCTTCAACAAAACCTCTTCGGTGATATCTTTGCTATCGATAGCAGCGATCTCCTCGCCAACGAGCTCGATGCTGTCATCGGCTGCCGGCAGATCCTGCAGCAGCTGCCCGATTCCCAGCTGACCCGCCCGGTAGCCCGTTGTCGCCGCCGCCGAATCAGCTGCTCCCGCAATCGTACCACCCGTAGCCAGCACATAGATCTTACGTTTCCGCATATTATTAAATCCCTTCATCTGCGTATTCATGTCTAGTATACTATGCTTATCGCATTTTGGAAAGCGATACCATGGCCGGGCAAGACGATAATCACACCGAACCGCATCTCCCCATCCAATCTTCAAGCAGACAGCGCGAATTACATCATCGCAGAGGATTTCTTCTCCTGACTGTGTCATGCTTCCTTGACGCCTCACGCCCTACCTTATATAATTTGAACCAAAGAAACGAGGATACTCGACTGGGGGTGGGATCGAAATGGTCACGATCAAGCA
The DNA here is from genome assembly GCA_902766095.1 of uncultured Selenomonas sp. Taxonomy (GTDB): domain Bacteria; phylum Bacillota; class Negativicutes; order Selenomonadales; family Selenomonadaceae; genus UBA2913. Next base: position 50,451 of record CACXCN010000079.1, on the reverse strand, counting down.
GATTGCGGAGCTTTGCGGTGTATCGCGCGGCACGGTGGACCGCGTGCTGAACGGGCGCGGCAAGGTGCGTCCAGAGAAGGCGGCCCTGGTGCGCGCGATGGCAGAAAAGCTGAACTACCGGCCGAACCCCGCGGGCAAGGCGCTCTCTGCGCGCCGCACGCATCCTGTCGTCGGTGTGCTCATCGCCTCCGAGGGCGTTCACTTCTTCGATGAGGTACTGGATGCCATGCATCACCGCGCGCAGAAGTACGCGGAGTTCGGCTTGCAGGTACTCTGGCGCAGCACACGCGGATTCGACGCCGCGGAGCAGTGCCGCATCCTCGACGAGCTCATGCCGAAGGTCAACGCCCTCATCGTGAACCCGCTCTCCGAGCGCCACGTGCTCGAGAAAATCGACGCTTTCGTCAAAGCGGGAATCTTCGTCGTGACCATCAACAACGATGCTCCCGCCTCGAAGCGACATTGCTATGTCGGACCCTCGTATCTGCAGGGCGGCCGCACGGCCGGCGCCCTGCTCCGGATGATCGGCCCGGCGGAAATCCATGCCGGCGTGCTGCTCGGCTCGCTCGACATGTACGGCCACCGCCAGCGGCTCGCCGGCTTCCTCGACGTGCTGGAAAAGACGCCCGGCTTCCGCTATCTCGGCGTGCAGGAGACGAATGACGACGACATGATCGCCTACGAGGAGACCGTACACCTGCTGGACGAGCACCCGGAGACGAATTCGCTGTTCGTCGCCTCGTCCGGCGCCTACGGGGCCTCGCGCGCCATCCTCGCGCGGAAGCGCACCGACCTCACCGTCGTCGTCTTCGATACGATTCCGACGACCATCGAAATGATGAAGCAGAGAGTCATCCAGGCGGCCATCTACCAGCACCCGCGCTCGCAGGGACACCAGGCGATGCAGGTCGTATTCGATTACCTCGTCAACGGCATCGCGCCCGAGCGTGAAAAATATATCATGCGCAACGAGATCCGCATCCTCGAAAATGTCACCGACAGCGACGAATAAAGAAAAAAAGATTCCGTCATCAACAGAAAAAGCATCCCGGAGCCAGCCGCTTCGGGATGCTTTTTTATTGCGGGAGAACTGTGTAAGTATCAGATATGCGCCAGCTGCGCAGCGCTGTCAGCAGATCTCGACGAGGTCCATGCCGAGCATGACACCGAGGTCATGGATCTGCGACTCCTTCAGGCGGAACGAGAGTACCGTATGATGGCCGCCGCCCGCCTGGATCCAAGCCGTCGCGCCCTCCTTGAGCCCGACTTTCGGTGTCCAGAGCTGCTTCGCCACCGGCAGATGCGGCGTCTCGGCCTCGGCACGACGGCAGGTGACCGGATAGCTGATGATCCGGAAGCCGCTACGGAAATCCGCCACCGTGCAGTCGATGCCCTCGCCATCGGCGCCTGTGAAGACGAGACGGGCCGGGTCGTCCTTGCCGCCGATATCGAGCGGATGCACCTCGACGCGCGGCTTATCGCTCGCGATCGTCGGGTCGACCTCGAGCATATGCGCCCCGAGGATGGCCTCATGGCCTTTGCGCAGGTCGAGGGTGTAGTCCTCCATGAATACGGTGCGGTCATTATGCGCCATGATCTTGAGCAGACGCACGAGCGCTGCCGTCTTCCAGTCGCCCTCGGCACCGAAGCCGTAGCCGTCGCGCATCAGGAGCTGCGACGCGAGTCCCGGCAACTGACGGAGTCCCTTGAGGTCTTCGAAGTTCGTGCAGAATGCCGTATAGCCTCGGTCATCGAGGAATTTCTTTATGCCGAGGTATTCGCGGAGCTGATAGCGCACCGAGCTCTCGAAAGCAGCTGCATCGTTATCCTGCGGGTTCAGCTCGTACGTATCCTTCAGCTTGGCGTACTCCGCCTCGATATCCTCGTCAGCGACGGCATCGACGACGTCCACGAGGTCACCGACCGGCCAATAGTCGACCGTCCAGCCGAGCTGGATCTCGGCCTGGACCTTGTCGCCCTCCGTGACGGCGACATTGCGCATCGTATCGCCGAAGCGGCAGACCTTGATATTGAAGCTCTCGTTATACGCGACCGCGACATCCTCCCAGTCAGCGATCTCCTGCTGCACCTCCGGATCGCCCCACCAGCCGTAGACGATCTTATTCTTGAGGCCGAGGCGGGCATTCAGGTAGCCGTATTCGCGGTCGCCGTGCGCGCTCTGGTTCAGGTTCATATAGTCGAAATCGATCGTATCGTAGGGAATCCGGTCGAGGTACTGCGTCGCGAGATGAAGCAGCGGCTTCTGCAGCAGCACCGTGCCGCGAATCCAGTTCTTCGCCGGGGAGAATGTATGCATCCAGGTGATGACGCCCGCTACCTCGTCATGGTAGTTGACGTCTTTCATGAACTGCGTGATGCCCTCCGCCGTCGTCATGACGCCTTTGCAGACAATCCGATACGGCAGGGTGCCGCTCGCGTTGAGCTTCTCCACGATGGCCTCAGCGTCACGCGCGACGTTGTTCAGCTGCTCCTCGCCGTAGAGGAACTGCGATCCGGCAACGAACCAAAATTCATAGTCTCTGATTTCTTGCATTGCGATGACATCCTTTCTTTATCGTCAGCGTTGCGCCTGCCCATAGTAGGCATTGGCACCGTGTTTGCGGAAATAATGCTTGTCGAGCAGATACTGCGGCACGCGGCAATCTGCGCGCGTGAGCTGCAGGGCATGGTAGTTCATCTCGGCGACTACATCGAGCACCTTTGCATTCTCGACGGCCTTTTTCGGCGTCGGCCCCCAGGTGAAGGGACCGTGCTGCCGCACGAGTACAGCGGGGACCGCATCCGGGTCGATGCCGCGCTCCTGGAACGTGCGCACGATGACCTTGCCGGTATTCTCCTCATAGGCACTCTCGATCTCCTCCTGCGTCAGCGCGTCCGTCACGGGCACGTCACCATAGAAGCTGTCGGCATGCGTCGTGCCCATGGCCTCGATGGGCAGCCCGGCCTCGGCGAACGAGACCGCCCACGAGGAATGCGTGTGGACGACGGCACCGATACTGGGGAATTCCTGGTAAAGCACGCGGTGGGTCGGCGTATCGCTCGACGGATTCAGCTCGCCCTCGACGACCTCTCCGGTCTTGACGTCGACAAGCACCATATCCTCCGGCTCGAGCTCCTCATAGGGCACGCCGGACGGCTTGATGGCTAATATGCCCGCCTCGCGGTCGATGCCCGAGACGTTGCCCCAGGTGAACGTCACGATGCCGTATTTCGGCAGGAGGAGATTTGCTTCATACACTTCTTGCTTGAGAGATTCCAGCATAGAACCCATCCTTTCTTCCAAAAAGCACCTTGTCAGGCATAATCGGGGATGACGGCCGCGCCGCGCTCCACGGCGAGCCCCTTCCGATAGGCTTCGAGGTACGCCTGTGCCCCGCGCCGGCCTGCCTCCGCCGGCTCGAGCGTCACGCACTCCGGATCCGAGAATACCGTCGTATCGAGGAAATCCGCGAGGTCTTCATCCGCGTGCCATTTCGCGTACACGGCGAGCACCGCCATGCCCCACGGACCACCCTCGCCGGCCGTCTTCATGACCGAGATGGGGAGACCGAGGCAGTCGGCAAGCGCCTGTTGTGCGACGACCGGCGTCTTGAACAGGCCGCCCTGCGCGATTATGACGTCCGTCTCGACGCCCTCCTCCTCGACGAGGATATCCATGCCGATCTTCAGCGGGGCGAAGCAGCCATAGAGCTGCGTGCGCATGAAATTCGCCAGGTTCATGCGGCTGTGCGGTGTGCGCACGAACAGCGGACGCCCGGACTCGACCTCCGTGATATTCTCCCCCGACAGGCAGCTGTAGTTCAGCAGGCCGCCCGCATCCGCATCCGCCTGCTGTGACGCGCCGAGCAACGTACCATACAGCGCCCCACCGTCGAGCGGATGACCGATGGCTGCGGCGAACTCACCGAACAGCTTCACCCAGGCATTGAGATCGCTCGTGCAGTTGTTCGCGTGAACCATCGCGACCGGCGCCCCTGACGGAGTCGTGACGACATCGATATCGCGATGCACGCGCCGGAGCGGCGCATCGAGGACATTCATGGAAAATGCCGATGTGCCGACGCTGATATTGCCCGTACGCTTCCGCACGGCATTCGTGCTGACCATGCCCGTACCGGCATCGCCCTCCGGCGGCGCCATGAGCGCGCCCGGCTCGAGCTGACCGCTGAGATCCAGCAGATGTGCCCCCTGCTCAGTCAGATGTCCGGCCGCCTCGCCTGCGCGCAGAACCCGCGGCAGGATGTCGAGCAGATTCCACGGCTGCTCCTTTACACGCGGCAATGCATCGAACTGCCGGACCCTGGCCGCATCATAGGTACCGCTCTGCTCATCGATCGGGAACATGCCCGATGCATCGCCGATGCCGAGCACCCGCTCGCCGGACAGTTTCCAGTGCACATAGCCGGCGAGTGTCGTCAGGTAGTCGATCTCCCGCACCGAGGGCTCGCCGTTCAAGATGGCCTGATAGAGATGGGCGACGCTCCAGCGCTGCGGTATATTGAAAGAAAACACATCCGTCAGCACATCAGCCGCCTCGCCCGTGATATTGTTGCGCCAGGTACGGAAGGACACCAGCTGCCTGCCGTCGCTCGCGAATGGCAGATAGCCATGCATCATCGCGCTGACACCGATGCTGCCGATTTCCTTCAACGGCGCATGGTACTGCGCAGAAACCTGTGCCTTGATATCCGTGAAACAGGTCTGGATTCCGGCCCATACCTGCTCGAGATCATACGTCCATATCCCGTCCTCGAGCTGGTTCTCCCAGCCATAGCTCGCCGACGCGAGCGTCCGGCAGTCCTTTCCGACGAGCACCGCCTTGATATTGGTCGAGCCGAGCTCGATGCCGAGCGCCGTCTGCCCGGCACGGATCTCCGCTGCCTGGCTTTCTTCGTCCTGACGATTTTCTGCCATCAGGCATCCCTCCCTTTCGATATATGAGACATTTTTGTGTTCGAGCACACCTTTACAGTTCTTAAGATACAACACCTCAATCCTTTTGTCAATCTTTATCCTAGTTCATCCCTATTAATAAAATCATTTCGTGTGCGATCCGCTCACTTTCGGCAAGAAAACATTTTCACAGCCTTTAAATTGGCGTTATTGTTCGCATTTTAAATGCATTTCGTTAAAAACATTTTACAAAGAGACGGAATTTTCTATTGACATCTATTGCAAAAACGATTATTATCATAATCAGAAAGTGTGCTCGAGAACATACCTATTCAGGAGCATCGGATATGCGGCGAGCGCGAGGAAAGTCACTTGGAAACTTTTGGGTATCAGAGTTAGGAGGTAGCAACATGAAGATGAAATGGCTCAAGGCGAAGCGAGTTCTATGCGCGATTGCGATGTTCGTACTCTGCGCATTCGCTTTAACAGGCTGCGGCGGTCAATCCGGCAATCAGGCAAGCAAGCAGGGTCCGCCAGACAAGGTAAAGATCGGTGTCTCCATCTGGAGCTCGACCGACGTGCTCGGCTCTCAATGCAAACGCATCCTGGACGCCGCGGCAGACGCACTGGATGTAGAGCTCGTCTACGTCGACCAGGGACATGTATCAGAGAAAGTAACGGCCTCGGTTGAGACGCTTGTCGCCTCTGGCTGCCAGGGCATCATCATCTGCAACTCTTCTGATACCGAGATGGCTTCCGCCATCAAGACGGCCAACGACAACGGCGTATACCTCGCCCAGTTCTTCCGCATCATCAACAAGGATAAGAACAAGGACATCTACGATCAGGCTGTGAAGTCCCCGTACTACATCGGCGCTGTCCATGAGAACGAAGTCGAGAACGGCAAGAAACTCGTCCAGATCCTGCTCGACAAAGGCTGCCGCAATATCGGCCTCATCGGCTGGGAGCAGGGCGATGCCACGTGGCTCGGCCGCTGGGAAGGCTACAAAGCTGGTATAGAGGATTGGAATTCCAACCATCCGGATGACCAGGCAAAACTCTCCGATCCTCAGTATGCAGGCACGTCCTCTGAGGGCGGTGCAAAAGCAGCCGAGGCTCTCATGAGCGCTGATCCGAACCTGGATGCACTCATCCCGGCTGGCGGCGGCGGCGACCCGCTGCAGGGCGCTATTGCCGCTGTTGAGCGCGCTGGCAAGACCGGCTCCATCAAGATCGTCTCCACCGACTTCCTGCCGGATCTCGGCGAGCGTCTGCAGAACGGCTCCATCGCTGGTGAGTCCGGCGGTCATTACTGCGATCCGCTCTACGCTTTCATGATGGTCTACAACGCGATCAAGGGCAACAACAAGGATGTCGCGAACAACTTCGTCGATGTCGAGTTCCCGTACCTCTATGTATCGTCCCCGGCAGACTATGCTGAGTATGATAAGTATTTCGTCAAGCAGCTCCCCTTCACGAAGGATGAGCTAGTCGAAATGTCCAAGATGACGCTCGACCAACTCAAGGAATCTGCAGCCAAGCTCTCGATTGCTGACGCCGCAGCCCGTTCCTCGAAGTAAAGTTATCGCATCGAAACGGCTTGCCTGCATTCGGGCAGCAAGCGCAGAGGATAGCCAGTATCAGATGTGATACTGGCTATCATTATTTTAAGGAGGAAATATGGACGCACGCACACAGAGCATGAGCAAGAAAAAGATGTCGTCCGCGATCAAAGGCTATCTGATCCTATGCGTGATGGTGTTTCTGTCCTGGCTCGTGTTCAAAATTCTGACACCGGATAATTTCGGTACGCTGGACAACATGCTGAGCTACTTCCAGGCCAGCCTCATCGCTTCAGCCGGTGCTGTCGGCTTTTACCTGGTCATCGTCATGGGCATGTTCGACTTCTCCATCGGCGCAGCCATCATCCTCGCCAGCATCATCGGCTGTAAGCTGGCGGCCATGGGCTATGGCTATGTGGGCCTCCTCGGAGGCTGTCTCCTGACCGGCGCTGTCGTCGGCACGCTCAACGGTTTCTTCTATATAAAGCTCCGCATACCCTCGATGATCATCACGACCGGCCTGGCGCTCATCTATGAGTCGCTCGCCAACATGATCGCGGGCGGCGCCGCGCAGACGCTGCCAGCGAATCTGCGGCTTTTCGGCCAGATGCCCGGCAACATCATCCTCGCGCTACTGACATTCTTCGCCGCTTATGCCATCCTGAATTATACAAAGATAGGAACCTACACCTACGCCATCGGCAGCAATGAGTTCATTGCGAAAAATATGGGCATCAACGTCGACTTCTATAAGTTCCTCGCCTTCCTCATCAGTGGCGTATTCTTCGGCATCATGTCCGTCCTGACGATTTCCTACGGGTCTTCGATGGTCGCTGTGACCGGCATGGCTTCCATGAGCCGCAACTTCGTCCCGACCATGGGCTGTTTCTTTGGTCTTGCCTTCAAGAAGTATGGCATACCCATCCAGGCAATCGTTATCGGCGAGTTCATGATCAACATCATCTTCTATGGCTTTGTCGCTCTCGGTGCACCGACGGCAATCCAGGATGTCATCACCGGCTTCGCGCTGCTGATCATCGTCGCTCTGACGACGAAGATGGTAAAGGGCGCCATTGTCAAATAAGGGGGTGTAGCAATGAGTGAAGTAAGACTACAGATACAGCATCTTTCCAAATCCTTCGGTATCACGAAAGCGGTCCGGGACGTATCCTTCAACGTCAGCAAAGGCGAGGTCCACGCCCTGATCGGTGAGAACGGCTCGGGCAAATCGACGCTGACAAACATGCTGACCGGCATTTATACGATCGACAGCGGTAAATTCATCCTGGACGGCAAAGAAGTCCATCCGAAGAACCAGGTGGAGGCGAACAACGAAGGCATCTCCATCATCGTGCAGGAACTCGGCACGCTTTCCGGACTGACCGTCGCGGAAAACATCTTCCTCGGCCACGAAGAACGCTTCGTGAAATACGGTATCAAGAATACGCGTGAGATGAACCGCCAGGCGAACGAGCTGCTCAAGCAATATGATTTCTCCCATATCCGCGCCGAGGAGCAGATCGACGAATATAATTTCGAGGACCGCAAACTCATCGAGATCATAAAGGCCACCTACTTCAATCCGAAAATCGTCGTCATCGATGAGACGACGACCGCTCTCTCCCAGGAGGGGCGCGAGGAACTCTACAAGCAGATGAACCGCATCCGGGAGGCCGGCAACAGCGTTATCTTCATATCGCACGATCTGGCCGAGGTCCTCGATAAATCCGACAGCATCACCATCATGCGCGATGGCAGCTACATCGACACGGTCAGAAGCAGCGATGTCACCGAGGATGATCTGAAACGACTCATGGTCGGCCGCGAAGTCAGCGGCGACTACTACCGCACGGACTACGGCGAGAAAGTATCCGATGAGGTCGTCCTCTCCGTCGATGACGTATCCGTACCGGGCCTCCTCCATGACATCTCCTTTAATCTGCACAAAGGAGAAATCCTCGGATTCGGCGGCCTCTCCGAGTCCGGCATGCACGAGGTCGGCAAAGCGGTATTCGGTGCCTCCTATGGCCGCACCGGAAAGGTAACGCTGGCGGATGGCACCGAGATCAACAACATCTCGTCAGCCATCAATCACAGCATCGCCTACACCTCGAAAGACCGCGATAACGAGTCGCTGATCCTCAACCAGAGTATCGAGGACAACATCACCCTCCCCTCGCTGAACGATCTGGCCGGCCCGCTGAAATCCCTCAGCGATAAAAAGCTGCGCACCTTCGCGGAAAAGTACGCCAAACAGATGTCCGTCAAGATGCAGGATGTCGACCAGTTCGTCTCCGACCTGTCCGGCGGCAACAAGCAGAAAGTCGTACTGGCACGGTGGATCGGCAAAGGCTCGGATATCCTCGTCCTGGACTCGCCGACGCGAGGCATCGACATCAAAGTCAAGCAGGACATATACCAGCTGATGAATCGCATGCGGCAGAACAACAAGTCCATTATCATGATTTCCGAGGAACTCATGGAGCTCATCGGTATGTGCGACCGCATCATCATCATGAAGGACGGCGCCATAAACGGCGAGCTGACCCGCAGCAAAGAACTGAACGAAAATATGTTGATTTCCAAGATGGTATAAGGAGGGTGCATGATGAATGCGACTGAAACCAATCTTTCCAAAGAAGAGGAACTTGCCAAGGCAAAACGCATAAACCAGATCCGGACGTATCTCCCGATCGTCGGACTCGTAGCGATCTTCTGCCTGTTCATCTTTCTGACGAACGGCGAGATGATTGCTCCGAAGAACCTGATCCTGCTGTTGAACCAGATCTACGTGGTCATGATTTCCGCGATGGGCGTCTTCTTCATCATGACGATGGGCGGCCTGGACTTCTCCCAGGGTTCGATCCTGGGTATTTCCTCCATCGTCATCTGTATTCTCTCCCCGCATGGCATCGCCCTCGCCATATTCGGCGGCATCGTCGCCGGTGCCTGCATCGGTGCGGTAAACGCCTATTTCCACGTCTGCCGCAAGATCGCTTCCTTCATTGTCACGATCTGCACGATGTTCCTGTTCCGCGGGTTCATCAAATACTTTGCATCGGACTCGCCGGTCCGTGCCAGCATGACGGTATACGACTATGACCGCATCGAGCTCAAGCTCGCCTGCACCGTCGCCATCGTACTGGTCGGATTCCTCGTCTTCCGCTACACGCCGTTCGGCACCTATCTGAAAGCCATCGGCTCCGGTGAGCGCGGCGCCATGTTCGCCGGCATCCGCACCGACCGCATGAAATTCTTCATCTACACGCTGGCCGGAGCGCTGACCGGCTTCGCCGCCTTCCTGAACATCGTCAAGAACGGCTCGGCCACGGCCAATGTCGGCAACCAGCTCGAGACCCAGATACTGATTGCCCTCGTACTCGGCGGCATGCCGATTTCCGGAGGTGCGAAGGTGAGATTCAGCAACATCATCGTCGGCTCACTCCTGTTCTACGTCCTTTATAGCGGCCTGACGATGATCGGCCTCTCGCCCCAGACCCTGCAGCTCATCGAGGGCGTCATCTTCCTGATCTTCGTCGCCGTCTTCGCCGACCGCAAAGCCCTCAAGGTCATCAAGTAGCCAGACGAATACTGCATAAGAATCCCCCCAGACAGAAAGTTGCTCTGTCTGGGGGGATTCTTACGCTCTAGCAAAGACACCGCTGACGAGAAAATCCATCGATGTCAGATACTTCCCCAAGCATAGTTTTAAAAATATAATGATGCCGGGGGAACTCACTATGGATACAGGCGAGATGCCCCTATGTGTTAGAATAGTCTCTTTTTGTTATTTTATAGACCTTGCCTTACCGGCGTATGCCCAGGCGGATGGCCTTCTGGCGCAGTTCGGCGACATCGTGCTCGAGTTTGCGGCGGTACTGCCAGGCGTGGAGGACCGACAGGCCCAGCCAGAGGCTGCCGCAGATGATATGCGCTTTGCGCGAGGGGCTCGCGAGGCTTACGACCGTGCCGATTGCGGCGAGAGCCAGCGGCACACCGTACGATATATGATGCGGCCGCTTCGCAGTATTTGCATATTTCATAGTATCATCTCCTGATACGCTCCCTGTCGCCACGCGGACGATACGGAGCTGGGATTCAGACTTGTCTGCTTCAGTGTCCGCCCGGAATGAATGGCCGGCGATAGAGCTGCAGGATACGGCAGCTGTTCAGCACGACGGCGAGCGTGGCCGAGTTGTGGATGACAGCAGCCCAGAGCGGATTGATCTTGCCCAGGGCGCCGAGCAGCATGGCGGCTGAGTTCACGAGTATCGTCGCCATGAAGTTCTGATGAACGAGCTGCATCGTGCGATGGCCGATCTGCAATGCCTCCATGAGGCGCTCCGGATCCTCGGAGTGGATGGTCACCGCCGAGGACTCGGCCGCGATATCGGTCTGTCGGCCGCCGAGCGAGACACCGACATCGGCAAAGGCCAGGGCCGGGGCATCGTTGATGCCGTCGCCGACCATCATGACCGTACCGCGCTGACGCAGCTTGTTGACATAGCTCGACTTGTCCTCCGGCATGATCTCGGCATGGTACGAGTCGATGTCCATTTCGTTGGCCACGGTCGCAGCCACAGCTTTCGCGTCACCGGTCAGCATGACGATCTCGTCGATGCCGTAGCGACGCATCTGGTTCAGCGTCTTCTTCATCTTCGGTCGTACCGGATCCTCGATGCCGATGATGCCGATATGCTTGTGGTCGCGAGCCACGTAGAGCACATTCTTGCTCTGTGCCCCCTCGAGCAGCCGTTCATTGCAGCGTATCTTGTTCTCTTGCAGGAAGCGACGGCTGCCGACACGGATCTCGCCGCCCTTATAGCCTTCGAAATCGGGCACTTTCGCTACCATGCCGCGCGCCACGACGGTCTCGGACGACTCATGTTGCGGCACCTCCCAATCCTGGCTCTCCACATATTTGCGGATGGCCACGGCCAGAGGATGTACGGAATGCTGCTCTGCTGATGCGGCGAGCAGCAGCATCTCCTTCTCATCGACGCCGCTGGCCGTGCGGATGAACGAGACCTGGGGCACGCCGATGGTGATCGTACCGGTCTTATCCAGCACGACGGTATCGGTGTCAGCCAGCGCCTCGACATAGTTGCCGCCCTTGATGAGAATGCCGCGTTTCGCCGCCATACCGATGGCGGCGGACATGGCCGTAGCCGTCGAGAGCTTCAGGCCGCACGAGAAGTCGATGAACAGCAGATTCAGCACCCGCTGCCAGTCGCGCGTCGCGCCGTAGACGATGGCGGCGCCGATGAACGATATCGGCACGAGGAAATTCGCCATCTGATCGGCAAAATTCTGCACCGGAGCCTTGCGGTTCTGAGCCTCTTCGACGAGGTGGATGATATGCGCGAGCGACGTGTCGTTACCGACCTTCTCGACTTTGATGACGATCTCGCCGGCTTCGATGACGCTGCCAGCATAGACGGTCATGCCCGCTTCCTTCATGGCCGGGTTCGATTCACCGGTGACGGATGCCTGATTGACGGCTGCCGTGCCCTCAGTGACGCGGCCATCGATGACGATTTTCTCGCCCGTATGCGCAGCCACGAGGTCACCGACCTGGACCTGCTCGACCGGCACCTGTTTCTCGACGCCGTCCGTCACGAGCCAGACATAGCGCTGGTCGAGCGATATGAGCCCTGATATCTGCGAGCGCGCCTTTTCCGCAGCATAGCTCGTGAGCATCTCGGCGCCATTCGATATCGCGAGCAGCGTCAGGCTCGACTCCGGCTTGCCGGCGAGGACCGAGGCGATGACCGCCGTCGTCGTCAGCGTATCCGCATTCGCCTGATGATCATGGATGAGTCCCTGTATGCCGCTCTTGATGAATTTGCGCGCGATGAACAGCACGAGCAGACTGCGCCATACTTTCATGGCCAGGAACAACTGCGGCGAGGTGCGCTTCAGCACCTCCATGCCGGCAAAGCTGGCCACAGAGAGCAAGGCATCGCGCTTGTGCTCCGCCAGACGCTCGGACGGAGTCATGGCTTTTTCCCTGAGCTGCTGCATGTAGTCGCTCATCATCGGCTGCAGCCACATGCAGGCACGTCTGTCTCTGGCCCAGATCATGATCTGTCGCTCCTGGACGGAGGCGGCGATCACGCCGCGCTGGCGACGCAGACGGGCCGCCAGCAGCGCCCTTTCCTCGCGCGGCACAGGCACGCCCAGCCGCAAAGCGAATCTGTTGCAGCTCATGCTACTCGCCATCCTCTCATGATCGTGAGCGCCCACCAGAGCATCTGCATCCCGGAGGGATAGGCATGGGTGAACAGTGTCTTCCTTATGCCGCGCAGCAGAAGCAATATGGCGGCAAAGGAACTCATATCGAGCACCCCGCCCGAGATGCGGCGGATCCAGTTACTGAATGCCCGCGCCGTATCATGGATGCTGCGCGTTAGCGTGCCCGCCTCGGCCATCGGCCGCTGGGCGCTCTGAACCGCTGTCGCAGCAGAGCCGCCCGCAGCTCCTGCTGCCGGGCGACGCGGCGTAAAGAGGTGCGTACGCAGCCATTCGGCCAGCGCATCGACCTGCGCCGCATGGCTCTCATCGAACAGCAGCAATATGCTCCCCGTAGCCGCATTCACCTGAGCCTGATTGATATAGTCCAGGCGGTTCAACGTCTGCTCGAGCTGGTCCGCGAGTCCGGATGCGATATAAGCGGCCCTGTAGCGACGCCGGCCGGCCGAGCTCGCGACGAGCGCGAACGGCTCGCGCGGAGCCACATGGTGGAACGGCTGCGCTGACGGCATCCCTGCGAAACCAGACAGCGACTTTCCGGTGAACATCTGACGGATGCTGCCCGCTAGAGCCGTGCCAAGCATGAAACCTGACATATATGACATCTTATTTCCTCCTTCTCACATGGGTCTTTATATAAGCCTCGACCTTGCTGAGCTCCGCATTGCGATGCAGACGCTCAGGCTGATAGTGGATCAGTATCGATCCGGAGCGGATATTCGTCTCCACCGCATCGAGCTCCACAAAGCTCTCGAGCTGCTGACGCACCTGTGCCTCGAGCTGCGGATTGCCGATCATATGGCGGCTGTAGAGACGCACGCGCCCCGGTATATACGAGGCGATCTCCACACTGCGAATGAAAAAATCAAGCTTCGTCGAAGGAATCTGCAGTCCTCCCAGATTCACTTGCCCACCCCCTCTTTACTCTGTATAGAAATAGAAGGCTGCCGCGATGGCAGCCCCCTTTTTGTACAGTGCTGTACAACCGGTCAAGCCGGATCAGCCCTTCTTTGCCTCCTGAGCGGCAATCAGGTCCTCCAACTCTTCCTTCTGGCGCTGAAGCTCAGCCAGCGGCACGTTCTCCGACGGTGCGTACGGCTGCATGGCCATCATCTGCTGCTCGCGCTCTTTCATGAAGCGATAGCCGAAGATACCAGCCACAGCTCCCACTGCCAGGCCGATCCAAAAATCAGTCTTCTGAAACATTGTATCACCTCACTGTATATGTTTATATAATAAGCATGACGCTTATTATCTCTATTGAGCGAGTTATCAGACAGCCTCGATGGACACGACATCATAGCCGCTGCCGGCCAGTGCCTGGCGGATCTCGTCATCTGAGACCTCGCGCTCCATCTTGAGCTCGGCCTGATCCCGGTGCAGGTTGACCTTGGCCGCGGCGCCGTCGATGTCATCGAGCAGCATCTCGACCCGGTTCTTGCAATTGCCGCAGGTCATGCCTGATATCTTGATGATCTTCTTGCCCACGATGGGCCCCGCGAGCTTCTTCTCTGGTACCTTCGGCGCGTCCGTGCCGCAGCAGCTCGTCTCACCTTTGAATAATTTATAGATGTGGCGTGCCGCGATTCCCAGCATGAACAGTACAGCTAAGCCTACGATAAACGTACTCATATTCCCGCCTCCTTGCTTTATTTTATAATGCAAATCTTTATTAGTCAATAGATATTATCATTAATATTTTCACATGATTATCATCTAAGGCGCAAGCCTTCGCCTATTTTGTGCTTCATTATGCTTGATGATACGTATAAGGCAAAAAAGACTGCAAGTCTTTTTAAGACTTGCAGCCTGTACTGCTATCTGAACGTCAGAGACGCGGTATGAAGTCCGCCGTGCGGCGGGAATGTCACACCTGATAGACGCGAATCATGTTTGTGTTGTTGCCGACACTTGTCTTGCTCTGCAGCTTGATGCCCGAGGTGATGATTGTCGTGTCGCCGCGCTTGATATAGCCGCCCTTCACCGCTGCCGATACCGCATTGGTGATCATCTCATCGACATCCTTCCACTGCGTGCCGAGCACCGGATAGACGCCCCAGCGCAGGTTGAGCTGGCGGACGACTTTCTCGTGCGGCGTATAGGCGACGATGGCCGCCTTCGGACGGTAGCGGGAGACGACCTTCGTCGTGAAGCCGCTGTCGGTCGGGGTGATGATGGCCGGCACATCGAGCTCCCAGGCCATCTGCACGGTAGCATGGGCCACGGCCCGCGTGCGGGACTTCATATGCTCGATGCCGCGCTCAACGAAGAGCTCTTTGTACTCGAGCGAGCTCTCGATACGGTGTGCGATGCGGTTCATCGTGGCCACAGCCTCGACCGGATAGTCGCCGTTCGCCGTCTCGCCGGACAGCATGATCGCGTCCGTACCATCGAGGATCGCGTTGCCGACATCAGAGACCTCGGCCCGTGTCGGACGCGGATTGTTCGTCATCGACTCGAGCATCTGCGTAGCGACGATGACCGGCTTGCCGGCCCGGTTGCACTTCTTTATGATATCTTTCTGGATGAGTGGCACATCCTCAGCCGGCACCTCTACACCGAGGTCGCCACGGGCCACCATGATACCGTCGGAAACCTCGAGTATGGCGTCGAAATTCTTCACGCCCTCGAGATTCTCGATCTTCGGCAGAATCTCCATGTGCCCGCCATGCTCAGTGATGAGCTTGCGTATCGCGAGGACATCCTCCGGACGCTGGATGAACGACGCCGCCACGAAATCCATATCCTGCTCGCAGCCGAATATGATATCCTTGGCATCCTGCTCGGATATCGGCGGCAGACCGAGCGATACGCCCGGTGCGGCCACGCGCTTCTTCGTGCTCATCTTGCCGCTATTCTGGATGGTCGTGATGATATCCTTCCCCTTGATCTCATCGACCTTCAGCGCTACGAGGCCGTCGGAGAGCAGCAGCGTGTCGCCCGGCTTCACCTCGGTATAAAGGCCCTTGTGGTTGACGGAGACATGCGTCTCGTCGCCCGGTATATCATCATAGGTGAGGGTGAATTTCTCGCCCTTCTGGAGCTGGACCTTGCCATCCTTGAACTCGCCGAGACGCATCTCCGGGCCTTTCGTGTCCAGGATCAGTGAGATGACCTTGCCCGCTTTCTTTGCTGCCTCGCGCACCATGTTGATGCGGCCGAGGTGCTCCTTATGATCTCCATGTGAGAAGTTGAACCGGGCACAGTTCATGCCATTCGCAATCAGTGCGTCCACGACCCCCGGTTTCTCCGTAGCCGGCCCCTGTGTGCAAATGATTTTCGTCTTTTTCAGCAAAACAATCCCATCCTTTCTGCGGCGCCAAATAACACCGCTATAGAACCTGAGCCTTCCCCCTCAAAAAAGCTCCGGCATTAAAATCTCTAGTGACGGTATTTAATTCTACACCGTTTACGACAGTCTGTAAAAGAAATATGACTTATGATACCATAACTCAGCCAGAAAGCACCGCATACAGCCATCGCTTATGATTCTCCGGCAGAGCAGCAGCTTCCCTCATGGCGCTCACAGGCCCATTCCTCTCCTACATGCAAAATTCCACATGTATACAGAAAATCCTGCTGCCACAGACATTTTTCGTCGTGACAACAGGATTTTATTTTTATTATTTTATCGTTCTATGCTTTGTTTTCGCACTTGCGACTCAGAGCTTGAATACGCGGATATCTCCATCGAGCTCCTGGGCCAGTTTCGACAGGGAATTGCTGGCCGAGGCGATATCGTTCGCCGAGGCCGTCTGCTCCTCGGTCGCCGCCGAGACCGACTGCATCTCGTCCGATATATTGCTGCTGTGCTCGTCGAGACTCTGTACCGAGCTCGTGATGAGCTGCGTATCATTCGATACACTGCGTATGGAGTCCGATATTCCAACCACTTCCGAGGTGATTCCCTCGATCAGCGATACGATCTCGTCAAAGGAATCCTTCAGCGCGCTGACGGACTGGGCTCCGCTGACGACGCGATCGCGGCCGGTCTGCATCGAGGCCACTGCCTCGTCGGTATCTTTCTGGATACCGCTGATGAGGGCGGCAATGCGCTTCGCTGCCTCCTGAGACTGCTCCGCCAGCTTACGGACCTCGTCGGCGACGACGGCAAAGCCGCGTCCGGCCTCGCCGGCACGGGCAGCCTCGATGGCCGCATTGAGCGCCAGCAGGTTCGTCTGGTCAGCGATGCTCGAGATATCATCGACGATCTGGCCGATCTCCTTCGAGCGTTCACCGAGCTTGTCGACGATATCGGCCGATTCGCGGACGGTCTGCTCGACGGACTGCATCTGATCGACAGCCTCATCGACCGCTCCCGCACCACTGCGGGCCTTATCCGAAGCTTGCTTCGAGCTTTCCGTGACATGCACGGAGTTCGTCTCTACCTGCTGTATGGAGCTGGCTACCTCGTTGACCGCCTGGCTGCTCCTGTCGACGGCCTCGCGCTGACCTGCTGCCGCAGCAGCGGCATCGGTGACGGATTTCGCCACCTGGTTCGATGCCTGTGCCGACTGCTCCGAGCTGGCTGTGAGCTCCTCCGAGGCAGCTGCGAGCTGCTCGACGGTCTCCCGCAGCCGCCCCATCAGGCGGCTCAGATTCGTGCGTACCTCGATGAGGGCCTCCCACATCTGGCCGAGCTCATCACCACGCTGCATATCCACGCCATGGTCGCGGAAATCGCAATCTTTCATGGCATGGCAGACGCGCATCATCTTCTCCAGTGCCCCGTTGATCTCGCGGATGATATAGTTCGCCGCGAGGAACAGCACGAGGAATGCCACTACGGATATGACGACCATCGTCACATTCGTACGGGTAGATGCGGCCTTGTTATTCTCCTCGGCAGCTGCAATCAGGTCATCGCAGTTCGACTGCATGTTATTGAGGACGTTCTTCAGACCGTTGAGGTCCTTTATACCGCGCTGGGCGTATATCTGACCGGCGCCCGAGATATCCTCGTTGATCGTCATCTTGATGATATCCGTAGCTGTGGCCTTGTATATCTGCCAGAACTTCTCCATATCATCTACCTGTGGCTGCAACTCCGGATATTGAGCGGCCAGCGCCTTGAACTCGTCCATGCTCGCCTCGAAATCGACGGCATACTTGCTATTCAGGTCATTCAGCATCTTCTGATGGCGCGACTTGTCCGGTGTAGCGATTGCCTCCAGCATAGCAGACTGGATCTTGCGCATATTGAGCTGCTCATCGCTGATATAGCCCTTGGCCGGCATGTAAACATTCACGATCGTCGACACCGTCGACTGATTTTTCTGTAATGAATAAAAACCGGTCAAAGACACGACAGCCAGACCGATTGCGGCAACGAATGCCAGGCATAGTATCTTGTAGGCCATGCGAACATTACTAAGCCACTTCATGTTCAAACCCCTCCTGAGTTCATACGTCACAGCCGTCCCCATCGCGGCCGGGACGCATCGCGTTCTATCCCACATAGTCCTATTCATATCTATTTTATCAGCAAACAGTCCGAAAGTCCACCGAATAGCTATAATTGCTTAAGAAAGCTACTACTGTTCTAAAGAAATCATATATCGAGGGGCAACAAACTCATTCCGTCTGATGATCGGACGATAGCGGGAGTGGAATAACTCAGTTTTTTGACGTCTGGCGATGCTTATTTGCCGGCCAGAGCCTCGCGCACGAGCTGGTTGACGAGCTTGCCATCCGCCTTGCCTTTGACCTGCGGCATCAGCTTGCCCATGACCTTGCCCATGTCCTTCGGCGAAGCTGCACCGGTAGCTGCCACAGCCTCCTGCACGAGCTGGCGTATCTCATCCTCGCTGAGCTGCTTCGGCAGATACGGAGTGAGTACATCGATCTCCTGCTGCGTCTGCTCGACGAGGTCAGCACGGCCGCCCTTCTTGAACTCCTCGATGGAGTCACGGCGCGACTTCACTTCCTTGGCTACGATGGCAGCCATATCATCCTCGGAGAGCTCCTTGTGGCCGCCATCGATCTCGGCCTGACGGATCGCACCGCGGACCATGCGAATTGTATCGAGACGCAGCTTGTCGTGCGCCTTCATCGCTGCTTTCATATCACTCGTCAATTGTTCCTTTATCGACATGATTCCTACTTCCTTTCCGAAAAAAACAAAAACGCCTGCGAGCACATACTCGCAGGCGCGTGTTTTGCAATCAGACTCTATCGAGCTTACCTGAATTTGCGTTTACGAGCTGCCTCAGACTTCTTCTTGCGGCGAACGCTCGGTTTCTCGTAATGTTCACGCTTTCTCACCTCGGCCAGTGTACCAGCCTTCTGAGACATACGTTTGAAACGGCGGAGAGCACTATCGATCGACTCGTTTTTTCCGACTTTGATTTCGTTTGCCATGCATATTTCCCCCCCTCCACTGTATTGGGAGTTCTGTGGATTGACCACACCATTACATTATACTGCAACAACTGATAGCCTGTCAACAAAAATCCCAATTATTGTTTCAAGGGTCTACTCAGCCCGGTGGCCACTGCATAGACCGGCCACCAAGGATGTGGAAATGCAGATGCTTCACGCTCTGCCCGCCTTCCTCGCCGGTGTTGACCACGACGCGGAAGCCCTTCTCGGCAACGCCCAGCTGCCGGGCAAGCTTCGGTATCACCTCTACCAGTATATGGCTCGCCAGCTCGCTGTCCTCAGCGGTCAGCTCCAGGAGGCTGCCAATGTGCTTTTTCGGGATGACCAGCACATGCTCGGGGGCCTGCGGCTCCAGATCACGGAAAGCAACTACCTTATCATCCTCATAGACGATATTCGACGGAATCTCTTTCTGAGCTATCTTGCAAAAGATACAATCTGCCATCAGTATACACCTCGCTTTCACTGACCTATGGCAATTGAAACATGCCACTATGTTACTTATTCGCGGCAAAGGATGAAATCCCTGCCGGGTACTGCGATTAATCTGACTTATTGCTGTTTTTTTCAATCAGCTGTCCGCGCCGTCCTCCGGGGAAACCGGCTCGCCCCAGAGACCGTCGCGGTAAGTACGCTCGAGGTGCATCTCGTAAATCTCGCCCGTCTGCACCGGCGCGTCCGTATAGACGCGGATGTAGTTGTCCGTGAGGCCATCGGTGATACCATCCTCGCACGTCTCGAACAGTACGCGCAGCGTGCGCCCGATAAAGGCCCGGTGGAACTCGTCCGCCTTGCGCTGGGCCATGGCCTGCATGCGATGCACACGGTTCTTCTTCACCGGCTCCGGCACCTGGTCCGGCCGGGCTGCTGCCGGCGTACCGGGCCGCCGCGAGTACGGGAAGACATGCATGCGGGCGAAATTCATGCGCTCGGCAAAAGCGAGGCTCTGCTGGAACATCTCCTCCGTCTCCCCGGGGAACCCGACGATGATATCCGTCGAAACCGCCACGCCCGGCACCTCGCGCTCCACCGTCTCGATGAGTCGCGCGAACTCCGCCGTATCATAGTGGCGATTCATCGCCTTCAGCACGGCATCCGAGCCTGCCTGCAGCGGCAGATGGAGATGCGCACAGAACCGGTCATCACTCCGTATGAGCTCGAACAGCTCCGGTGACAGCTCGAGCGACTCCAGCGATCCGAGCCGCAGGCGCCGCAGCCCCGGCACCGACAGCACGGCCCGGCAGGCATCAGCCAGACTGCGTCCCTTTTCCGGCACGCCGTCACGCACGAAATCACGCCCATAAGCCCCGAGATGGATCCCCGTCAGCACGATCTCCCAGTAGCCGGCATCGACCAGTTTCTGGGCCTCGGCCTTTATGCTGTCCAGCGGACGCGATTTCACCGGTCCACGGGCATAGGGTATGATGCAGTACGAGCAGAAATTCTCGCAGCCATCCTCGATTTTCAGAAAAGCCCGCGTGCGCTGCGGCATATCGTACAGCGGGATATCCTCGAAAACCCGCGACTCAAGAGCGTTGTCTATATCCTCGAGAACCGGCTTCGCCACTCCTGCCGCCGTGCCGTCCTCGCGCAGTGCCTGCTCGACATAATCGACGATGCGGTGTCGTTCCCGCGTCCCGAGCACCACGCGCACACCCTCGATTTTCTCGATCTCCTCCGGCGCCACCTGGGCATAGCAGCCGCAGACCGCCACGACCGCCCGCTCATTCTGCCGGTGCGCCCGCCGGATGATCTGCCGCGACTTCTTATCCCCGAAACTCGTGACCGAGCAGGTGTTGATGACGTAGGCATCCGCCGGACTGTCAAACGGCACGATATCGAACCCCGCCTGCCGGAAAAGCCCCTCAAGGCTCTCCGTCTCCACCTGATTCACCTTGCACCCAAGTGCCATGAAAGCAACGCTTGGCAAAAATCATCTCTCCTTAATTCTAAACAATTATTCCGAATCTACGGCAGCGTCACCGGTGACACTGGAAGGACGCGTCGTGGGTTAGCGCAATGGAAGTGCCGCCAGTGACGCGGTCGAGCAGCCACGATAAGAGTGGCTCAGCGTCCTAGATCCCCGATCTCATACTGCGCCACCACGAGCGCCGCGATAGCCGCTGTCTCCGCGCGCAGGATGCGCGGCCCGAGCGTCACGCTGTGCCCGCCGGCTGCCTCGATCGCCTGCGCCTCGTCGAGCGTGAATCCGCCCTCCGGCCCGATGAGCAGGACGATGCGTCGTCCCCGCGCTGCCCGCAGCCGCTCACCGATGGATACCTGCTCCTCATTCTCATAGCAGAAAACAAGCTCCGCCGGCTCATCGGCCTCAGCAGAATCAGCCGCGAACTGATCCAGAAAAGCGGTCAGCGTCGTCACCGGCTCCACCGTCAGCAGCGCAGTACGCCCGCACTGCTTCGCCGCCTCGTCGGCGATTTTCTGCCAACGGGCCACCTTCGCTGCGGCCTTCTTCGCATCATAGCGCGCCACACAGTTGTGACTGGCAAGCGGCATGACCCCCACGGTGCCCAGCTCGACTGCCTTCTGCACCACGAGCTCCATCTTGTCCGATTTCAGCAGGCAGGGAGCCAGCACGATGGCCGCCGGCGACTCCGTATCAGCTGCGAGCCGCTCGACGAGCCGCAGCGTCACTGCCGCGGAACTGAAGCCCACCATCTCCATGCGCGCCACAGCCCCTTCATCATCGACGACGACGACCTCATCGCCGGCCTTCGCACGCATCACATGCATCAGATGATGCGCATCGCTGCCGGCGATCTCGATTGTATCCGCGAGGCGCCCTTTATAGAAAAGCCGCCTCATATCTCAGTCTCCCGGCAAAGTACCAGCGATGTCCAGCCTTTGAGATGATGCTCCTCTACCACGGCAAAGCCGTGCTGCCGGGCCGCGGCCACGACATCGGCCTGGCGCTCATCGATGATGCCTGACGTCAGCAGCCGGCCGCCCGGGGCCAGATGCTCATCGAGCTCATCAAACATGCGGATGATGATATCAGCGATGATATTGGCAATCACGAGATCTGCCTGCCCCGTGAACGACTTCAGGATATCGCTGACCCCGGTCTTTATCTCGCCCGCGAGACCGTTCTGGGCGATATTCTCCTCGGCCACATGCACGGCCGTCGCATCGTAGTCGGCCGCTTCGATGCCTGTAGCACCGAGTTTCGCCGCCGTGATGGCGAGTACGCCCGAGCCCGTGCCGACATCGAAAACGCGCAGATCATGCCCCTGCTGCTTCGCCCGCGCCTGTGCCTCCGGTACCAGCGACTCGAGCGCCCGGATGCACATGGCCGTCGAGGGATGCGTGCCGGTGCCGAACGCCGCCCCCGGATCAAGCTCCACGACCACCTCATCGCCCTGCGGCGCATAGTCCTCCCAGGTCGGCTTGATGACCATGCGGCGGCCGATCTTCTCCACATGGAAGAAATCCTTCCATCTGTCCGCCCAGTCGGCATCATCGACGATCGCCTGCGAGACCTCGCCTGGGCCGAGCTCCGTCTCACCCGCATCGCGGATGACGAGCAGCCGCCGCTCGAGCTCCTGGATCTTCCAGTCGAGCCCATCCTCAGGGTTCAGATAAGCCTTGACCGTCACGACGCCTGTCACCGGCTTCCGCTCGATGTCACGGTAGTCCCAGCGCCCCTCATCGATGTACTCGTTGACGACCGCCGGATCCTCGATGACCGCACCGTTCGCCCCGAGCTCCGTAAAAATCTCCGCCACAATATCCGCCGCTCCCGCAGCCACCCGCACCGTAATCTCCGCCCACTTCACGCCACATTCTCCTCTCTGTCTCTCAGTTATCTGTCCCCTAATTCTAGCGCATATACCGATATATGGCAAGAAGCCTTCCCCTCTCCGCTGCCTACACCTCTTTCGTCAGCTTCGCTGACACCTTCCCCTGAGGGGAAGGCTTGAAGTTACAGATCCTTCCCGGCCCAAAAAATGGGGCTGCTCTCGCAGCCCCATCCCTGATTCCATTATTTACTTGCCGAAGATTTTCTTCAGCGTATCCTTGAAGCTCTTCTGCTCCGGATGCACTTTGTCGCCGCAGAGGCCGCCGAATTCGCGCAGCAGCTCTTTCTGCCGCGTTGTGAGGTTCTGCGGCGTCAGGACCTTCACCACGACGTGCTCGTCGCCGCGGCCACCGCCGCGAACGAAGGGGATGCCTTTGCCCTTGAGGCGCAGGATCTTGCCATTCTGCGTGCCGGCCGGTATCTTCACGCTGACCGTGCCGTCGAGCGTCGGTACATCGACCGAGTCGCCGAGCGCTGCCTGGACGAACGATATCGGGACTTCGACGATGACATCGTTGTTCTGCCGTTTGAACAGCTTATGCGGCTTTACGAATATGTAGACGTAGAGGTCGCCATTGCTGCCACCGCGCGTGCCGGCCTCGCCGCCGCCCGCGACGCGGACGCGCGAGCCCTGGTCGACGCCCGCCGGTATGCGGACCTCTATCTTGCGGCGCACCTTCTCGTGGCCCGAGCCATGGCAGTCCGGGCACGGCGTCTTGACGATCTTGCCGGTGCCGTGGCAGCGGCTGCAGGTCGTCTGGTTCATCATCTGGCCGAACGGCGTATTGTGCACCGTCTGGCGCACACCGGTACCGTGGCAGTCCGGGCAGGTCTCGGGACTCGTGCCCGGGGCTGCGCCGGTGCCGTGGCATTTCTCGCAGTTCTCGGTCCGCGGAATATTGAGCTCGACGGTCTTGCCCGACGCGGCCTCCTCGAACGTGATCTCGAGGTCGTAGCGCAGATCGGCACCGCGCTCTGGTCCCTGCTGGCGCGAGCGTCCGCCGCTACCGCCAAAGAACATATCGAATATATCACCGAATCCATCGGCTCCGCCACCGCCGCCGAAGCCGCCAAAGCCTCCGAAACCACCGAAGCCGCCGGCGCCACCGCCCATATTGCCGGTGCCGTCGAAGGCACCATGACCGAACTGGTCATAGGCCGCACGCTTCTTCGGATCCTTCAGGACTTCATAGGCTTCATTGACTTCCTTGAACTTCTCCTCTGCAGCTTTCGGATTGTCGGGGTTGCGATCCGGATGATATTTGAGGGCCAATTTATGGAAGGCCTTCTTTATTTCCTTCTCCGAGGCATTGCGGTCTACACCGAGCACCTCGTAGTAATCGCGTTTCTCGCTCACTTCGCACCATCCTGATTCCGCGCCTATATAGATTTTGGAGGCAGGGCCGCAGCCCCGCCCCCAAATCTGGTCAAGCGCTTAGAAATTATTTCTTGTCGTCTTTGACCTCAGTATACTCCGCATCGACGACATCGTCGTCCTGCTTCGTCTCATTCTGCTGGGCTCCCGCGCCAGCACCTGCACCGGCGCCGGCTGCGCCCTGGGCTCCGGCCTGAGCACCAGCAGCCTGATATGCCTGCGAGCTCAGCTCGTAGAGCACCTTCTGCAGAGCCTCGGTAGCCGACTTGATCGCTGCCGTGTCGCCGCCCTTCAGAGCATCCTTGACCTTGTCGGATGCAGCCTTGACCTCGTCAGCCTTGGCCTTGTCGACCTTGCCCTCGAACTCCTTGAGCGTCTTCTCCGTCTGATAGACGAGCGCCTCTGCGTTGTTCTTCGTATCGACGGCTTCCTTCTGCTTCTTATCCTCAGCCTCATGCGCCTTGGCTTCTTTGACCATGCGGTCGATATCCTCTTTGCTCATGCCGCTGTCGGACTGAATGGTGATCTTCTGCTCTTTGCCCGTACCGAGATCCTTAGCCGAGACATGTACGATACCGTTGGCATCGATATCGAACGAAACCTCGATCTTCGGCACTCCTCTCGGCGCCGGCGGGATATCGGTGAGCTCGAAGCGGCCGAGGGTCTTGTTGCCAGCGGCCATCTCGCGCTCGCCCTGCAGTACGTGTATATCGACGGACGGCTGGTTATCGGCAGCCGTCGAGAATACCTGGCTCTTATGAGTCGGAATCGTGGTGTTGCGCTCGATGATCTTCGTGCAGACACCGCCGAGCGTCTCGATACCGAGGGACAGCGGCGTAACATCGAGCAGCAGGACGTCCTTGACCTCGCCGACGAGGACACCGCCCTGGATCGCAGCACCGACCGAGACGCACTCATCCGGGTTGACGCCCTTCGACGGCTCTTTGTTCAGGACATTGCGGATTGCATCCTGGACAGCCGGGATACGGGACGAACCACCGACGAGGATGATCTTGTTGATATCGCTCGGCGTGAGGTCAGCATCAGCCATGGCTTTATGCGTCGGGTCCATCGTGCGCTGCACGAGGTCGCTCGTGAGCTCGTTGAACTTCTGGCGCGTCAGCGTGAGGTCGAGATGCTTCGGGCCGCTGGCATCAGCCGTGATGAACGGCAGGTTGATCTGCGTCTGCGTCATCGAGGAGAGCTCGATCTTCGCTTTCTCAGCTGCTTCCTTCAGGCGCTGAGCTGCCATCTTATCCTGCGAGAGATCGATGCCGTTCTCTTTCTGGAACTCGGATACCATCCAGTCGATGATCTTCTGATCGAAATCATCGCCGCCGAGATGAGTATCACCGTTCGTAGCCAGGACTTCGAACGTGCCGCCTGAGAGCTCGAGGATGGAGACATCGAACGTGCCGCCGCCGAGGTCGAACACGAGGATGGTCTCGTCCTCATCTTTATCAAGGCCGTAGGCCAGAGCTGCAGCTGTCGGCTCGTTGATGATGCGCAGGACATCGAGTCCGGCGATCTTGCCGGCGTCCTTCGTCGCCTGACGCTGGCTGTCGTTGAAGTAAGCCGGCACCGTGATGACGGCCTGGGTTACCGTCTCGCCCAGATAAGCCTCAGCATCCGCCTTGAGCTTCTGCAGGATCATAGCCGAGATTTCCTGCGGTGTATAAGCTTTGCCATCGATGGTGACCTTGTAGTCGGTCTCGCCCATGTGGCGCTTGATCGACGAAATCGTGCGGTCCGGATTCGACACAGCCTGGCGCTTTGCCAGCTGGCCGACGAGACGCTGACCGTCCTTCGTGAAGCCTACGACGGACGGGGTTATACGGCTGCCTTCCGGATTCGTGATGACGGTCGGCTCGCCGCCTTCCATAACGGATACGACGGAGTTCGTCGTACCGAGATCGATACCTATTACTTTAGACATTTCCTTTATCCTCCTAAAAAGTTGTAATCAATATAGTCAACATTCATCTGAACATCGGACTGTGTACTAGTCGTTGGCTACGACCTGCACCATGCTCGGCCGTATGACCTTGCCGCGCACCATGTAGCCCTTCTGGAGCTCCTGGGCGATTGTATCGTCCTCTAGATCCGGATTCGCTACGCGCATGACCGCCTGATGATACTCAGGATCGAATTTCTTGCCCTCGGCCTCTATGGGCTCGAGGCCATCTTTCTTCAGTATCTCGGTGAGCTGCGTGTAAATCATCTCGACGCCCTTCTGGAAAGCCTCCATATCGGTCGTCTCCGCCGCCATGGCGCGGCTGAAGTTATCTATGATCGGCAGCATGTCCTTGATGAGGTCCTGCGTGACCACATTGCCGATATCGGCTTTCTCCTGGCTCGTGCGGCGGCGATAGTTCTCGAACTCCGCCCGACGGCGCAGGATCTCATCGTCCTTCTGGGCGATGGTCGCCTTAAGCTCCTCGATCTGAGCCTGTGCCTCAGCCAGCGGATCAGCAGCCTGCTGCTCATCCTGTCCGGCCTTTGCCTCCGGTTCAGATTGCTCTTTTTCGGCAGCCTGTTCCGGCTCAGCCTCCGCAGCGTCATCGCCCGCAGCCTCGGCCTCATCGATTTCCTGCTGCATCTCCTCGAGCTTCTGCTCGTCCTTCTTCTTCATTTCATCTTTCATAAATGGCAATTCCTTCACCTCTCTCAAAGGAGTTGGGATATTCAATCTATATAAAGGCGTCTGGCTGTCTACCAGGGCAGGCGCTTTATCACATTGGTCAGATTGGTGTTCATGAATTCCAACAGGCTCATGGCCTTCGCATATTCCATGCGGGTCGGGCCCAGCACCGCGATCGTCCCTAAGAGCTCGCCATCGAGATGGTAGGTCGCTGTGATGATGCTCGCATCCTGCAGATGCTTGTCCGGGTTCTCCTGGCCAATCGTCACCTCGAGGCCATCGCCCATATGGGCGTGGAGGATATCCTTCATGAGTTCCTCTTCCTCGAGCATCAGGAGCGTTTCCTTCACCTTCTCGACATCGTGGAACTCCGGCTGTTCCAATAATTCGGTCGTACCACCTAGGTAGAGCCGCTCCCGTTTGCCTGAGTCCAGCGCCCGGTGAATGATTTCCAGGGCTGACTCATAGAGCATGTCATCACCAATCTCATCCTTTATCTCCGACAGTGAATTCTGCTTGATCGTCCCGAGCGTATGACCAGCCAGGTTCTTGTTTATGACCTGGGCCATGCGCTGGAAATCCTCGAACGTCGAGCCATCCGGCATCTTCAGTATCTTGTTCTCGATGAAGCCGGCATCCGTCATGAGTACGGTGATGACCCGGCGGTCATCGAGTGGCAGGAACTGCAGACAGTGGAACTTGGCCTGCGTCATCTGCGGTGCCAGCACGAGCGATACGTTTTTCGTCACCTTCGCGATGATGCGGGCCGTTTCCTGGAATACTTCCTCGACCCGGCGCACGCGCTCGCGATACCACTTGTCGATCTGGGCTTTCTCGGCATCGGTCAGTGGCTTCGGCTGCATCAGACCGTTGACGTAGAGGCGGTAGCCCTTCGAGGACGGTACCCGTCCCGACGAAGTATGCAGATGCTCGAGATAGCCCAGCATCTCGAGATCCGCCATCTCATTGCGGATCGTCGCCGGACTCACACCGAGGTCGTGATGACGTGCCAGAGTGCGGGAGCCGACTGGCTCAGCTGACTCGATGTAATCATCGATGACGGCCTGCAGCACCTGCTTTTTGCGCGGATCCAGTTCACCAGCCATGCTCCCGCCTCCTTCTTGTTGTTAGCACTCGTTCCGTGTGAGTGCTAACCTTGAATCTAATAAGAATATACACCGATTAAATCAAAAAGTCAACAGTTAAAAAGACAAAAAGTCAATTTTATTTCAATATAGGATGCCGGGCACGATTCCCGCCAGCGCTGCCCGCACGGCGGCCAGGGGAATTCTTTCCTGCTCAAGGCGCTGCGCCCCAGACGGTTGCTCCGTCATATACTGCCAGCCACGCTGCTCCTCCGCCGTTAGCAGTTCCGGCATATCCACCTCCGAGCCGTCATCCGGTACGGCGAATTCATCATAAGCTGCGAACGTATCCCGATCCATCAGCAGCGACTTCACCTGCGGGAACTGCCGCCGGAACCGCGACAATATACGGAATCCATCACGATCCATATCGCCCCAGTAGTACAGGTTCTGGCACTGCGACAGCCAGTTGCCGGACTGGTCGGCCGTAGCCGCCAGCAGACCGCTCGCCGCATTGCCAGCGCCGAATATGACTGCACCAGCCGGGACCGCCGGAAACGTATAGCCGTTCAGCTTGTTCTCCGCGACGAATACGTAGCGGAAAGGAAGTCTGATCCGCAGCAACTCTGCGCCCGTCAGCATGACGGCCTGAGCGCCGCCGAATGTCAGCTCCGGATCGAGCGAGCGCAAGTATATGTTAGCAGTCGGAGCCTGCACGAGGAGATCGAGATGATCACAAAAGTCCGTGAATGTCCGCACACCGCTGGCGGGATACAAAGCCCCATATACTGCCGTGGCCAGTTCCTTATGATCCTCGATCCATTTCGTATGCACATGCGGGATATCCAGCTCGCGCAGGTAGCGCGGCCGCGCAGCCGCCTGCCCATGCACCGCGAAATAATCCGCGACCCGCAGGACCGACGCCGCGAGGCTGCGGTCGGCCAGCAGCGCCTTGCGGTAGCGCAGCACCACGGGCCCCAGCTCCTCATGTCCGGCCACGAGCTGCTCATAATCATGCCGCAGCTGTTCATAGTCCGAGCTCAGCCCCAGATAGTCCAGCATGGACTGCGCCGAGTGAAATACTACCGCTGCGGGGCAATCGGTCTGTTCCCCCAGATTCTTCGGCCGATGAGTGGTCAGCTCGACGGTCCAGTACGGCACCGGCCGCCGCCAGAACCGGGTCCACTCCCGGAACTCGCTCATATGGCGCCCCATGTCCGACCAGGGAAAGGGCGGCTTCAGCGTATAGCGTCGCTCCACCGTATCCTCGCCGGTCAACGCTGCCCGGTATATCTTGTTCATGCTGCGCGTCAGTCTGGCGCGCAGCACACTGTCATAAGGACTGCTCACTCCCGATTCCTGCCTTTCTGCCGCCCTCCGGCCTATGGCCCGACGTCACCGCCCCTCGTTGCGCGGCAACTCGTAGGCCGGATTGTGATAGTGCTGGTTGGCCAGATGCAACGCCAGCCGGAAATCCTTATCATGATAGGCCGCCACATCCTCCTTCGCCATCGTCTTCTCCCCCTTTACATAGGGCAGGATATAGTCGATGGCCTGAGTCAGGCTGCGGCCGTTCGTCGAGCGGGCATCATAAAGGTCGGTGCCCACATCATCGCCGACGCGCGCCAGCGTCAGCAGCGCCCGCAGGGCATAGAGGCTGTAGTTCATCGGCCGCGTGCGCGCGAGCTCGCGCGGCATACTGCCATCACTGTCGATCTCGCTGGCCATGCGTTTCTCCGGCACGGCAGCGATGATGCGGCGCGCCACGTCATCACGACCAGCGAAATGCGCAAACACCGCCACCTGGGCATCGTACCAAATACCGTGATTGTTTCCGGCCTGGCCCTCTTTCTTCCCCATATCACTCGTGAGCAGCCAGTCCGTATAGTCACTGAACCACTGCTGCAACGCTGCCTGACGCTCGGACGTATAGGCTTTCGACCCCTGCAGCAGATAGAGGGCATCGACGACGTCGATGAACTGCACCGTGTCTATGATGCCCGACGAGCGGCCCTCCGACTTCCCTGGCACCAGCTGGGCATAGATGAGATGCGGATTCATGCGCGTCTCCGGGTCGATGAACCAGACCGCTGCCACCTGCATGGCCCGCTCGGCATAGCGCTCATCACCGCTCATGGCATAGCCGCGGGCCAGCGCCCGGATCTCGTTCTTCATCTGGCCGAGCCGTTTGGCATCGTATTTATCACTGTTCCACTTCTCCGGATTCACATGACCATCCCGTCGCACATAGGGCAGCCCGTCCTCCGTATCCGGATTCGGCCAGAAATATACGGCGAGGCTGGTGTAGTCGCGCTTGTCCCCCGAGGGCGGCACCACCTGCTTGTCCGTCAATTTCGGTATCGGAGCCGTGAGCTGTTTGTCCGCCGCCCGCAGCATGGCATCGCGGCTGCTGTACATCCCGTCGGCGCTCTGTCCCTCCGTCGCCACGGCCGCCAGCTCATCCGTATCCTGCCAGATTCCGCCTGCCTGCCCCGTCACCGGCAAAGCCAGCATCCCGGCCACCGCCAGGCACAAAATACTTTTCTTCATGACAATCACCTTTTGAACGTCAAAATCTATCTGCATATCTTCCTATGCGGAATGGAGGAACCATGCCTGCCGCGGTACTATAACTCACAGCAGGAATTCCGCGAATACCTGATTACCTAGCTTCATGCCCTGCGGCGTCAGCGCCACTGCCTCCGGCGTCGTCTGCAGCAGCCCCTGTGCCTCGAGCCGCGCGATCACCTCGCCATACACCGACTCCAGTGTGACCCCGAATCGGGCCGCGAAGCCATCCCGGCTGATGCCCCGCACCATGCGCAGGGCCAGGAATGCATACTCCTCCATCGCGATCTGACGCGTGGCCGGCTCCTCCTCGCTGGTCACAGACTCCCCCTCAGTCACCGCTTTGATATAGCCTGCTATATCGGCCATATTCTCATAGCGCTGCCCATCGAGATAGGAGTGAGCCGCGGCCCCGATACCGAGATAGGGCACATCCTGCCAGTAGGACATATTGTGCCGGCTCTCATGTCCCGGGCGGGCGAAATTCGATATCTCATAGCGCTCATAGCCCGCCTGCGGCAGCGCCGTCGTCATATAGTCGTACATCGCCTCGGCCGTATCCTCATCCGGCAGCTCGAGACGTCCCTGCTCCTGCTGGCGGGCGAAAACCGTCCCCGGCTCGAGCTGCAGACCGTATATCGAGATATGCTCCGGCCCGAGGGCCAGCGCCTGCTCCACCGAAGGCTGCAGATCAGACAGCGTCTGCCCCGGCAGACCGTACATGAGATCGAGACTGATATTATCGAATCCTGCCGCCCGGGCCGCCGCAAAACTGGCCCGCGCCTGAGCCGCCGTATGGATGCGGCCTATGCGCCGCAGCAACCGGTCATCAAAGCTCTGCACACCGAAGCTCAGCCGGTTGACCCCAGCGCACCGCAGTGCCGCGAGATACGCCTCATCGACCGTCCCCGGATTGGCCTCGACCGTGAACTCGAGCGGCAGATCCGGGGACAGTCCCTGCGTCCCTGATGCATGACCGTCTGCCGCCCCCGCCGGGACCGCAGCCGTTTTTTCTGCTGCCCCAACGCCTTGCAGGGCTGCCACGATGGCGAGCAGCTGCTCCTGTGGCAGTGCCGTCGGCGTACCGCCGCCTATGTATATGGTAGCCGGCCGCCCCCAGCGCGCCGCATAGCGCGTACCACGGCGGTGTAGCTCCTGCAGCAGCGCCGCGGTATAGTCCGCCATGTAGCGCTCCCGCCCCGCCCACGAGGCGAAATCACAGTAGTAGCATTTCTGCCGGCAGAACGGTATATGCACATAAATGCCCCACGGACGTGGGGCATCATCAACCTGTATGTTATTCTCCATCAGTCTATCTTCAGTATCGCCATGAAAGCCTCCTGCGGCACCTCGACGCTGCCGACCGCCTTCATGCGCTTCTTGCCTTCCTTCTGCTTTTCGAGCAGCTTGCGCTTGCGCGAGATATCGCCGCCGTAGCATTTCGCGAGCACGTCCTTGCGGCGGGCCCGCACGTTCTCACGCGCTATGATTTTCGACCCGATGGCCGCCTGGATCGGTATCTCGAACATCTGCTGCGGGATGATCTCCTTGAGCTTCGCCGCCAGCTGGCGGCCGCGTGCCGCCGCACGGTCCGCATGGACGATGGACGACAGCGCATCGACTGGCTCGCCGTTCAGCAGGATATCCACCTTCACGAGGCGCGACTGCCGGTAGCCAGCGAGCGAATAGTCGAGCGACGCATAGCCGCGCGTCGCTGACTTCAGCCGGTCGAAGTAGTCGTATATGATCTCATTCAGCGGTATCGCGTAGGTGATCAGCACGCGATTCGTATCGAGATAATCCATCGTCTTGAACTCGCCACGCTTGTCCTGCGATATCTCCATGACCGCGCCGACATAATCGCTTGGCACGATGACCTTGGCCTCGACATACGGCTCCTCCATATGCTCGATCTCCGTAGCCGGCGGCAGGTCAGACGGATTGCTGACCTCCAGCACTTCGCCGTTCGTCTTGTATACCTTGTAGATGACCGTCGGGGCCGTCGTTATCAGCTTCAGATGATATTCACGCTCCAGGCGCTCCTGCACCACGTCCATATGCAGCAGTCCGAGGAAGCCGCAGCGGAAGCCGAAGCCCAGCGCCACGGACGTCTCCGGCTCGAACACGAGCGCCGCATCATTGAGCTGCAGCTTTTCCAGCGCATCCTTCAGATTGTCATAGTCCGCGCTGTCCACCGGATAAAGGCCGCAGAACACCATCGGATTCACGCCGCGGTAGCCGGGCAGCGGCTCGGCAGCCGGATGGTCGGCCGTCGTGACCGTATCACCCACACGCACATCGCGCACATCCTTCAGGCTACCCGCGATGAAGCCGACCTCGCCGTCATCGAGCCGTCCCAGATCGACCGGCTGTGGCCGGAAGCAGCCCACATCCGTGACCTCGAACTCCTTGCCGGTGGCCATCATCTTCAGCTTCATGCCTTTCTTTATATGGCCCTCTTTGACGCGGATGTGCGCGATGACGCCCTTATAAGAGTCAAAATACGAATCGAATATCAGAGCCCGCAGCGGTGCATTCCCCTCGCCCTCCGGGGCCGGTATGTAGTCGACGATCGCCGCGAGGATATCATCGATGCCCTGCCCCGTCTTCGCTGAGCACAGTATCGCATTCGATGTATCGAGGCCGATGACATCCTCGATCTCCTTTTTCACCCGTTCCGGATCAGCGCTCGGCAGGTCGATCTTATTGATGACCGGTATGATCTCGAGGTCATGCTCCAGTGCCAGATAGACATTGGCCAGCGTCTGGGCCTCGACGCCCTGTGCCGCATCGACGACGAGCAGCGCCCCCTCGCAGGCGGCCAGACTGCGCGACACCTCGTAGTTGAAATCGACGTGGCCCGGAGTGTCGATGAGGTTGAGCTGATATTCATGACCGTCCTGCGCCTTGTAGTTCAGGCGCACGGTCTGGGCCTTGATCGTGATGCCGCGCTCACGCTCGAGATCCATATTATCGAGGACCTGGTCCTCCATCTCGCGCTCCGACAGCGTCCCCGTGCGCTCTATCAAACGATCCGCGATCGTCGATTTGCCGTGATCGATATGGGCGATAATCGAGAAATTACGGATGTATTTATTCTCCATGCTCATTTTCCTTTCGCCTATTGCTATATGTGGCTATTATTATAACACCTGGCAGGGTTTTCCTGCAATAAATATGCCAGTCTGCGTGATTTTACTGATTTTCTTGTTGCTTTTTCCTCGCAAGCATGCTAGAATAGCTAAGTATTGAACCGAAATTACGGGTAAAAGGGGGGTGAAATTTATGCCGAACATCAAAGCATCGATACTCAGCGTGAAATCCGACGCTAAGCGCCATGCCAAGAACGCTGCTGAGAAATCTCGCGTTCGCACGGCCAGCCGTCGCGTTCTCGACGCTGTAGAGGCAGGTAATGCCGACGAGGCAAAATCCCTCCTGAACCTTGCTTGCAAGACCATCGACCAGGCTGCTGCCAACCACGTTTATCAGCGCAACGCAGCTGCTCGCAAGAAGTCGCGTCTCGCTCGCAAAGTCAACGCTCTGAACAAGTAATCAGCCAGCGGCTCCAGCCGCCAGCTGTATAGGGCATACAGGTCAGCACCACTGGTGCTGACTTTTTTATTATGAGTACGAAGGGGCTGAGAAAAATGCTTTAGCATTTTTCTCAGCCCCTTGATTTTCTCAACCGAAAAAATCCGCGATGCCGTCCACGATGCCCTGCGCGGCTTTGTGGATACCATCCTCGCTGTCCATGAGTTTCTCCTCCGTCGGATTCGATATGAACGCTACCTCGATGAGCGTAGCCGGCATATCGGTATGCTTCACGACGTAGAAATTGCAGCTCTGCGTCCCGCGGCTCTGCGTCCCGATCTGGTCGATGACATCGGAGCGTATCTTATCCGCCAGCTCGCGCGACCGCTGGCTGCCCAGCGAATAGTAGTAGCCGGTCGTGCCATGCGCCTCCTTGCCGCTATAGGAATCCATATGTATGGAGACGAAGACATCCGAGTTGTTGTTGTTCGCTACATCACAGCGAGCCTGCAGCTCCTCGATATCGGTAGCATTGGCCCCTTTCGGCGAGACCTCGGTATCCGTCGTGCGCGTCATGAACACCGTGGCTCCCTCGGCGATAAGCAGGCGCTCGACCTCCTTGGCCACGCGCAGCGTCACGCTCTTCTCCGTGACGCCGGTCGGGCCTATGGCGCCGGCATCATTGCCGCCATGGCCGGCATCGATCGTGATGCGGCGGCCGCGCAGGCCGGTGATCTCCGCCAGGCCGTCATCCGTCGTGCTGCCCTGGCTGTTATCCGTCGTCCCCTGGGCAGCCTCCTCTGCTGGTTTGCTGGCCTCCTTGGCCTTCCGCATCTCTTCCGCCTTTTTCTGCGCCTCAGCCTGTTTCTTCGCTTCGGCCTGCTTCTGTGCCTCAGCCTTCTTCTGGGCCTCCGCCTGTTTCTGTGCGTCAGACTTCTGCTGGGTGGTTATTTGCGGCTTAGCCTTAGGCGTCTCCGTCTGCGGCTTGGTCTGAGCCGGCTGGCTGACCGGCTTGGTGACAGCCGCTCCCGTTGTGCCCTTGGCCCCCTTGGTAGCTATAGCCGCCCCTTCCGTGCTCGGCCCTATATCGCCGAAATCAAGGACGAGACGTCCGGCCGCAGTTCCGCCCTTGAGGCTGAAGACCTTATAATTATTCCGCCCGACCTTGTTCTCGACCACGATGCGGACCGTCGAGGGATCATGCTGGGCGGCACGGAGCCCGGCTATGAACATGTTATCTACAGCCGGTACCTTTACTTTCGGCGACAGCCAGGCGTCTGCGATATCGACGACGACGCGGTCAGGATTCGTCAGCGCGAACGTCTTATAATGAACCGGCTTCGCCGCATCGAAGACGATGCGCGTCTTGTTATCATGCGTGCTGACGCGCACGCCCGTGATCTCGGTCAGATCAGCCGCCCGCTCCGCGAAATCAGCGGCCATGGCCGGAGCCACCATCACCATCAGCAGTCCCAGGACCATCAATGCCATAGTCAACGTACGCTTCATCGAACCCCTCCAGAGCCGCGCCGAATCATTTCTCTAAAATAATATTATCTAACTTCCCGACAAAAAATGCAAGTAAGCTTCAGGCACAAAAGCCATCTTGCCGTCAATAGCGGCACCAGCTCTCTGCACGAGCACACAAAAAGGCCCCCAGGGCAAATGCCTGGAGGCCGATCAAAAGCTCAAATGGTGGAGATGAGGAGAATCGAACTCCTGTCCGAAAATACTGTCCCACAGACTTCTTCGAGCACAGTCTGTTGTTAGATTTCAGTGCCTCACCATCAACAGACAAACGGTTCAGCACCTATCTCGATAAGAGTTCCCAGTCAAGTCTCCGAGAATTGACTATCAGGTATCCCACAGCTTACCCCTTATACCGCCGTGTGGGCAGCAGCTGTACAGGGGCTGGCGTTAAGCAGCCAGAGCGTAGTCTTCGTTAGCTTTTATATTTAAATAAAAGTTTTCACCTTACTAACGGGATGATGACCCCCCGGCTCGCTATCCAT
The DNA here is from genome assembly GCA_902766095.1 of uncultured Selenomonas sp. Taxonomy (GTDB): domain Bacteria; phylum Bacillota; class Negativicutes; order Selenomonadales; family Selenomonadaceae; genus UBA2913. Next base: position 14,313 of record CACXCN010000079.1, on the reverse strand, counting down.
GAAGCATATATCCCCGTCGAAACCTTTACATCCCCGGGTTCAGTAATTATATCACCCAGCCTGGAAAAAGTCAAATGCACCGGCTCTTTCGCGAAACACCTACGATGACAGACTGATTGGCAAAGCTGCATCAGAAGGCGAACAAAATGCCGACAAATCATAACTAAATTGAATGAACTTTCTTCCATTCGTCTATTGCAAAATGTGTGAAATTTCCTTATCATATAACTATAATGGATTATGGAACTATTGCATGGACACTTCGTGTGCCAGCCAGGAAAAAGGAGGGGATTTATTTTGGACAAGATGAATGCAGAAGCACTTGCCGTGAAAAAAGCCGAACAAGCCTTTGACCGCAAGCGACGAACCATCGGCCTTTATGGTGGTCCGCTGCTCGCCATCATCACCTACATGACACCGTTCAGCGATCTGACTGTCGAAGCTCACAAACTGCTCGCTATCATGGTACTGGTAGCCATCTGGTGGATCACGGAGCCAGTACCCATCCCTGTCACCTCGCTCATCGGCCCGACACTGGCCGTCATCACCGGCGTGGTGAAGGTCGGCGTTGCCTTTGCCGCCTTTGCCAATCCCATGATATTCCTGTTCATGGGCGGATTCATACTAGCTACAGCCATGATGAAGCATGGCCTCGATAAGCGCTTTGCCTACTGGCTGCTCTCGCGCAAATGGGTCGGCTCGAGTCCGAAACGCATATTCCTCGCCGTCGGCCTCGCGGCTGCCCTCTGCTCCGGCTGGGTCAGCAACACGGCCACGGCTGCGATGATGTTCCCCATCTGCCTCGGCCTGCTGACGTCGATCAAGGAAATGTTCGCTGCCAACGGGCGCGAGATCGATCTGCACGAGTACAAATACGCGACCGGCCTCATGCTCATGACGGCCTACTCGTGCTCCATCGGCGGTGTCCTGACTCCGATCGGCACCCCGCCGAACCTCATCATGCTCGGTTTCCTCGATACCATGTGCGATATCCATATATCGTTCTTCCAGTGGATGACCTGGGGCTTCATCGCCATGGTCCTGTATTTCATCATCGCCTATCTCGTGCTGAGCCACATGTTCCCAGCTGACGTCGACCGTATCGATGGCGCCGAGACATTCATCCAGAAAAAGCTCGCGGAGCTGGGCAGCTGGAGCCGTGCTCAGAAGAACACGCTCATCTGCTTCCTCGTCTCCGTCATTCTCTGGGTCACGCCGGGCTTCCTATCGATTGCCCTGGGCAGCACGGCTCCGGAGCTCAAGATGTACAACACGCTGTTCCCGGAAGCCGTCGCAGCCATGGCTGGTGCCCTGCTGCTGTTCCTGCTGCCGATAAACTTCGAGCGTCGTCAGTTCACGCTGCGCTGGGATGAAGCCGTCAAAGGCATCGAATGGGGCACGCTCATACTGTTCGGCGGCGGTCTCGCCATGGGCGGCATGATGTACAAGACCGGCCTCTCGAACTGGATCGGCGACCGCATCGTCACCGCCACCGGCGGCGAGCCCAGCCAGATCGTCATGGTTGCCGTATTCTCCGTCATGGCCCTGCTGCTCTCCGAGCTCACGAGCCATACGGCCGCTACGAACATGATCGGCCCGCTCGCCATCACCGTAGCCATCTCGGCCGGCCTGAGCCCGATACCTGTAGCCGTCGGCATCGCCCTCTCGGCCTCGCTCGGCTTCATGCTCCCAGTCTCGACCCCGCCGAATGCCATCGTCTATGCCTCCGGCTATATCCCGATTACGAAGATGATACATACCGGTATCTACATCGACTTCATCGGTATCGCCTGCGTCACCATACCGCTGGTAATCTATTTCGTATCGTGGATTACACTTTGATTCCGTCAGACTGACTATCAGAGTACAAAAAATACCAGGCTGCCGCATCTACACGGCAGCCTGGTATTTTTTTATACCCCTCAGGCACTTGTCCGTCTTATGCCTTCTATGGCATCATGCAGGAAAAATCCACGAGCCGGACGCGGGCATCCTCAGAGGCTTTCTTCTGACAGCGTGCTGAAAACCCACGCTTGGAAAACAAGATATACTGCTTTTTCGCAGCAGCGAAAAGTCCGCTGCGATCATACAGGAGCTCGAGAACGTCCGCATCAAGAGGCTCATTGCGCCACTTGCATTCGCAGAAAATCATCTCCTGCGCTGCGTTCTGCGCGAGAATATCGATTTCCGTCTGCTGGTGACGACGCGAATCTGTTCCCCACCAGCGACCGGCTTCATCAAACGACAGTGGGAGACGCCCGGCCGCATTCTCCCGCCAGAGCCATTGCAGGCAGATGCCTTCAAAAACCTGTCCCATGAAATCCGATAAATACGGCTCGATGCGCCGGAAAGCGAGCGTTCCCATTCCATTCTGGATCTGCGAATAATGCTGCGGCACAAAGCGATACCAGAAGCGGAACATATCGTCCTGGATACGATAAAGACTCTTGCGCGAACGAGGTTCCCCTAGTGGATGCTCCTTGCAGACAATGCCGAGTCCTATGAGATTTTTGAGGAAAGCAGCACAGGCACTGACCTCGAGCCCTGTTTTCGTAGCAATCTGACTGATCTTCGTACTGCCAGTGGCAATCGCCTGGATGATGGCATTATACGTAGCTGGCTCCCGGACCTCCTGCTTCAATAAATTCTCTGGCTCCTCAAAGAGGTATGACATGGGATCGAGGAAATTCCGGACAATGTTCTCCTCCAGACTCCAATCACCATGCATTTGCTGCAGATAAAGAGGTATCCCGCCCGTGATGCCATAAAGCACCGCGAGCTTTTCGAGCGCGATTCCAGGGAAAAGCCCCTGTGCCTCGAAAATCGTGAGGGGTTGCAGCTTCATCTGTGCCGTCCGGCGGCCAAAAAGCGGACTTTGATGCCCAAGCACTTGCTTCTCCATAAAGCTCATCGAAGATCCACAGAGAATCAGCTTGATGTCCATCTGCCTCCAGACATGATCGATTTGGACCTGTAGCAGTGATGAAATACCCGGGTAAGATTTCGCAAGGTACGGATACTCATCGATGACGAGAACCAGCTTTTCCCGACGTGCCAGCGATGTGACAGCGTCCAGTGCATCCTGGAAATTCGAAAACACCGGCGCCCTGCCGTCGCCGCCCTGGAAATCATAGATGCACTGGCTCAGGTTGTCGAGATTCTCCTGCATCGTCGTCTCCATCCCCGTAAAGAAGATGGCCCTCTTCCCCTTGATGAACTGCCGGATCAAAGCCGTCTTCCCGATACGCCGCCGTCCATAGATGATAAAGCACTCATAGCTGTGCTGCTGATACCGGCTCTGCAACGCCGCCAGTTCCCGCTTGCGCCCAACAAACATCAGCCATCCTCCTATCCGCGCTCTTTTATAATGTATAATTTAGTAATGTATACTTTAGTAATGTATGATTTACTAAAGTATATCCTACCATAGTCTCTATGTCAATCGAGAAGGTTCGGTACGGAAAGGACGCCAATATCTGCTTTTTCTGTGCCGCACATGGACTTTTTCTATAAAGCGCTGCAACTGAAAAAGCTGCCGCAATAATGCAGCAGCGGCCTCATCAGCGACAGGGACTCAGCTCTCGGCACGCGGACCACCGTCCAGACATGCATAGTGGCTCGTGACGCGGGCGGGCTCACGCTCGAACAAGGTACGGCCCTCGCGTACGGAGCGCAGGACATCGACGCGCTCGCGCACAGCCTCGAGGTGCGGGCCGAACGCGACGAACCGGCCATCTTCCACGAGGAAATTCTGAGATTCTTTTGCATCAATGAGTGTGGCATTCTTATATAGCGTGCGCATATTGCTCTCCTGCCTTTCTGTGCTGCAGTTGATCGAGAAGCGTGGTCATCAGGCAGAAACAAAAAAGGCTCTGCAGACGCCGTTGTCTGCAGAACCTCGTTGTTCTGTATGTGTTGCTTTATGCGTATAGCATAGCATCATTAGCCGCGTTGCACAATATGCAGGTTCTGATTTCGTCATTTCTGTCCAGTAGCTGACAGCTATGCACATAAATCATTGTGCATAAATGACAAAATGTATATCTGGTGCTCCCCGATGCCGGTGGCAGATGCCTGCATTCCCTGTACGTCAGTCACGAATGTTCTGCACGAGCTCCAGCAGGCTGCCGCCAGGATAGCGCAGACCAGTGAGGCCGGCGTTTTCTGCACACTTCATATCCGTATCGGTATCGCCGACGAAGTAGGACTGCGTTTTATCGATATCGTATTTCGCACATGCCTCATTGACGAGCTTCGGACTCGGCTTACGGCAGTCGCACACGCAGGTGTACTCGGGCAGTTTGCCATCCGGATGATGCGGGCAGTAGTAGAGCGCATCGAGATGAGCGCCCAGGACCGCGAGCTGCTCATTCATCCAGTCATAGACGCGGCGCACATCGCTCTCGGGATAGTACCCGCGCGCTACACCGCTCTGGTTCGTAACGAGTATCGCCAGATAGCCATGATCGTTGACATACTTGATGGCTTCCCGTGCATCGGGCATCCAGATGAAATCCTCGGGCCGGTGCAGGTAGTGGATGTCGACGTTCAACGTGCCATCGCGGTCGAAGAATACCGCCTTATTTGCCATAGACGAAATACCCGCCCGCATTCAGGAAGTCCACATACTCCTTCACTGCCGCACGGAAGTCGTGGAAGCCCTGATCGTAGCCGGCAGCCAGCAGATGAGTCGTGTCGGCCTCCGTGAAGTTCTGGTATTTGCCCACGAGGACCTCGGGGAACTCGCGATAGGCGATCTCGCCTTTGCCCATGGCGTCGATGACAGCCTGCGCCGCCTCGTTGTAGCTGTGCGCATGACCGGGGCCGCAGTTGTAGATGCCGGACGGGCCATTGTTCTCCCAGAACCAGAGATTGATGTTCACGACATCCTTTACATAGACGAAATCGCGACGCTGCTCGCCATCGCCCCCGTCAAAGCCCGGACCGGCTTTGAAGAGATGCGCCTTGCCCGTCTCATTGATCTGGTTGTAGAGCTGATAGAATATCGAAGCCATCTTGCCCTTGTGCTGCTCCTGCGGGCCATAGACGTTGAAATAGCGCAGGCCGACGATCTGGCTGTGGGCCTCACTGCGCACCTGACGCACATAGCGGTCAAAAGCCAGCTTCGAGAATGCATACGGATTCAGGGCGTCCTCGCACTCATTGCCCTCGCGGAAGCCATGCAAGCCGCCGCCATAGGTAGAGGCCGACGAAGCGTACATGAACGGGATGCGATGCTGCAGGCAGAAATGGAGCAGCGACTTCGAATACTCATAGTTCACGCGCATCATGAAATTCACGTCATACTCCATCGTATCGGAGCAGGCGCCCTCATGGAATACGACATCGATATCCGCGCCATCGAAGTCATCGTTCTCGATGCTCTGCAGGAAATCGTCCTTATGCTGATAGTCGATGAACTGCAGGCCGCGCAGGTTCTTGTAGTTCTGGCCATCCTTCAGATCGTCGATGATCAGTATGTCGGTGCGACCGCGCCGATTGAGTTCCTTGACGATATTGCTGCCGATGAAGCCGGCGCCGCCAGTTACTATGATCATGATATATTCCTCCTGAGTTCTTACTCTGCCTCGTGTTTCATGGCCTGGCTGAGCCGCTCGAGCAGCTCCTCACGGCTCACGGCATAGGTGCCCAGCTTGGCCACGACCACGCTGGCGGCCAGATTCGCCATATACGCCCCGTCAACAGGCTTCATGCCGCCCGCGAGTGCCATAGCGAAAACCGCGATAACCGTATCACCGGCACCGGACACATCGAAGACCTCCTGAGCCCGCGTCGGTATATTCTCGATATCGTCCTCCGTCACGAAGGACAGGCCCTCCTCCGAACGCGTGACGATGACATTCTTGACCTTGTATTTGCGCATGACGTAATGGGCTGCTTTCTCCACGGCAGCCGAATCATTCCTGATCGGCTCCAGCAGGACCTGATTGATTTCCTTCAGGTTCGGCGTTATATAGTCCGCATGCGCGTATTTCACCCAGTTGCTGCCTTTCGGATCTATGACGACCGGCACACCATGAGCATGGCAGGCTTCTATGATCTGATGGCACGCCTTCTCCGTGCACGTGCCTTTGCCATAGTCCGATATGATCACGCAATCGAGGCTCTCATTGAGCCGCGCCTGGATGTAGTTCTGCAGCCGCTCCGCATAATGTCCCTCGATGGGCTTCGTATCCTCGAAATCGAGCCGTATCATCTGCTGATGACCGCCCACGACGCGCAGCTTCGTCGTCGTGGGCCGGTCGGTATGGACGAGTCCGCGGTAGTCGATGCCCCGCGCTGTGAACTTGTCCAGCAGGCTCTGGCAGTGATAGTCATCGCCTACGAAACCAGCTATGCTCGTCTGGCAGCCGAGCAACGCCAGGTTGTGCGCGACGTTGGCCGCGCCGCCCAGCGTCTCCTTCGAGCCGGTCACATGCGTGATCGGCACCGGTGCCTCTGGCGATATGCGCGTGACGTCGCCATAATAGTACTTGTCCAGCATCACATCACCGACGACCAGTATCTTGCAGCGGCCAGTCCTGCCAGCCACGAAGTCATAAAGGGCCTGCTTGTCCATCTCTAGCTCCTTTGCTATCCGTTATGCAGTTCTACCATTACTTTTTAGCGGAATTTCAATATGATTATAGCACAATCGCGCGTCCCCGTATAGCAAGCCAAGGGCACTGCGCCTCACTCCACCGGCGTCACTACGCGGCACTCGTACTGGCCATAGTGGTCAGGGAGCTCGCCGGCAGGACGGCCGCCGTACTGCTCGAGCAGTTCTTCCACATAGTGCATGATCGTATCCGGCGTCATCTTCTTCATGCACGCCAGATGATCCTCGCCCGAGCGCGGACAATCGTGAATGCCGCAGGGATGGCAGGGCTCGGGCGAGCTCACGAGCACATCCTTCGCATCATAGGGATAGAATCCCGGCACCGGCGAGGCACCGAACATCGTCACGAGCGGCACGTTCATGGCCACGGCGATATGCATGGGGCCCGAGTCCGTCGTGAGCATCAGGCAGCAGCGCCGGAACAGTCCGGCGAGCACGCCGAGGCTCACCCGCCCCGTCAGCACGTGCAGATGATCGCTATCCGGCTGCCGCAGCTGAGCGATGCATGCCTGCACCATCTCCTCGTCCATCGGTCCACCGAAAAAAGCTACATGGTAGCCACGCGCCATCAGCCGGTCCGCGCACTCGGCGAAGTACGTATCCGGCCAGCGCTTCGTCGGCCAGCTGGCACCGATATTGAACGCGATGACCCGCGCTCCCGCAGGGAAATTGTCCTGCCAGATGCGCTGAGCCTCCTGCTCCTGCTCTTCATCGATCCACATCTCGAGGCCGCCGTCATCGATTCTCTCTACGCCCACGCACTCCCGCAGTACATCGAGATGAGCCGTGACCTGATGTTTCCACCCCGGCACGTAGCGGAACGGCGGGAAAAGGTGGAACGGCCCCCGCCCGATATGGTGGGCGACTGACGGATTCTGCATGACCTGGTCGAACAGCAGCGAGAACCCCGGCTTGCTGTACCCCACGATCCGTCCGGCCCCGCTGAAGGCCGCGATGGCCGAAGCCCGCTCGTTGCGGTGCAGGTTGATGACCAAATCGAAATGACGGGCCCGCACGCGGCGAATGAAGCGCCAGAGGGCCGCGAGGCTCTTGTCCCGCCCATGCTTCTCGATGAGCAGGCACTCGTCGATGTGCCTGTTGCAGCATACGAGGTCGGCGAGCGATTTATCGGTCAGCAGCGCGATATGCGCCTGCGGATAGTTCGTCCGCAGCGTCCGCAGCACCGGCGTCACGAGCATGAGGTCGCCGATATGCATCATATTTATGACCAGGATATTCTTATACATCATTGATCCTTTATCTATATCCATTATTGTGCGTTGAGGTCCGTGCCATGGATGGCCAGCCACCAGGATATGGTGCGGGCAGCCGGTATCCACTGCATGGCCTTGGCCCGCTCGGCAGCAGCGTCATAAGGCTGGTCTGCCTTCCAGGGCAGAGCCTCCATCTGATCGCGGTCGATCATGCCCATGGCATTCCGCGTCATGAAGCAGCTTGTGTTGAACCCGGTCGGCATGCCGTCCGGCTTGTCCATCTCCGTCAGGCTCGGTACGATCGAGTAGTAGGTGAAGCCCTGCGGGGCGATGAGCTCCATGAGCGTCGGCAGGAAGCTGGTGATACCGCCCGTCACGTTTGGCGGCAGGATATCTTTCGTGATACCATCTCCGTACATCACGAACGGTACGGCCTGATGCTCGAAGAGCGTCGGATGGCGGCTCGGATCCGTGCGTATCGCGTGGTCGCCGGTGATGATGAACAGGCTGTCCGGATATTTCTGCTCAGTCTCGTGGATGAAATTCGTCACGACCTTATCCGTATACCAGTAGTGGCCGAGCTCCTTCGCCAGCTGATCCGGATTCTCGACATCCGGCATCTGATGCGTGATCTCTTTGGCCCGGGCCAAATCGAATCCCTCCGCCTCGATGTCGATATTGTAAGGCGGATGGTTCGAGACCGTCTTTATGACATGGACCGTCGGCGGCTCGCTGTCAAGCGCTTTCGACAGTGCCTCGAATATGTAGCCATCACTCGTGCCGAACGTGTTGACCTTCGGCACATTCATATCCGTATAGCCGTAGAAATGATCGAATCCCTGGGCAAGCGCCATCGGCTTCATGCTCGACCAGGCCGGATTGCCACCGTACCAGAAATCAACCTGATAGCCGAGCTTCTTGAACTGCGTGCCGAAGGCCGTCGGATAGGCTTCCTTTATGCTGCGCGGCTGGTAGCAGACCTCGACGCGCATATCGAGCAGTCCCGTCATGATGGCGCTCAGGGCGATCGAGGTATACTCGCCGTTCGGCATGAAGTTCAGCGAGCCATAGCCGTGCTCCGACTGCATGAGGCTCTTCATGCCATCGCCGACATGCAGGTCGGCATATTTGTCGAGCAGCGGCCAGGCGGCCTGGCTTTCCTCGATGATGATGAATATATGGCGCGGCTTGGCGATGCGCGGTCCCTGCGCCGTGCGTGCGAGATACGGCGTCAGATCGTCGCCCTGCTCCTCCGTATGTCCGGCCACGAATTTCGCATAGTCGCGCACATGGTCCTTCTCGACGTAGCTCGCCGCGAGGCCCGTATCCATGCGCTTCTTCATGGAGTAGGCCCGATACATGGCCTGGGCATCATCGAGCACGCACTCATTGAGGAAATCATCGTTCGTGACGCCCGAGCTCTCCCAGTTGATGCCGCGGCCGAACGTGAACGAGCCGCCGAAACGCACGAAGATGAACAGGGCCGCGAACACGACGATGAACACCGGCGTGAACACGAGCGGGCGGCCGGCGAAAATGCCCGGTATACGGAACGTCCGCGTCCGCAGCAGCCAGCGCAGCACGAGGAAGCATGCCACTGTCAGGGCGATCGCGATAGCCATGCGCCAGATGAGGCCGTAGTCCTGGATCATCATCGTCAGCACCGAGCCTGTCTTCTCATTGGCACCGGCCATGACCTGCTGCGAGTTGTACGTCGTATGGAACTGATTGTAGAACGGGAAACGGGCTACGAACAGCACGTTGAACACGAAGCTGACAACCGTGGCCCATACAAGCCGCAGCCGCCGGGTCAGCCCGTCGAGCCGCGGGAACGCCAGCGTCGGCAGCGTGGCGAACAGGAATGTAAAGACGGCCACCCAGCCGGCAGTCTTCAGCGAGAGGCGCATCCCCATCCAGTTCGCCAGTGCGATCTCAGCCCCCGGCGTATCGGGATTGATGTACGAGTGCATGATGACCATGAATATGGCCCTGTACAGGCACACGAGGAACAACAGGTAGAAAAACAGCCTCAGATCGTGCTGGATATTGCTCCAGAACATCTCGAGCCGGCTCGGGCGATTATTGAACAGTGACAAGATATTGATACTCCTTTAGATACAGGGCGTCTCTCATGCTCCGGACAGAGGCATCACAGCGATAATGCATCGCGCAGCTTAGCCTCTACCTCAGCGACTGCTATCGCATCGAGACAGTCATGCCCCTTCGGGCAGGCGCGCTGCCAGCAGTGGCGGCAGTCGCGGTCCACCTCGATGGCATTCTGCGGCTGACCGTAGGGACCGTTGCGCGGGGCATCCGTCGGGCCCATGAGCATGACCGCCGGGGTTCCCAATGCTGCCGCGAGGTGCATCGGCCCGGTATCGCCGCCCACCGCTGCACTGGCCTGCTGTATGATATAGGCCAGCTGGGGCAGATTCGTCTGCCCGACCATGTTGACCGGCGGTATCTCGGCCTGACTCTCGATCTCGGCTGCCCGCTGCTCATCAACCGGACCGCCGCCCACGAGCACCGGTATCAGGCGCTGCTCATAGAGCCAGTCGCAGAGCTCGGCCTGATACAGCGTCGGCCAGCGCTTGTTGGGCCAGTTCGCCCCGACCGGCAGCACCACATAAGGCGTACCGGGGCGCCCGCCCGCATGCGTGAAATGCATACGGGCGATGTCGGCCTCGTTTTCCGGTATCTCGAGTGGGAAAACGATCTTCTTCACCTGGCATCCCAGCGCCCGGGCGCTGTCGAGGTAGCGCTCGACGATATGTCCCTGCGCATGCGGTCCGCGCACCGGACGGGACACCCGGTCGCTGAGCTCGCGCATATCCGGTATGCCGAGCTTGCGTGGCGCCTTGGCAAAATACGCGATCGCGGCTGACTTGAACAGCCCCTGCAAATCGAGCACGGCATCATAGTTGCGCCACTGGATCTGCCGCCGGAACGGCCCGATATTCTTCAGCAGGCCGAAAAGCGAACGAAACTCCTTCTTGTGGAACACGATGATCTCATCGATGCAGGGATCGAGCGCCAATAGGTCATAGGCCGGTGGCTCGACGACCCAGGTCAGATGACAGTCCGGCCATTGTTCCTTTATAGCATAAGACACCGGCAATGCATGTATGACATCGCCGATGGCACTAAGCTTGACTACAAGTATATTTTTCATTTCAATCTTTCCCGTCTGCAGCCTTTATCTTCGCGATGACATTCGTCGTCGATCGGCCGGCCACCATCGGTATGAATTCTACGCGACCGCCATAGCTCTGCACGATGCGCGCCTCCGGCAGCGTATCGAGCGTGTAGTCGCCCCCCTTAACGTAGACGTCGGGGCGCACGAGCGCGATGAGATCCTCGGCCGTCGGCTCGTCAAATATGACAACCGCATCGACGCATCGGAGGGCGCCGACGACCTCGGCCCGATCCTGCTCGCCGTTGATCGGGCGCGAGGGCCCCTTGTTGCCCCGCACCGAGGCATCGCTGTTGAGCCCCAGGATCAGACAGTCCCCCTGGGCCCGCGCCGCCTCGAGGTAGCGCACATGGCCGGCATGAAGGATATCGAAACAGCCGTTTGTAAAGGCGATACGCTGTCCCGCCCGGTGCAGAATATCGCAATAGGCTTTTATATCAGAATGAGCGATGAGCATGATTTCCTCCCTATCGCTGAGCCTGGTTGGCGTGATGGCATAGCCAGCCCTGCCGCCAGACATCCAGCGTTCAACCTTTCTGCTGCGCGACTGCTTTGCGCAGTTCCTGTGCCGTCACCGTAGCCGTCCCCAGCTTGCGCACGGCGATGCCCGAGGCGATATTGCTGAGCGTCGCTGCCTCTGGCGCCGGCACGCCGGCCGCCAGTGCCAGTATCACCGTCGCGACGCAGGTATCGCCCGCGCCCGACACGTCGAAAACCTCGCTGACATCCGAGACCGGTATATGCGTAACCGCCCCGCTGCGCTCGACGAGCGTCATGCCCTGCTCCCCGCGTGTCACGAGCACGCCGTCGGCGTCGAGCTCCTGCTGCAGATCGCGGCCGGCGGCCACGATTTCCTCGGTATTGTGCAGCTCGCGCCCCAGCGCCGTGGCGATCTCGGCATCGTTCTGCTTCACGTAGCCGATGCCTGCGAACTCCCGCACGGCATAGCGCGAATCGACGATGCTTGGCAGACCATGCTGGCGGGCATAGCCGATGAGCTTGTCCTTGATTGCGGGTGTGACCGTCCCCGTGCCGTAGTCGCTGATGACGATGCCGCGGACCTCAGGCAGCACGTTATCGATATAGTCCATGAGCTGGCGCTCGGCAGCCTCATCGAGCGGCTCGTGGCTCTCGCGATCCACGCGCACGATCTGCTGGCTCACCGTCGCCCGGCCGCCGGCAATGATGCGCGTCTTCGAGCTCGTCGGCCGGCTAGCTACGCTGATCAGCCCGGCGATATCCGCCCCATTCTGCGCCAGTATATCACGCAGCTTATCCGCTGTCGCATCCTGACCGAGCACACCGGCTGCATAGACATGACCGCCCAGCGTAGCCGCATTATTCACGACATTAGCTGCGCCGCCCGCGACAACGCGCTCGCCCGCCTGCTCCAGCACGAGCACTGGCGCCTCACGCGATATGCGCGATATGCGTCCATCGAGATAGACATCGGCCACCATGTCGCCGATGACGAGCACCGGCTGGCCCTGCATGGCCGTGATGATATCATTCAGCTTATCCTTATCTGTCATTTCGTCTCTCTTTTCTGCTCCCGTCACCACGGAGTGAACTGCCAGCGGATGCTCCAGGCATTCGTCATCGATTTATAGCGCACGATGAACTCTGAGCAGTGCAGGTCATGGAACCAGTAATAGTCGATATTGCGCCAGCGGCTGTGATCGAGGTCGTAGCGCGTGCCCATGACAAAGCGGTTCAGCCGGTCCACGCGATAGCTGAAGCCCGACTCCAGCTTTTTCGAGTAATCATCCGTGTCGAAATCGAACAGCGAGTTCTCGCGGTTCTTCTTGCTGTAGTGGTAGCCCGTATAGGCAGCCCAGCGATCATTGAAGTCCTTCGTCAGCACCGCATCAAAGCTCATGCCATCGATGCGCGAATCATCAAAGCTCTCGCGCGTGATGCCGTATCCTGTGCCGAGCGTCAGCTTATAGCGATGGAAATGAATCGGATCGTAGCCCAGCCCCAGACCGTACTCGCTGTGGTTGCTGTGCACGCCGTTGCCATACCAGCGCCCATACTCGGTATTCAGAGAATATGTGAAATGCGTCGCCCCTATGTGATGATTGTACTTCCAGAATACGGAAGGTTCCTTCTTTATCCAGATATCGTCACTGTCCTCGTAGTAGCCATAGGTCAGCCCGAGCTCGGAGCTGAGCTGCTTCCAGCTCAGCGTGTAGTTCGAGCGCCAGCCATCATGGCCGGTCACATAGATATCTGTATTCAGATTCACATTGTGCCGCACGGGGAAATCCAGATCCCACTCCAGCCAGGCCCCGTCATCATTGTTGTAGCCGATGCGCGGCAACTTGCGCGCGGCACCGCCATCGCCCACCGATGTCACATAATGCTTGCGGGATAGTATCGGTGTCCCCTTGATGTAGAACTTCACATTCTCAAGTTCCATGTGGTCATTCGGGTAGTACGTGATCTTCTTCGCCTTCAGATGATAGTCCGGCTTCTGCGCGCCGCAGCGCGTCTCCGTGCCATCGTAGACGACCATATGGTCCGGGTAGAACTCGAACCGCTTGCCCGTGATGTAGTGATAGCCGGCCTTGCCGCGCGCCGACTCGAGCGTTCCCGTATGTGTGCCATAGTTGTAGTCCGCTTTGTAGCCATCGAGCGTCACACGCGTCTGGCCCTCGGTCATCTGCAGGATATGCGCCTTGCCCGGCACCGTTATTTGTCGCTTCTGCGTATTGCCCTGCACATAGTCCGCCTCGAAGCGATGGGCATCCATCTGCAGGATATTCACATGCCCCTTGACCGTGAATTCGCCAGTTCGCTCATCGTAGGACAGATCATCGCCCTCGAACGCTACCGGCACCGGATCGCCCGTCTTCAGCGGATGGCGCAGATGCGCCTCCATCTCGCGCGCATCCTTTATGAGCTGCCGCTGCTCGTCGGTCAAAGCATTGGCCCGTGCTGCCCGGCGATTGTTCTCTATATAGTCAAGTGCCTCCACACCAGTATCCGAATCCGCATGGTAGGTCGCCGCCCAGGCCGTCCCCGGCAGGCATGCCAGCGCCACAGCCGCGGCCAGGAATCTGCTGCTATTCTTCATCAAAATATCTCCTATCCAGATTGATCTCTCTCTATAATATATCATAGCGCACGGCGGTGCAAACATTTCCTGTCCTTTATTTGCCTTTCTTCTGCTACTGCTGGAAGTGACAAAGCAGCGGCAGGCATGATTCCGGAATGGAGCGTCGTGCTTTGGCGTTAAGAAATCAAATTTTTCCCTATCAAACCATCCCGCGGAAAGTACTTTC
>CACXCN010000078.1 GCA_902766095.1 uncultured Selenomonas sp. | reverse complement strand
TGGGAGATAAGCGCCCCTAAAGCCCTGGGTAAGTTCGACTAAATTCAGAGGGAGTAAAAACTCCCTCTGAATAAGTCTCACTTTATTTAGTTGGTTGCGGCTGGTAGACTTCCTTGGCATAGCGGAAAGCTGCCCATGCCTTCGGCCAGCCGCTGTAGAAGCCGAGTCGCGTGATGATTTCTGCCATCTCGGCTTTGGTCACGCCGTTCTTCTTTGCTGTCTCCTTTCCTGATCCTTACCCTTCAGCCTGCTGGTCAGCTGCTTTGACTACTGCCTGGATCCAGCGATTGATTTCTTCCGGACTGCTGACCAGCTGGCTGCCGCCGGTGGAATCAAATTTCACGGCGAGATCAGGCAAAAACGTCGCACCCGCGCAGGCTTTGCGGATGTCGTTGATGGCATGTCCCGGCCAGCCGCCATTCGTCGTGAATGGTACGACGAGTTTGCCAGTGAAATCATGCGTCTCCAGGAAGGTGCTCACCGGCGGGGCTACGCTATACCACCAGGTAGGACTGCCGATGGCAATGATGTCATAAGCAGAAAGGTCTGCCTGGGCAGGCTCGATGCGCGGACGGTAGCCACGCCGGATCTCCTCCTGTGACTGGCGCACTACGGTATCGTAGTCCTCGTGATAGTCATCGGGCGCTGTTATCTTTAGGAGATCCGCCTGCAGTGCCTGCTGCAATGCTTGCGCGATGCGCTCCGTATTGCCATTGGTCCAGGTAAAATAGACGACAAGTGCTTTCTTTGCCAAGATACATCCTTCTTTCTCGTTGATATCTAGATGAAACGATTGGTAGTTCTTTTGTTGTCATTATCATATCAGGATAAAGATGCTATGTAAAATACCTATTACAAATCTTTTGCTATACGGAAAATGTATATATAATGGCGTTGACAAAGTCCGTTTATCCCGCTACAATACATATAGTACCCAGAAAGACTTATGTAGTACTCTATGAGGTGGAATATGGAAAAGAAAGTGATTCTGGCGGCGCTCGAGGAAGTAAAGGTTCATGGGTTGCGCTTTACTATGGCCGATGTGACGCGGCGTCTGAGGATGAGCAAATCATCGCTCTATAAGCTGGTGCCGTCGAAGGACCAGCTGATCAAGGATATGCAGTCGTATATCATGGATACTTTTGATGCCGATAGCGCACGCATCCGGTCTTCTTCACTGCCTTTGGCGGAGAAGGTGCAGCAATATGTCCGGGCTTATCTGAAAATGATGCAGCCGTTGACGACGAGCGGGTATTTTGAAGATTTGCAGCTGCTTTATCCGGATGAGTCGGCTCGCTGGCAGACTTTCTATAAGGAGAAGGTCGCGGAAATCATCGAACTGATGCAGGAAGGCGTGGAGGACGGTTTGTTCCGTCCGGTCCGGATGCCTGTCGTTCAGCACTGTCTCTATGTGTCGGCGCTGGCTTTAGCCGATCCGGCTTTTCTGCAGCATTATGATCTGACGTATCAGCAGGCGGTCGAGACATTGGAAGATGTTTTGTTCCATGGGGTCGTCACAGCCAGCAGGGCGTGAGTACCCGGGATTGTCGCGTAAGATGGACTTATGCGGCAATTCTTTTTAACTGTTCTAGTACTTAAAAATACATAATTGGTACTATTGGAGCATAGGAGGGGATCGTTTAGGGATATCATTATTTCAGATGCAGGATAGAAGCCTGAGGCCGGTTCCGTGACGCTTTCCTGATATCGTCGAGGCTGCTCTGCGATAGAGGAGGAGCACCGGCGGTGCGGCTGGTGGCGGTATGCAAACAGAGCCATGAGTAAATGAAACGCTCATGGCTCTATTTTTGACTTTGCTGAAATTAAAAAGGGCTATCTTCATCCTTCGAAGATGGCCCTTTTTCGCGTTCCTTTGCGGCCTCCCGCTCATCCAGCAGGTAATCATATTCATTTTCTACTGCGTGCCGGATCATGCTCTTGCCTCTGTGGTCGAGGCAGCGGAACCGCTCGATGATGCGACGTTCGACAGGGGAGAGGACAATGCCGCCGGGCTGGTGCGGTATCCCGAGTAGATCGTCTGCTGATATGCCGAAGTAAAGCGCGATGTCGCGAACCTCTCGGTCGCGTGCGGCACGTGTGCCTTTTTCGATGCGGTTCAGTACACTTTGATTCAGCTTCACGGCTGCGGCTAGCTCGCCCTGCTGTATATCACGATCAACGCGCAGATCGTATATACGTTGCCCGATCATTGTTCTCTCATCCAAAGTATTGTCCTCCTCATACATCATTGCCATATCGTGGGGGAGGCGTGCGCACGCGAGGAAACATCCTGTTCAGCGTCCGCATCCTCGTGCCCCGATAGTCGCTACCATGGGCCATTGCCAGACCTCGTCGGCGCGTTTTCTACATTATAAAACATAAACATGTCAAAACAGCTTGATTTGCTGAAATGCAAAATTATAAACAGAGAAATCGACGTATAGCGCGTCGCATGGTAAAAATAATTTGCTAAAACATAAAAATACCGCTTAAGTTTTGCCAAAACAGCAACGATATAGGTAGTGTAAGGCAAAGGAACCGGCCCGGCGGCAGGCATGCAGCTGCCAGTCTGGTCCGACAGTCTCACAGACAGGCGGTCACGGAAGGCCGCCAGGCATATAGCTATTTATTAGGGAGGAATTTTATCATGGCTATGATCGTAAAGAACAACATGTCGGCAATCTCGACGCTGAACACTCTGAATAAGAACTCGTCCGCACTCGCGAAGAGCCTGCAGAAAGTCTCCTCGGGTATGAAGATCAACTCCGCGGCAGACGATGCCTCGGGCTACGCCATCTCCGAGCGTATGCGCGTCCAGATTCGCGGTCTCGACCAGGCG
>CACXCN010000077.1 GCA_902766095.1 uncultured Selenomonas sp. | reverse complement strand
GAAATCAAATTTTTCCCTATCAAGCATTCCCGCGGAAAGTACTTTCGTCCAAGCGCAGCGCGTTTAAGTACTTTCAAGGGACCTATTCATTGGGAAAAATTTTATTTCAGCCAAACCACAATAGCGCAATGAAGGAACTATGCCTGCCGCGGTAATACATGCTTAAGCCTGACTTGCGTTGCAGTCTTTGATGTCTATCTTATTTAACCAGATCTTTCGTGTTCTTCACATTCCCCATGATATCCTCCATGCTCATAGCACGCGTGTGCTGCGTATGGCTCCACTCATGCTCATTGCGATGAATGAATCCCAGGAAGATGATCGGAATCCAGGAGTATATGAATACCGGATAGAGCAGCATGTAGAGCCATGCCTTCCACTTGGCCCGTATCTTGAACAGGATGATCATCGGCAGGATATACTGCCCCAGCATGATTGCCGTCATGAGCTGTGATGGCATCAGCGAATAGATATTCGTATAGAACGGCGGAAACGCCAGCTGGATATAGCTGATGATGACGAACACCGTCGATATCATCAGGAAATGCGGCTGCAGCAGGTAGATGCAGCCATCCCAGATGCGGATATCCTTCTGCTTCCAGCCCTCGACGAGCATCTTCGGTATATAGCGGTGCGCGACGTCGAACTGCCCCTGAGCCCAGCGCTTGCGCTGGTTCCAGGACTGTTTGAACGTCAGCGGCTTCTCATCGTAGACGATGGCATCGTGAGCCCAGGTCGTCTTTATGCCCTCGGCCAGCGACTGCATCGTGAACTCCATATCCTCCGTCAGGCAGGTTGCCCGCCAGCCATGCTTCTTCAGCACGTCCGTCGTTATGCACATGCCCGTACCGCCGAGGCAGGCCGAGAGACCGATGTTCGTCTTGGCCAGATGCGAGATGTGGTCGATGACCCAGAACGCGATGGCAAATGTTCCCGATACCCAGGTATCGTACGGATTTTTCGCATCGAGATAGCCCTGGATGATCTTATCGCCCTTGCAGAGACGGTTATTCATCTCCATCAGGAACTGCGGATGGACGAGGTTGTCTGCATCAAATATGACGACCGCATCATACTGCTTGTCCATCTTGAACAGCCGGTCGAACATCCAGGCCAGCGCCCAGCCCTTCGACTTCTTCGTCGGATGAACGCGCGTCTCGACGATGGCGCCCTTGGCTGCCGCTATCTCGCCTGTGTTATCGCTGCAGTTATCAGCGATGACATAGATATCATAAAGATCTTTCGGATAGTTCAGCTGCTGCAGATTGTCGACGAGCTGGCCGATGACGGCATGCTCGTTATGCGCCGCCACGATGACCGCGAACGTCTTCTTCGGCGTCATGATCTTGTGTTCCTTGCGACGCCACATGCCGCAGAAACCTATGACGAAGAAATAAAGCGTGAACAGGAAAATAAGTATCTGCATTGGCACCATGATGATGTCAAACGTATAATTCAAGAGGAATCAGCCTTCCTTTGCAAACAGTGCCAAAAGCGTATTGATGATGCCAGCGATCGCATACGTGCCGAATACAGCTATAGCTATGGCCGGCAATATGGCCTCGCGTCCGAGCCAGATGATGGCTGCGAATATGACGAGGGCTGCGATCTTCGTGACGAGGTAGATTGGCTCCCCGCCATCGCCCTTGAAGTTCGGATAATGGACATGGCTGATCATCAGGTAGCCCACGACCGCCATGATGATCGGATAGGCCAGACCGAGCCGGGCGATATCGAAACCGATTTGCGTGAACAGCAACGTCGACATCGCGACGATGTTGCCACCCGCCGGGATGGCCAGCCCCATGAAGTACCCATGCACGACACTGGCATTGACATTGAAGCGTGCGAGCCGCCACATGCCGCAGACGGCGAAAATGATGACAACCGCTACGCCGAGCAGTCCATACTGATGCAGTACGAGCGACCAGGCCAGAAAAGCCGGCGCTATACCGAACGAGCCGAGATCGCAAAGCGAATCCATCTCCTTGCCCATCTCGCTGGCCACGCCGAAGAACCGCGCGGTGCGCCCATCAAGGCCATCGGCTACGAGCGCCAGCAATATGAACAGCGAGCCCCAGAAAAAGGAACCACTGTATGTTGCCAGAATCGAACACATGCCGAAAACCAGATTCATCGACGTGCACAAATTCGGTAAGAAACGTCTGTAATCCATCAATCATCAAGCCTCCCGATCACTGTTCTGCCACCTACGACCTTATCGCCGGGCTTCACCTGTACCTGCACGCGGTCCGGCATCACGACCTCGAGACACGAGCCGAACCTGATCATGCCATACAGTTCCCCCTGCTTCAGCTCATCATCGAGCGTGACCCAGCTCACGATACGCCGGGCCAGTATGCCGGCTATCTGCTTCACCGTTATGCGCAGTCCGATGGTCTCATTCTCGATGCCGAGCAGATGATGCTCGTTCACGAAACCGACCTCATCCTTATAGGCCGGCCGGAAACGGCCGCAGAAATACTTCTGCAGCTTGATCTCACCATCGATGGGGCTGCGATTGACATGGACATTGAAAACCGACATGAATATGACGACCTTGTGCGCCGGTTCGCCCACGAACGAGTCATCCGGCACAGCCACGATTTCCTGCACCGTCCCATCAGCCGGCGACAGGATTGCTTTGGCATCCTGTACGACCGTACGCTTCGGGTTGCGGAAGAAAAAGCAGAAATACGCCATGAGCACGAATGGCACAACGGCCCAGGCCCAGCCGCCCGCCCAATAGGCGAGCAGACCGAGCAGGCCGAAAAAGCAGATGAATGGATAGCCCTCTCTGACTATATACACCGAGCTGTCCTCTCCTTTGTCTTATGTTATTTCACCAAATTCAAATTATAAGCGATTACTACGCTTTTGTCTATGCTTTTTAGCAGGAGATGCTTGATTTCAATGCCATAGACATATACACACGCTGCGAATCAATGCCTGTGACGATGAACTTTCAGCACGAACTTCGGCAGTGCCAGCAAGCGCCCCGCCCGCTGCGGCTGCATCATGCCCCGGAACAGCCACTCGAGTTTCGCCTTCTGCATCCAGCGCGGAGCGCGCTTCATGACTCCGGCCATGACATCGAGCGTGCCGCCTACGCCGATCGATACCGGCACGGCGAGCTCAGCCAGATGCTGGCAGAGCCATTTCTCCTGCTTCGGCACCCCGAGGGCCACGAGCAGCAGATCCGGCTGCGCGGCCTTGATCTGGGCGATGATCTCCGGCTCATCCTTCTCCGTAAAGAAGCCGTTGCGCGTACCAACGATATTGATGCCCGGATAAAGTTCCTCGGCCTTCTGCTTCGCCTTTTCGGCCACGCCGGGAGCCGAGCCGAAGAAAAATATCCGCTGTCCCCGGGCCGGAGCCTCAGCCATGAGGCGCTGGGCCAGGTCATAGCCCGCCACGCGCTCCGGCATCTCTGCCCCCAGATGATGAGCCGCCCACACCGTGCCAGCTCCATCCGGCACGACGAGCGCCGCCTCATTCAGTATCTTCAGCAGTTCTGCATCATGCGTAGCCCGCATGATCATTTCAGCATTGGCGGTAGCGATGAGCACTCCAGCCCGTTCGTCCATATAATTCTCGACCTGTGCCACAGCCTCTGCCATGGTCACCGAATCTACCTTGACGCCCAGGATATCTACTTTCTCTGCCAAATCTCTTCCTCCTAACTGACAGCCATCGTATTGTTTAATTCTACTATGTAAATCCTCAGAAAGCAAGCCATTCGCATGACAGAGTATGAAGTTGCTCCAAACTGCGGCCCTGACGCTAAAAAGCCCTCATCCGCGATATGGCGGCGCAAGCGCCGGCTCCTATCGCGAACGAGGGTTCTCTTTTCAATTATATCATCGGAATCATACGACCTGCGAAGGCAGCATGGCTGCCAGACCTTCCTCACCGGTACGGACGCGGATGGCATTCTCGATATCGGATACGAATATCTTGCCATCACCGATATGTCCCGAATAAAGCTCGAGCTTCACGATTTCGATGAGCTTATCCAGTTCAGACTTCTTGCAGACGATGACGACGACGGTCTTGGGGAGCAACTGGAATTCCTCCGGCTTGCCCTGATCATCATATTCGAACTCGAACGATCCTTTCTCGACACCGCAGCCCATGGCCTGGAACACCGTCACGCCTGTGTACAGGCCTTCCTTATAGAGCCGCTTGATGAGCGGCGTCATGCGATCCATATTGATGATGATCTCTACCCGGACCAGCTGATCCTCGCTAGCTTTGCTGTTTGCTGCCATAGTGTACCTCGCTTTTCTTTACAGACATGAATACAAGTCAGGCTCAGCAGCCTGAGCCGGCCAGGAAGGCGGCAGCCGTGCCGCATATGAGGTGCTCTGCCTCGTGCAGGGCGAATATGGTGATGCCGAAAGGATTCTCCCTGCCCTGGTTGTCCTCGGGCACTGCTATGGCCGCGAGGTCGAGCAGATTGCAGTGATTCGTATAAAGCCCCATCTGGCTGTTCGTGGCCACCGGATCGTCACGCACCATATCGCGCGTGAACGTGCCGCCCGCCGTCGGCATGACAAGCACTGCCCCCTGCAGGACAGCGGCTGCCCGATGGCGGTATTCCTGTAGCTTGTGCATATCCAGGAACAGACGGGCCGCCGTATACTCGCTCTTGCCGCCCGTCTCCAATATGCCTTTGGTGACCGAGAACACCTCATCGCCATGCGACCGGACGAAATCACCGAGATCGGCCCAGCGCTCCGCGACGAATGCACCATCATAGAGCAACTTGGCCGCGTCCATGAAGTCTTTGATCGATATGATCTCAGCGGGCACGCCCAGCTTCTTCAGCCGCGCTACGGACGCCCGCCATTTGGCCCGGGCATCATCGGGTGCTACGCCGAAGAAGGTGAGTTCCGCCTCGTCCGCTATGAGTATGCGCTCCGGCAAGGCGTCAGCCTGGTGCTCGATATGCCGGGACCAGCAGCAATCCGCATCATAGCCGCGGGCCATACGGTCCACGGCCTTTGCCTCCTCGAGGTCATGTGCGAATACCGTCACGCAGTCGAGACTCGCACAGGCTGGTACGACGCCGCGCGTGCTCCAGGCCCCGAGCGGAGGCTTGTACCCCACGAGTGCCTGCAGCATCGCCGGCACGCGCCCCGAGCCGGCCGTATCCGTACCGAGGGCGAAAGCCGCCAGCCCCGTCGCTACGCTCACTGCAGAGCCCGAGCTCGAGCCGCCGCTGATGCGTTCCGGGACGTAGGCATTCTCTACCTCGCCATAGGGACTGCGCGTCCCGACGAGCCCAGTCGCGAACTGGTCGAGATTCGTCTTGCCGACCGGGATGGCTCCTGTCGCCATGAGCTTCGCTACGACCGTGGCACTCTTCTCCGGCGTGTAGGCATAGGCCGGGCAGGCTGCCGTCGTCGGCACCCCGGCGACATCGATATTGTCCTTCACGGCAAACGGTATGCCCCAGAGCGGATAGCGCTCATAGTCGCGCTCCGGCAGGGCCGCGATATAGGAGTCGAGCGGCATTTCATCGGGCGGTGTGATCCAGATATGCTTTGCCGTGAGTCCGGCACTGCGCTCCTTGATCGCTGCTATGACCTCGGCCGGCGTCAGTCCGGCATCATAGGCCTCATGCAGGCCCTCTATCGTCAATGTATCGGGTACACGCTTCGTCATGCGCGCTTCGCCTCCTCACTCTGCTCGAGGCCAGCCAGTATCTGGCCTGCCTCCACCTGCTCACCGGGGTTCATATAGAGCGCGGTCACGCAGCCGGCCTCTCCGGCCTGGACCGGTATCTCCATCTTCATGCTCTCGAGTATGGCGACCGTATCGCCCTTCTGTACCTGCTGTCCTTCGGCGACGAGCACCTTCCATACGCTGCCGGGCACCGTCGCACAGACCGGATCACTGCCCTCGGGCAGCACGACCTCCTCCGGAGTGGCCGCCTCCGGTACATCGGATACGAACGTATCAAGTCCCTGCTCGTGCCAGCGCTGCTTCTCCGCCTCGAACGCCGCTTCCTGATGAGCCTTGAATCTCGCACTTTCCTCTTTGATGCTCGCGAGGTATTTCTTGTACTCGCCAAGATGGAACGTCGACGGCTCGATATCGATATGGAACTTGCCGCGCAGGAAATCATTACGGTCGCGCAGTATTTCCTCGGCACTGACGGGATAGAATTTTATCTGATCGAAGAAGTTCAGCAACCAGGGCTTGCCCTCAGGGAAATTCTCTGTCGTCTCGAGCGGATTCCACATCTGGATGGTCCGGCCGACGAACTGATAGCCGCCAGGCCCCTCCATGCCGTAGACGCAGAGGTAGGCACCGCCGATGCCGACGGCATTCTCCGGCGTCCAAGGCCGGGCAGGATTGTACTTCGTCGTGACGAGACGATGGCGCGGATCGAGCGGCGCCGCGACCGGTGCACCGAGATAGACATCGCCGAGGCCGAGCACGAGGTAGTCCGCTGAGAATACGATGTTCTTCACGTCATCGAGCGACTCAAGGCCATTGATGCGGCGGATGAACTCAGGATTGCTCGGGCACCATGGCGCATCAGGGCGCGTCGTCTCCTGATAGCGGCGGGCCGCGAGCTGCGTTTGCGGATCATCCCAGGACAATGGCAGATGGATGATGCGCGACGGCACCGTGATGTCCTCGATATCGCCGAGCTTCTCATTCGCAGCCACGACGATTTGTGCCATTGCCCGGGCATCCGTCTGATCGATGTCGAAATGAACCTGCAGCGAGCGGATACCCGGCGTCATGTCGATGATCGGCAGATTCTGCTCCGCCAGGCGCTGCATGAGTATATGCGCGCGGAATCGGGAATCGATCGAGAGCTCCATCGCGCCGAATTCGATGAGGATGTTCTCCTCGCCGTCGAGCCGCACGCAGTAAGGCATGTCATCGGCACTGCCCTGCGCCAGTATGGCATCATCGGCCTTTACATCAGCCGGCGTATGTGGCAGCTCCACGCGCGTGTAGTCGAATGCGATATTCTTCGCCATGGCCTGCCGCATCGCTGCTGCCTGCTCGAGCGTCAGCAGCTGGAAATGGACCTTGTCACCCGGATGCAGCTGTCCCATCTTCCAAAGCTCGGCCTTCGCGAGCGTCACCGGGCAGACGAAGCCGCCGAGGCTCGGCCCGTCCGGACCGAGCAATATGGACTGATCGCCCGTGAGATCGAGCGTGCCGATGGCATAGGCATTGTCATGGATGTTCGACGGATGCAGGCCCGCCTCGCCGCCATCCTCGCGAACCCACTGCGGTACCGGGCCATTGAGGCGGACACCCGTGCGGGCACTGTTGAAGTTCACGGTGTATTCGGCACTCGTGAGCGTCTGCAGATACTCGGGCGCCAGATACTCTCCGGTCGGCTGCGGCCCGGCCAGCACGCCAAGCGTCCAGTCGTGCGTGATAGCCGGCGTATACTCGAGCGGCATCGAGGCGCAGGTACTGCTGTGGCAGGCCTCCGTCAGCGTCAGCGTATCGCCGGTGCGCAGGGCGCGGCCGTTGTGACCGCCGAATTTGCCATCGACGAATGTCGAGCGGCTGCCCATGATCTGCGGCACATCGATGCCGCCTGCCACGAGCAGATAGGCCCGCATGCCGGTCTTCGCTGTACCGAGGCTCAGCACCTGACCGGCCACGGCCTGCGTCACGCGATAGCGCGGCACCGGCTCGCCATCGAGCTCGGCCTCCATGTCGGCACCCGTGAGGCAGAAGCTCGTGCAGGTGCGGAAGCGATAGCGACCGCCCCGCATCGTCATCTCGATGCCCGCTGCCCCCTCCTCATTGCCGAGCAGACGGTTGCCGAGACGGAAACTGTAGCTGTCCATTGCGCCGCAGGGCGGTACGCCGACGGTCCAATAGCCGATCATGCCCGGATAATCCTGCACCGTCGACTGCACGCCGCCGTCCAGCACCTCGAGACGATGCTCCTCGGCCGTGAAGCCATCAAGCATCTTCGTATAGAGATGGCCGGCCTGATAATCCGCCCGCGCGATAATGGCCGCGAGATATGGGATATTCGTCGTGACGCCGTAGATCTTCGTGGCTGCCAGCGTATGCTGCATCTTCTGCAGGGCCTCGGCCCGGTCGCGCCCGTGCACGATGAGCTTGGCAAGCATCGGATCATAGAGCGACGTCACGACGACATTCTTGCGAATCCAGGTCTCGACGCGCGTATCATCCGCGAATACGCAGTCATCGACACGCCCCGTGCCGGGACGGAAATCATTCTGTGCATCCTCCGCATAGACGCGGACCTCTATGGCATGCCCTAGTGGCTTCGTTGGCACCAGGGACTTGATATCGTGCAGCTCGCCGGCGGCTTCGCGGACCATCCACTCGACGAGATCGACGCCCATGACCTCCTCGGTGATGCCATGCTCGACCTGCAGGCGCGTATTGACCTCGAGGAAGTAGAATTCCTCTGTCGCCTCATCGTAGAGGAACTCGACCGTGCCGGCATTGCGGTACGACGCCGCAGCGGCCAGCCGTTCTGCGGCCTCATACATGGCCTGACGCACATGGTCCGGCAGGTTCGGAGCCGGCGATTCCTCGATGACTTTCTGATTGCGGCGCTGCACGGAGCAGTCGCGCTCGCCGAGCGCCGTGACCTCGCCCTCCGTGCCGAATATCTGCACCTCGACATGACGCGCCCGCTCGACATATTTCTCGAGGAACACCCCGTCATCGCCGAAGTTGCGGCGCGCGAGATATGTGACCTTGTCATAGGCCGCCCGCAGCTCTGCCTCGTTATGGCAGATGCGGATGCCGATGCCGCCACCGCCGGCCGTGCTCTTGAGCATGACCGGATAACCAATGCGGGACGCCGCTCCGGCTGCCTCGTCCACACCGCTCAGCAATCCAGTCCCGGGAGCCAGCGGCACACCAGCCTCAGCGGCCAGTTTCCGGGCTGAGTGCTTGAGGCCGAACAGCTTGATCTGCTCCGCTGTCGGGCCGATGAACGTGATGCCCTCGGCCGCGCAGGCCGCCGCAAAGTCGGTATTCTCACTCAGAAAGCCATAGCCGGGATGAACAGCCTGTGCTCCGGTCTCCCTGGCTGCCGCGATGATCTTGTCAATCGCCAGATATGTATCCTGCACGCTGCCATCGCCCAGGCATACCGCCTCATCGGCATTGCGCACATGGAGACTGTCCTGGTCGGCCTGGGAGTAGACGGCCACGCTGCCTACGCCCATACGGCGCAGCGTGCGCTCGATGCGTACAGCTATGGCGCCACGGTTCGCTATGAGTACTTTTGTGAACATAAGCTGTCATTCCTTTACATTTACATAACCCGGTTGTTTTCTTAATCCCAGATCAGCAGTTTGACCGGCGTAGGATTATAGGCATTGCAGGGATTGTTGAGCTGTGGGCAGTTGCTGATGAGTATGTACACGTCGCGCAGGGCCTTCATCTCGACATAGTTGCCCGGCGCCGATACGCCATCGTCGAACTTCAGCCCGCCCTCCGGCGTGACCGGCACATTCATGAAGAAGTTGATATTCGGAGCCAGATCGCGCTTGCGTATCGGCAGATCCGTATTCGCGAGCGCCAGCATGAAGTCATCACGGCAGCTCTGCATGTAGCGCTTTTCCCGCGCATAGCGGACCGTATTGCTCTGGGAAGAGCAGGCACCGCCGAGCGTATCATGACGGCCCGTCTTATCAGCCGTTATCTCGAGCATCGGCTTGCCCGACTCCGCCCGCAAGATTGAGCCGGTCGTGAGGTATATATTCTGTTGCGCGACGATGGTGGCGACCGCGCCGTAGTGGTCCTGCGTATCCTCCGCATCGTAGAACGTCGTATCGACGGCCTGGTTGCCCTCGATATCGACGATGCGGAAGCTCTGGCCCTTCTTCAGGAGATGCACCCAGCCGAGTCCGGCTCCGAGCGTCTCGCTGTACACGGCATCGCTTTCTTTCAGGTTGCTTTCTTTCTCTATGAGTCCGTACATTTTATATCCTCCTCGCTATATGGTCATCTGCATCATCTGCGGTTCAGCGGCCCAGCAGATTGTAATAGTCCCAGGTATTCTCGAAAGCCCTATAGTTCTCCTGACGATGCTGCACGCACTCATCCATGAGGTCGGGAGCCGGCGCATCATAGACATCCATGATGATGGAGCTCGTCGGATACTCGGTCGAGGGATTCAGCGGATTCGGCGTATTCGAGGCGATGAATATGATATCCATCTCGGTGCGCAGCGTCACGGTAGCCCCCTCTTTGCAATGTTCCGGGTCATAGTGCATGCTGCCGTCGAGATTCACATAAACCTTGGAGAACAGATTCACGCATGGCACGAGATCGCCCTTATCCATGTTGTTGCGCATGAGCTCGACCTTGAAATTCTCCTCGCCGCAGCGGTAGTAGTCGTTACGGGCCTGCTGGTACGTCTTGATGCCGTATTTCTCATCCGTCATGGCCCGCGTGCTGTACCCGGCGATCGTATCGTGCCAGCCGAGGCTGTCCTGAGTGATGCTGGCCAGCACGCGGCCGTTGTCGCTCATGAGCACGTTGCCCTGCGTCAGATGTGCCGTGTACTGGGCCTTCAGCGTATCCGGCATATTGTAGCGCTCCGATGTATCGAGCATGTTGTAGAGCAGCAGCGACAGGTTCGCATCATCGCCGAGTGCCTTGAAATGCAAATATTTATGGCGGCCTATATTCCCGGACCACTTCTCACCGGGACGGAAAATTTTCGTGAATATCTTCTGCATGATGAATTCCTCCCATCAATAGCCGATAACCAGGGCAGCGGCTTTTCCCTGCCGGCGACGCCTGCTTGCTTCTTGCACTTTTATGATAAAAAAAAACGGCCCATCTCACAATGGACCGTAAGCGCGAATTTATTTCCCCTAAAGTTCCAGTAGTGGTCTATTAGTACCAGGCGCCCCTGCCGACAGCCTCCCCGCGATCCGGCACGCCGCCAGCCGTCAGGCCCCCTGCATCAGATAGAGCTGATGGATGAGCTGGGTACGGCTCTTGACCTGCATCTTGCCGAACAGATGATAGATATGCTTCTTCACGGTCGATATGCTGACCGTCATGCGCTCGCAGATCTCGCTGTTCGACAGGCCCTCGGTGAGCAGGCGCAGCACCTCGCTCTCACGCTCGGTTAGACCATAGCATTCGCGGGCTTCATCACAGCACTGCTCGACGAATTGCTGACGCTGGTCGAGAGACGTGAGGGCGACAAGCATATTCTCGACATGGTTCTTCAATATGTTCAGGATCTCGATATCCTTATCCGTAAAATCGCCGAGCTCTTTGTTGCGGAACAGATTGAATACAGCAAATACCCGCCCCTTGTGCCGCACGATGATACCGCAGCCATACGGTATAT
Organism: uncultured Selenomonas sp.; assembly: GCA_902766095.1. Classification (GTDB taxonomy): domain Bacteria; phylum Bacillota; class Negativicutes; order Selenomonadales; family Selenomonadaceae; genus UBA2913. Next base: position 25,485 of record CACXCN010000077.1, on the reverse strand, counting down.
CCGCGGGCAGCAGGAATTTACGGAAAAAGTCCGTCTTCTCCCGACGCTCATCGTCCATGATATCTGTATCGCGGTAGACGATGGTTTCTGTGCTGATCTCATAAAGATACTGGAGGTAATCCTGCGAATAATATTTATGCAGATAGGCGTCCACTTCATTGGGCTGCATCCCGATGAAACAGCTGTTATCTTCTTTTATACGACCGCGATGATCGAGCAGCAGCATGTAGCCTTTCGTATACGGAATGAGCATGCGCAGCACGCGCATGAGTTTTTGCGACAAAGCCGGGAGCTCTTTCTGGCGGTACAGTTCGAGCAGTATGTTGTTGATGGTCAACCATTCCATTTCTTTCAGCATCGTGATACCTCCTGCAAAAAATAAAAAGCCAGCCACAAGTATCCCTGTGACTGACTTCATTGTCATCGACGTTCTGTATTCAGCAGCTTCCCATGTGGAAGCTTGCTATCATTATATATCTTAATCGAACTTTTGTCTACTTATAGTTAACTTCATTTACACATATCATACTTTTGGCTACCACGAAGCCCTAAAAAGTTCCATGATGTCTTCCACTTATCACTAAAAGTACCGTAATTCGGTCCATCGTCATAGACACTCGTGCACGGTATAATGACAGTATCGTTTTTCCTTCTACCGAAAGGAGTCTTTCCTATGAATAAGATCGGACTCTTTGGCGCAGTCTCGACGGGTGTCGGCATGATCATTGCCACGAGCTGCTTCATTCCGCTCGCTGGCGGCGCCAGTGCCGTGGGTACTACCTTCATATTCGCGATGATACTCGTCTGCTTCGTGAATATGCTTGCAGCGGCATCGAACGCCGAGCTCAATGCCCTCATGCCGAACCTGACCGGCGGCCTCGCCCAGTATACGCTCGTCGGTCTCGGTCCTTTTGCGACGATCGTCACGATGCTCGGCGGCTACTTCATCAGCAATATATTCGCGGCTCCGGCCGAAGGCGCCATGTTCGCCAATGTCATGGCCGAGTTCCTCGGCGACGGGCTGCCGATTGCCTTCTACAGCGTGACGCTCACCATCGTGCTCATGTACATCAACCTGCGCGGAGTCACGCTCTCGACATTCGTCCAGTGCATCCTGGCCACGTTCATGGTCATCTCCCTGCTCGGTCTCTCGCTCATCGGCGCCCTCGGACTCGGCACTGGCGTGGAAGTCGACCAGCCGGCGGTCCTGTCGACGAGCCTTTCAGACATCCTGCCGCTGACAACTACGGCTTTCTGGCTCTTCATCGCTTCCGAATTCATCATCCCGCTCGGCAAGGACATGTCCCAGCCAAAGCGCGACATCCCGCGGGCCATGTTCCTGAGCCTGTTCATCATGTGCGTCATCCAGTCGCTCATGGTGCTCGGCTTCAGCAACTACGTCCCCTGGGCCGAGGCCGGTGCCTCCGACTCGCCGCACATCCTGTATGCCGTGAGCGTGCTCGGGCCCTTTGGTCGCTATTGGATGATATTCGCCGCGCTGCTCGCGGCCATCAGCACGCAGAACTCCATCATCGGCTCCGTGGCCGAAGTCTGCTGCGGTATGGCGAAAATCGGTCTGCTGCCGGCCGTGTTCCAGCGCAAGAACCGCCACGGCGCTCCCTACGTCGTCATCTGGCTGCTCGGTATCGCCACCATCATCATCGAGGCCACAGGTCTCTCGAGCGGTGCTGCCGTACAGTTCCTGATTCTCGCGGCTTCGCTGTTCTGGATGATCTCCTACATCGTCACGCACATCGATGTCATGGTCCTGCGCCACACCATGCCGACCGTACCGCGTACCTACAAAGTTCCGCTCTACCCGTTCCTGCAGATATTCGCCATCATCATGACGGTCTATATGATGTATAATATTTCGCCGGATCCGACGGAGCGCATCGAGATATTCCTGCTGTCACTGGCCCTGCTGGTGCTGCTGGCCGTTTATGCTTTCTTCTGGGTGCGCGTCCGCCTCCATCTGCCCATATTCCAACGCGTCCCCCTACGCACCGTCATGGCGATGGAGGACCCAGTCTACTACCTCTACCGCCAGAACATGAAACAGAAAGAGGCCGAGGCCCAAGCCCAAGCAGAAGTCCAAACCAACTGATTGAATAAGCGGACACAAAAATAAGGCATTGAAGATATCAACGCATCTTCAATGCCTTATTTATTTATGTGAATGGTCCGTCAGGCAACAGGCTTACTTGTTTTCCTGCTCCTTCTCTTCCTTGCTCTTCACCGTCGTGCGGATATAGAGATCACGCAGCTGCTTCGGATCTACCGGCGACGGAGCCTCGCTCATGACATCCGAAGCCGACTGGGTCTTCGGGAAAGCGATAACGTCGCGGATGGACGGGCGCTTGGCCATGAGCATGATGAGGCGGTCCAGACCGAAGGCAATGCCGCCATGCGGCGGAGTGCCGTACTCGAACGCGCGCATCATGAAGCCGAAGCGCTCTTTGGCGACTTCGTCGGAGAGTCCGAGTGCCTCGAATACCTTGAGCTGGAGCTCACGGTTGTAGATACGGAGGCTGCCGCCGCCGATCTCGACGCCGTTCAGGACCATATCGTAGGCTTTGGCCTTCACGCGGCCCGGATCGCTCATGAGATACGGAATATCCTCATCGCGCGGAGCCGTGAACGGATGATGCATGGCCTTCCAGCGCTTCTCCTCCTCGCTGTACTCGAACATCGGGAAGTCGACGATCCAGAGGAACTCGAGCTTGTCCGGATCGATGAGGCCGCGGCGACGGCCCATCTCGAGACGCAACTGGCCAAGAGCCTGAGCCACAACGAGCGGCTTGTCCGCGATGACGAGCAGCAGGTCGCCGGTCTTGGCGCCCGTAGCCTCTTTGATCTTCTGGAACGTCTCAGCATCGTAGAACTTCTTGAACGGGGACTTGATGGAGTCGAAGTCATCGCCCGCATACTGAATCCATGCCAGGCCCTTGGCGCCGTAGTTCTTGACCCATTCGACGAGACCATCGAGCTCGCGGCGCGGTATGTCGGCATAGCCCTCGACATTGATGACCTTTACCTGGCCGCCATGCTCGAGCACGCTGTTGAACACCTTGAAGTCGGAGCCCTTCACGTACTCCGAGATATCCTGCAGCTCCATGCCGAAGCGCAGGTCCGGCTTATCCGAGCCGAAGCGGCGCATTGCCTCGTCCCAGGTCATGCGGCGCATCGGTATCTGCACCTCACGGCCCAGCAGCTTCTCGAACAGCTCCTTGATGAGGCCCTCGAGCAACGTCTGGATGTCCTTCTCATCGACGAAGGACATCTCGACATCGAGCTGCGTGAACTCCGGCTGACGGTCAGCACGCAGGTCCTCATCGCGGAAGCAGCGGGCAATCTGGAAATATTTCTCCATGCCGGCGACCTGCAGCAGCTGCTTGAATATCTGCGGCGACTGCGGCAGCGCATAGAACTCGCCCGGGTTCAGACGACTCGGCACGAGGAAGTCGCGCGCGCCCTCCGGAGTCGACTTGCAGAGCATCGGCGTCTCGATCTCGAGGAAGCCATGCTCATCGAAATACTTGCGCATGAGCATGGTCACCTTGTGGCGGAGCTGGATACATTTCTGCAGCTCCGGACGGCGCAGGTCGAGGTAGCGATACTTGAGGCGCGTCATCTCATCGACTTTCACACCATCCTGGATATAGAACGGCGGGGTCTTCGAAGTGTTAAGGATGCGCAGCTCGTTGCAGACGACTTCGATCTCGCCGGTATCCATCTTCGGATTGACCGTCTCCTCCGAGCGGGCCCGTACCTTGCCGCGCACGCCGATGACGAACTCCGAGCGCAGGGACTCCGCCTTGTGGAAGGTCCCCTCAGCCATAGCCGACTCGTCGAACACGATCTGCACCAGACCCGAACGGTCGCGCATATCGACGAATATGAGTCCGCCGTGATCGCGGCGTCGCGATACCCAGCCTGCCAGCACTACCTCGGCACCAACATCAGCGGTACGTAATTCACCGCAGTGATGAGTGCGCTTCATGCCTGTTAATGTTTCCATTTTAACACTTCACCTCAGCACATAGCTTGTTTATTATATTATCAAAAGGAACCTGCTCCTGCTCACTCTTCTCGAGGTCCTTGAGCATGACATAGCGTCCTTTGACTTCATCCTCGCCCATTATTATAGCATAGCGGGCCCCTGAACGGCCAGCCTGCTTCATCTGAGCCTTCATCGAGCGTCCGGCATAGTCCATAGCCGCTGCAAGCCCTGCCTGACGCAGCTTCGTCAGCAGCTCGAAAGCCGGAGCCTGCGCCGCATCGCCCAGTGCGACGATAAATGCATCGATCGCATCATCCATGTCGGGCAGCAGCCCCTGCTTCTCTATGGCCAGCAGCACGCGCTCAAGCCCTGTAGCAAAACCGACGGCCGGAGTCGGATCGCCGCCGATTTCCTCGATGAGGCCATCGTAGCGGCCGCCACCAGCGATGGCTGACTGCGCGCCGAGTGGCGTGTACTTGATCTCGAAAGCCGTCTTCGTATAGTAATCGAGGCCGCGCACGAGCCGCGGGTCGAGCTTGAACTCGACGCCGGCAGCGCGCAGATAGGCCTGCACCTGCTCGAAATGAGTCCGGCAGTCATCGCAGAGCGAGTCCGTGATCTGCGGCGCGTCGGCCATGAACTCCTTGTCCGCATCGACCTTGCAGTCGAGGATGCGCAGCGGTGCCCGCTCGAAGCGGTCCTGGCAATCCTCGCAGAGCTCACCGAGATGCGGCCGGAAATAATCCTGCAGCATCTGGCGGTAGCGCGGACGGCAGTGCGGGCAGCCAACGGAGTTGAGGCTCAACTCGAGGTCTTTCAGCCCCAGCGAACGGAACAGGTCCAGGGCCAGCATGATGACCTCGGCATCGACTGCCGGATTCTCCTCGCCCAGGGCCTCGATGCCGAACTGGTGGAATTCACGCATGCGTCCGGCCTGTGGACGGTCATAGCGGAACATGGAGCCGATGTAGAACAGCTTCGTCAGCGACGACTGGCCGTAGAGCTTGTTCTGCAGATAGGCGCGCACCGCCGAGGCCGTGTTCTCGGGACGCAGTGTTATGCTGCGTCCGCCGCGGTCGGTGAACGTATACATTTCCTTGTCCACGACGTCCGTGCCCTCGCCGATGCCGCGGTGGAACAGCTCCGTATGCTCGAACATCGGCGTACGGATCTCCTGGTAGCCATAGCGGTGGCAGAGCTCGCGGATCTTCGCCTCAACATAGTTCCACTCGCCCACCTTGTCCGGCAGTATGTCCTTCGTACCGCGCGGGGCATTCGTCAGTAACTCCTTACTCAAAAAGGAACTCCCCCTTTTCTCCATATGTATCATTAAGCAATTGACGCCTTTTAGCTATGTATATATCGATATCGCGCAAATAAGTCACGAGGTCTTTCGCATGGAAAGCAGAACGCAGCCGGTGCGCCCGGAAATCCACCACTTTCGACACGGCAGCACCGCCGATGCCGATGATGGTCTGATGTTCCTCCATGATCTGGATATTGTACATGCTCTCCTTGCCGGGCCGGCAGCAGCCGACATTCTCGAGATCGCCACTCATATAGCCCTGGCGATACAGATAGTAGGGCCTCAGCCCCGCCTCAGCGAGGCTATGCATGGCGGCAGCGAACATCTGCCGCGTCTCCTGAGCGCCTGGCAAGCTGATCTTCTGCGCTTCCCAGAGCTTCTTGAGGCGCGAGCCCCGCTTCATCGCCAAGGCATGAAGCGTCACATCGTCCGGACCGAGAGCCAGTACCTGCCGCATGGTGTCGGCCACATCAGCAGCCGTCTCCCCCGGCAGACCGAGGATGATATCCATATTGATGCTCGGGATGCCAGCCGCCCGCAGCGCCTGGAACATATCCACGACCTCGGCTACCGTGTGACGGCGCCCAATGAAATCCAGCGTGCGCTGCTGCATCGTCTGCGGATTGACGCTGACGCGGTCGACCGCATAATCATGCAGAGCTGCGACCTTTGCCGGTGTAATCGTATCGGGGCGCCCTGCCTCGACCGTGAACTCCAGCGTCTGCTCACCGCGGAAAGCCTTGGTGACCATACCGAGCAGCTCACGGAACATATCGTCCGGCAAGGCAGATGGTGTACCGCCGCCGATATAGATATTCTGTACCTCGAACCCGAACCGGTCCATGTCTGCCCGTGCGGCAGCGATATCCTGCCGCAGCACGGCCATGAAATGCTCCAGCCGTTTCCGTTCCGGCAATATATTCGACGGGAACGAACAGTACAGGCAGCGCGTGGGGCAGAACGGTATGCCCACATAGACGCTCACCGTGTGCGGCGACGTCTTCTGCAGGAACGGCAGCTGGCGGAAAGCCATCGGCACGATTTCCTGCGCCTTTTCCGCCGAGCAGGCAAACTCCTGCTCCAGGCGGCTGATGCAGGTCCGCTCATCGCAGCCATAGCCGATCCAGCGATGGACGATCTTCGTCGGACGCACGCCGTGAAGGATGCCCCATGGCGCAGGCTGACCGCCGAGATGCTTGGTGAATATGTCATACAGGTTCAGCTTTATGAGGCGGTTCTCTGCGGCAGCCGCCCGCTCATCGCTGACGCCTGCTGACGCCTGCTGCCACACGTCGACCTCTCCATCATAGTGGAACAGATAGACCGATGTCGTCATGTGCACTGCTGTGCCATCCGGCCCTGCCTCCCAGTTCCGGGTATGCAGGTCCTTGACCGGCTCTGCCAGCCGGTTCACGATCGACAGCTGTGGATAATCAGCTGCCTCGCGTCCGGTTATGACCACATCGAACAGGAGTAATACTTCCTTTATGATTTTCGTGATGACTTCCCGGTGGCTGTTGATCGTCAGTGTCTGTATCTTCACTTGTCTGCTGCCGCCTTACCTGCCTTTTCGGCAGCTGCACATTCCTTGCACAGGCCGTAGAACTTCACCTGATGATCCTCGACGATGAAGCCCTGCTTCTCCTCGATATCTTTTTCAAGCTGCTCGAGCATGTCTTCCTCGAATTCTATGACCTTGCCACACTTGCGGCAGATGAGGTGATGATGATGATGCGAATTCGGATCCGTATTGTTCACCTCATAGCGGCTGCAGCCATCCCCGAACTCGATTTTCTGCAATATGCCGATCTCGGCCAGGAGCTCCAGGCTCCTGTACACTGTCGCCAGGCCGATTTCCGAGTCATCCTTGCGCAGGTATCCGTACACGTCCTCAGCACTCAGATGCTCACCGGGATGCTCGAGCAGTATCTGCAGCACCACTTTGCGCTGGGGTGTCATCTTATATTGTCTCTCTTGCAGCTTATGCCGCAAATCATCTATTGTAAATGTTTTGGTCATAGATATCCCTCCTTGTCATCAGGGTTGTATGCTCAGTTCCTTATCATCTCATAGCCATCGCGTACCATATATCAATTGGAATCTGATTTGCAACTGTCTCAAATACATTCCATTATAGCAAACACTCTATAAAAATTCAAATTCTGGAACCGCCCGCTCAATTCTGCGACCCGCCTACGCGGCGCGTCACGCTGAAGACGTCCTTCAGCCGGCGCAGTTTCGTCATGATCTGAGCTACCTGCGAGGCATTCTTCACATCGAGGCCGAGATGGACCGTCGATGTCTTGTTGTTGCGGTTCGGGCTCGCATTGATATTGCGGATGTTGATCTTCATCTCCGACGGGATGGCGAGGATGCTCGTCAGCATGCCGCTCTTGTCGTTGCAGACGATCTCGAGCTCGACGGTGTATTCCTTATCCAGACCGACATCCCAGCTGACCTCAATCATGCGCGAGTAATCGGTGTCCTTCAGCACGTTCGGGCAGTCCGAGCGATGCACCGAGACCCCGCGTCCACGGGTGATATAGCCGGTGATGGGGTCGCCCGGTATCGGATTGCAGCATTTGGCCAGCCGTACCAGCAGGCCGCTCTCGCCCTCGACGAGCACGCCGTGACTCGATTTCTTCGCATTGCCGGTATGCGGCTTGAGCTCCGACAGCATTTTCGACACATCGGGCGGCGTACTCTGCTTGAGCGACTTCTTATGGATCTCTATGAGCTTCTGCACGATGCCGGGCAGAGCGATTCCGCCATAGCCCAGCCGTGCCAGCAGATCATCGACGCTCGGGATATTGAGCTTGGCCGCCAGCTCACCCATGCGTTCATCGCTCATGAGCTCCCGCGGCGCATAGCCGAGGTGCTTGAGTTCTTCCTTTATGAGGTCACGGCCGCGCTCGATATTGTCCTCGCGCTTTTCCTTCTTGAACCACGAGCGGATCTTGCTGCGCGTATCCGACGAGGCCACGATATTCAGCCAGTCGCGGCTCGGACCGTTGTTGGCCTTGTTCGTTATGACCGAGACGATGTCACCGTTCTTGAGCTTGTATTCGAGCGGCACCATCTTGCCGTTGACCTTGGCGCCCACGCAGTGATGGCCGATCTCCGTATGGATGCGATAGGCGAAATCGATTGGTATGGAGCCCTTCGGCAGGTCTATGACATCGCCGCGCGGCGTGAATACGAACACCTCATCGGAGAATATATCGACCTTCAGGGCCTCGAAATATTCCTTAGGATCGCTGAAATCATGCTGCAGATTGACCATCTGACGCAGCCATGACAGCTTCTGGTCCATCGCACTCGTAGCCGTAGCCCCTTTGCCGGCTTCCTTGTACTTCCAGTGCGCCGCGACACCATACTCCGACACGCGATGCATGGCAAACGTACGGATCTGTATCTCGAGCGGATAGCCGCGCGTCATGACGGTCGTATGCAGGGACTGATAGCCGTTTGACTTCGGCATGGCGATATAGTCCTTGAACCGGCCTGGTATCGGTTTCCACATAGCGTGAATGACACCGAGCACGCCATAGCAGTCCTGGACTGTATCGACGAGCACGCGGATCGCCGACAGGTCGTAGATTTCCGACAGCGACTTGTTATCCCGCTTCATCTTGCGGTATATGCTGTAAAAATGCTTGGCCCGGCCATTGATCTCTGCTTTGATATGTGCCTCGTCGAGCTTCTTCCTTATCTGCTCGATGCCCTCGTCGATGAAGGCCTGGCGTTCTTTGCGCTTCTGCTTCACATTCTCGACGAGGTCATAATACGTCTCCGGCTCGAGATAGCGCAGGCACAGGTCCTCGAGCTCCCACTTGATATTCGAGATGCCGAGCCGGTTGGCCAGCGGCGCATAGATCTCTATCGTCTCTCGCGCGATGCGCTGCTGCTTGTCCGCGCGCATGTACTTGAGTGTGCGCATGTTGTGCAGACGGTCCGCCAGCTTGATCATGATGACGCGGATGTCTTTGGCCATGGCCAGGAACATCTTGCGATAGTTCTCGAGCTGCACCTCTTCCTTCGACTTGTACTTGATGCGGCCGAGCTTCGTCACGCCATCGATGAGCATGGCGACCTCCTCGCCGAACAGCTCCTTCATCTGCTCGCCGGTGTACGTCGTATCCTCGACCACATCATGCAGCAGTGCCGCCGCGATCGTAGGCTCATCCATATGGAGCTCTGTCAGTATCTCAGCGACATGCAGCGGATGGATGATATAGGCTTCACCGGAAACGCGCTTCTGATCCTTGTGCGCCTTTTCTGCGACCTCATAAGCCCGCTGTATGAGTCTGATATCGGCATGGGGCTGGTATGACTTCACTGCATTCACTATGGTATCTATGGTAACAGGTTCTCTGTCCTTGTCATTCATCATTTTTCCCCCTCATGGAGCGATACGTAGGCGAATCATGCAGATTCTGTTTCTGGGATGGCTTCGGCAGGAAAAACTCATTCCTGCCCTCCCGGTCCTGACGCTCATTCAACAATCCGAGCTCGCTGAATACATCCAGCGCCAGAGACAATGTATAAAGGGAAATATGCCCCCATTGTCGGGAATAGCCCACAGCCAGCTCTGCCCGCGTAAATGGCACGCGCCCCTCACGCTGCTGTATGCCATACAGATAGCGGTATACCGCCCGCAGCGTTTCATCGCTCGGCGGCTGCTGCTCGCTGGCGGCCGGGGCGATATCCTCGATCATGCACTGCAGATTGCGCCGGCCGGCATACTCATTGATCGAGGGCGCGTAGACGATGTCGACCTCTTCATTATTGACGACGCCGGCCAGCTCCGCATGCGACCACCACAGGGCATCGAGCTGCTGCTTATCCTGTCCCAGACGGAATTTCAAATGGTTGCGGTTCTTGCCGATACTGATCGCATCGTGGCCCTTCACCGCCCGCCAGCCGAGCAGCGGCTTCGGGTTGCCCATGCCGAAGGGCTCGAGCAGATTCAGTTTTTCCACGAGCTCCAGCGAGAGGCGCTGCGGATTTACTTCCGCCTCTATGTTGATCCCGGGAATGAAATCTTCCGGCGATAGCGTCGCCGCCACATAATCCTCGAACGACTGCTTGAACGCCTCATACTCATCGCCAGCGACCGTCAGTCCTGCAGCCATCGCATGGCCGCCGAACTGGATGATATGCTCGCTGCAAGCCTCTAAGGCCTCATACATATGAAGTCCGGGTATGCTGCGGCAGGAGCCTTTATACGTCCCGTCGGGCAATATCGTGAACACGATGGACGGGCGATAGTATTTTTCCTGGAAAAAAGATGCCGTCAGACCGATGACACCGGGATTCCAGCCAGCTCCTGCCGTCACTATGGCCGGGAGCTGGCGAGGGTCGCCCTGCTCAGTCAGCTTGCGCTCTGCCAGCTCAGCCATCTGCTGCTCCATATCCTGACGCTCGCGATTGAGTGCATCCAGCTGCTTCGCCTTCACCCGGGCCTGATTCATGTCATCGGCCAGCAGCATCTCGACGCCCAGCCGCGCATCGGCAAGACGCCCGGCAGCATTGAGACGCGGCGCCAGCTGGAACCCTATGGTACCAGCGTTCAGGCTCCTATCCGTCCTGATATCTGCGACCTCGAGCAGCGCAGCGATACCGGGAATCGGCCGCTGGGCTATGAGCTCCAGTCCGGCCTTCACGATCGTACGATTCTCCCCCAATAGCGGGACGATATCAGCCACGGTGCCGATGGTCGCCAGCTCGATCGATGCTGCATCATCACGGGCAGCGGCCTGCTCCGGACGCAGACGCTGCCACAGGGCCCGGGCCAGCTTCAGCGCTACGCCGACTCCGGCCAGATCCTTGTCCGGATAGGGGCAGTCCTCACGATGCGGGTCCACGACGGCCAGTGCCGGCGGCAGTTCTGCTCCCGGCAGATGATGATCCGTGATGACGACATCGATCCCCGGCGCATATTCCCTGAGCTCAGCTACATCCTGCACGGAAGCGATGCCGCAATCCACTGAAATCAGGAGATCGGCCCCCTCATCGGCAATCCGGTGCAATGCCGCCCGATTGAATCCATATCCCTCCCGGGCCCGCACGGGTATATAGTAGCTGACATGGCCACCGAGCTCCCTGATATTGCGCACGAGCAGCGTCGTCGCTGTCATGCCGTCTGCATCGTAGTCACCGTAGACGACGATATTCTCTTTTCCCTCTATCGCCTGCGCCACGCGCTGCACCGCCTGCGGCATATCCTTCATCACCAGAGGGGCGGCCGTCTCATATTCCTCAGGATGCAGGAACGACTGCACCGCCGCTGCATCGTGCAGCCCTCTATGCCATAATATGCGGGCCAGCAGCACCGGTATATCACAGGCCGCTGCCAGCTTTGCCAGCGCAACTGCCGGCACCTCATCATCCGCCAGCTTCCATCGCTTCACCATAATCCATCAAATCCTTATCCCGGCCAGCCCTGCGGCTGCCAGTTTATCATAATCAGCTTGTGTACAGCTGTTCACTTAACATACACGATATTTACATCAGTCATACCTACCATTATACAGTTCTGTATTGAAAAAGAAAATACCTTTTAATTATAACGCCATTGTTCAATTTTTTTGCCACAGGCAGACGAAAATAATGGCATACAAAAAGAGCTGCAACAAAATGATTTCTCATTTTATCGCAACTCCTCATCTTTGCCAGCGACTATAATGATAAAGCAGCGACAGGCATGATTCCGCAATGAAGGAACCATGCCTGCCGCGGTACTGTGTGCTTAGGCCAATATACTATTTTGTTACGAGACCGATGAGTCTCACTTTATTTCTTAGCGTTGCCGGCCGTCAGGATCAGCCCCAGGGCCAGACGAGCCGCATCATAGAGATCCTGCTCGAGCAGCTGTTCCTCCGTCGTATGGGCATTCGTCATGCCCACGCCCATGACAACGGTCGGTACGCCGTACTCATTGAAGTGACTGGCATCTGAACCGCCGCCGGATTCCTCCAGACGAGCCGTCAGCCCCACCTCCTGGCAGGCACGTGTTGCGAGCTTTATGGCCGGCGAATCCTGGGCGATGCGATAGGGCTCATAGTCCGGTGCGACCTCGGTCGTCACCGTGCAGCCCGTCGCCGCCGCTCCCTGCTCGAAATGGTCGACGATCGACTGGGTAAGCTTTTTGAGCTTGGCCGCATCGCGGCTGCGCGCCTCATAGCGCAATGTGCAGCTGTCCGCGACCACGTTCGTCGCCGAACCGCCCGTAATCAGGCCGGCATTACAGGTCGTCTCCGCATCGATCCGCCCCTGCGGCGCATCCGCCAGCAGCTTGCCGGCTGCGATGATGGCATTGCACCCTTTCTCGGGGCACTGACCGGCATGGGCCGCCCGGCCTTTGATATGGATGATGATCTGATTCTTGCCCGGTGCCGCATAGCTCATGAGGCCGGGGTGGCCATGCGTATCAAAGGTATAGCCGTAATCCACATGAAGCAGACTCTGGTCGAGGTGCTGCGAGCCATGCACACCGCCCTCCTCCGATATCGTGAAGACCACCTGCAGCGGACCATGCGGCAGCTGACGCTCCTTGATCTGACGCAGAGCTTCGAGGATTGCCGCCACACCGGCCTTGTCATCGCCACCGAGAATCGTCGTACCATCCGTATGGATGAGGCCGTTCTCGATGATCGGATGGATACCTGCACAGGGCTCGACGCAGTCCATATGTGCCGTCAGCATGATTGTCGGCGCCCCCGTCACTGTCCCCGGGAAATCCGCCACGAGGTTGCCGGCATTGCCACCGAGCTCCGCACCAGCGCCATCCTCATGCACCTGAGCTCCGAGCGCCTGCAGACGGCTCGTCAGTATATCTGCTATCTCGCGCTCATCATGCGTCGAGCAGCGCACCGCTACGAGCGCACAGAAATCATCGAGCAATCTCTTTTCATTGATCTCGCAATCCATCATGATTCATAGCCTCCCATGACAATCAGAGCAATATCATCAGCGTTATCGCTGCTACGAGGCAGGGTACCGCATTGCGCTTCGCCAGCTCGATCGGATTGACGTGTGCCAGACCAGCACAGATGATGGCCGCACCAGCGACCGGACTCATCGAGCGTCCCATGGCACCAGCGATCTGTGCCAGCGAGCCCAGATCCATGATGCTCATGCCGAACTGCTCAGCGAACGGCGTGATTGCCCCATTGAATGCAAACGCTGCCGCATCGCCCGAGCCCGATATCACGGCGATGAAGAACGGACCGAACGTGCCGGCCGCGGCCGCCATCGTATCCGAATTCTTCATGAGATCAGTCAGCGCCCCCGTCAGTCCGATGGCCGTCATACCAGTCGTGAATATCGTCGCGCAGACGATGAGGCCGATGACATCAGCATAGGCATCGCCCATGCCGCGGAAGAACCGGCGGCATATCTCCTGGGCATCCTGGAATGTCACGAGGAAGCCCAGCACGACGCCGATGATCATCGAGGCCGGCACACTGACCTCCGGCAGCACAGCGACCTGCTTCGAGCCGAGAACGAGCAGTACGAGCGGAACAAGTGGTACGATGGCCCGCAGCGGATTGACATGGAACTCCCTCGCTGCTACGACGGATTCCCCTTGTTCGGCCAGATAAGCCACGCGACGGTTCTCATCAGCACCCTCATGGAACACGACAGCGATGATCGTCATGGCGATGACGCAGGTCACTGAGGCGATGACCGAAGCCGGCGTCTCATTCAGGACGACCGTCATCATGTCCGTACCCGCGAGATCCGCCACGAACGGGTTGTGAGCATTGCCCGGACTGATTGCACTGCCCCAGGTACCTGCGAGCACGACAGCACCAGCCATAGCCGGATGCACGCCCGCGGCAATCAGCGTCGGTATGAGGATCGAGCCGACGGCCGCCGAGCACCCTGAGGCTGACGGAATGGCCAGACTGATCCACCAGGTCAGGAAAAAAGCAATCGGCACGAGCACGACACGCCCCCGCCGCAGCAGCCCCGATATCGAGTTCACGAGGTGCTTGTCGCATTCCGTGAGCTTCATGACGTACGAGAAGCCCATGACCGTACAGATCGTCGGCACGAGTGAATTGTTCGTCATAGCCTTGGTCAGAGCCTTTATGACATCATTCGGCAATCCACCGATGAAACACATCAAGACACCTGCCAGGAAAAGCACCAATCGGGCTTCATACTTCTTGACAATGGCTACGAAAGCCAGCACCACTACTATGACACCTGCGATAACCATTCTTGAACCTCCCTAAATAATCATAAATAATATAAATATCACTCTATATATTATATATGATAAATCAGGTTTATGCCATACCTATTCAATTCTAAATAAAACTAATACTTTTGTCCATCAGACACGTACATACTCAAACAGTCAGAAGATGCTCTGATCATATGCGACCCGCTGTGCAGAAAGGATATCCGAGTATTCGTGCATTTACTTAATTACATATTATCTGAAGCTGACGGAGCGGAAAGTTTCTCAACAGCATATTTATATGCATTCCAAACACACAAAGCTCGCTTTCCATTCTTGTATCGCGCAAAAATCAATCGCCCTAAGTACAAATCAAATATAAATAAAGGCGAAAAGGCTGCGAAAAATGCCATGACATTTTTCGCAGCCTTTTAATATATCCTATTAATATATCCTAGCCCGTACTATTTTTATTCTGCCGTCGCAACCTTGGTATGATGTTTCTTCTCGGTATGATTGCGCATGATGATCCAGAGCGGGCTCGCGATGAATATCGACGAATAGCAGCCGCTGCCGAAACCAATCAGCAGAGCGAACGCGAAATCCTTCGTCGTCTCGCCGCCGAAGAAGTAAAGTGCAAACGTCGTGAACAAGACTGTGAACACCGTGTACAACGAACGGGTCAGCGTCTGGTAGACCGACGTATTGACGAGCCTGTCAATATCTCCCCCGCGACGGAAATGCAGCTTCATGTTCTCGCGGATACGGTCGAATATGACGATGGTATCGTTGATCGAGTAGCCGACGATGGTCAGCAGAGCCGCGATGAACGAGGAATCGATCTGGCGCTGGGTCAATGAGAATACCGCCAGGACTACAAGTATATCGTGTATCAGGGCAGCCACGGCAGCAACGCCGAAACGCCACTCAAAGCGATAAGCTACATAGAGTATGATGAGGGCCCAGGATATGACGAGCGCCATGACCGCATTAGTTATGAGCTCGCCGCCGATGGTGGCACCGACCTTCTCCTCACGCAGTACGGTGTAGTCACCGACATCCTCCTTGAGTGAAGCCATGACTTCTTTACGCTTGTCTTCCTCGAGGTCGACCGTGCGGATCATGACATCATTCGAGGACGACACACCCGATGTCTCACCCGAGAGCTGGATCGTACTGCCATCGAGGTCGTAGCGAGCCAGACTGCTGCGCACCTCGACAATGGTCACCGGCTCTGCGAATTTGAGGTCGATGATGGTACCACCGGTGAAGTCGATACCGAAATTGAAGCCCTTCACGAACATGCAAATGATGCCCGGTATGATGACGAGAGCTGAGATCAGAAACCATATCTTGCGATGGCCTGCTATATTGAACTTAGGCATTCTTCAAATCCTCCTTCGTCCAAAGCATAAAACCATTCGCACCATAAGCACTGGGGTTCTCTGTGATCTTCGAAGCTATCAGGAGTTTCAGCATGTACTGGGTCAGCGTGATAGCGGTGAACATCGAGAGCAGCGTTCCCAGGCCAAGCGTGATTGCAAAGCCGCGTATCGTACCGGTTCCGAGGAAGAACAGTACGCCGGCCGCGATGATGGTCGTTATATTGGAGTCGAATATCGTCGTGAAAGCGCGCTTGAAGCCCGCGTCCATCGACAGGCGCAGCGTCTTGCCCTGGATGCGGTATTCCTCTTTGAAATGCTCGAATATCAGCACATTCGCGTCGACAGCCATACCTATGGACAATATGATACCTGCAACGCCCGGCAGGGTCAGCGTAGCATCGAGCAGGTAGAGCGCTCCGAGCAGGAGCATGGTGTAAGCCATGAGCGCGATATCCGCGATAAAGCCAGAGAGACGATAGAACAGTATCATGAACACCAGTACGGCGCCGAGGCCTATCGCGAAAGCAAACTCGGACTTATCCTTCGAATCCTGTCCGAGGGACGGACCGACCGTGCGCGTCTCGATGATGTTGACCTTGACCGGCAGAGCACCACTGCGCAGCACGACAGCCAGATTCTGGGCTTCCTCCAGATTGCGCTGGCCGGATATCTCGGCTTTGCCGCCGAGGATCGGTTCACGGACATTAGGAGCGGTTAGCACCTCGCCATCGAGCAGGATCGATATCGTGCGTCCCACGTTCTTCGTGGTGAGGTCAGCGAATTTCTTGGCGCCCTCATCGGTGAACTCCAGATTGACGACATTCTGGCCGTTCTGCTGGTTCGTAGATGCCTGTGCATCCTTGAGGTCCGTACCAGTCAGGACCGTGTTGCCCTCCTCATCTTTGAACTCCAGCATAGCCGTCTTGCCGATCGTCTTTATCGCCGCATCCGGATCCTTTACACCCGGCAGTTCGATAATGACACGGCGTTCGCCTTCACGCTGTATGATTGGCTCTGTGAGGCCGAGCGCGTTGACACGCTTTTCCATGATCGTGACTACGCGGTTCATGGCATCATCATTGACCTTGGCGATATCCGTGTCCTCGGCCTCGAGGACGACATGCGTGCCGCCCTGCAGGTCCAGGCCCTGACGGATCGAGTTAGCCAAGGGCTGCACGAAAGCGATGAATATCGCCACAATGGCGATCACGCATCCGAGCAGCTTCATAAGGCTGTCTTTTCTCAAGAATCGTTCAATCCCTTCTATATTGATTGCTATACAGCGCCGTGTCCAGTTTTTGGCCCAGGGCTCAAAAACGATGAACGAGCGTCATATGGTCTATTTTGACATCGTCAGCCAGAGAAACATCCTGTCCTTCCGTGACTGACATGACGATGACTGTCATATCCTCGTCGGCATGATTCTTGTCAAAGGCCAGCGCCTGTTCGAGGATGGCCCGCGCCATATAGCGGCTATCAGCCGGCGGGTTGTCCCGCAGGATCTGCATGTATTTCTCTACATCGGCATAGTGGCTCGTCTCGCGATGCCCGGCATGAGCTACGCCATCCGTATAGGCAGCCAGGACGAGTCCCGGCTCGAGCGGCAGTTCATAGGTCTGCGGCTTCATGTGCTTGTTCTGGCCGATCGGCTCTACACCGTCATCATACACGCAGTCATACTCGTCCGTCTTGACGAGTACCGGGCAGGAGCTGTTGCGGCTGATGAATATGGTTTCCTTCTCCGTATCAGCCGTCAGCATCGTCAGCGAGCACGAGACCTTGTGCTCGTGCTGCTCATAAAGATAATCATGCACCATGCGTGGCACAGCATCATCCCGCGTCCCCTGCGACAGCAGCTCTGCCGCCTTGTTCGTAACCGTGTACGATATGCGCTTGGCGGTGACTCCGTTTCCCTGAGCAGCCGCCAGCAGGGCCGTTATGCCTCCCAGCGGACGCTCGACGATATCGAAGGCATCGCCACACGTCTCAGCTGTATATTTCTTGGTTCGCGCAATACCCAGCTTGATCTCCATAATATCACACCTTGCTGTACCGTACTCAGCCGCTGCAGCGTACCGACTGAGTCTCGGTAATCAAAATATCCACCCGCTCATCATGTGGCTCCATCGCAATATGCCCCACGGGTACGACCTGACAGTCGAACGTCAATGCCACCCGCAGCGCCGATGTCTGAGCCAGATAGCGGTCATAGTAGCCGCCGCCGAGTCCCAGCCGCTCTCCCGTCACCGAGAAAGCCGCACCGGGCACGATGACGAGATCGATGGTATCGGGAGCAACCGGCACCATCTCCGCCTCGGCAATCGTGCGGATGCCGAACTCGCCCGTGACCAGGTCCTGCATATCACGCAGCTGCACGGCCTGCATCAGTCCCCGCCCCACGATATGAGGCAGGCAGACGGTCTTCCCGTCTGCCAGTGCCCGGCGGAGCAGACCATCGAGATCTGGCTCATCCGGCATAGACGCATAGGCGAACAGGCAACGAGCCGCCTGATATTCCGGCAGGGCCAGCAGCCGAGCCAGCATGGACGCACTTTTCTGCCTCCGCTCGTCCGCCGGCAGTGACCGACGGCAGGCCAGCATCCGGCTGCGCAGCGATTTCTTATCCTGCTCGATGTCAGCCGTCATCATTCCTTGGCATCCGTTACATTGGCGTTGATGGCCGCACGCGATACCTCGACGATGACGTTGTCCGCCACCTTGAGCTTCAGGCTCTTCTCATTCAGCTCGACGATCGTACCGTATATGCCGCCGATTGTCAGCACCCGGTTGCCCTTCTTGAGGTTGTCGAGCATATCGCGACGCTTCTTGCTGGCTATCTTCTGCGGACGGTACAGCAGGAAATAGAATATCGCGATCATCAGTATTATAGGTACCCACGTACCCAGCATTTCCGGACTCATAATAATACCTCCATAATAAAATCATAAAGTCTCAACGAAGAGACCGACTCACCTCTTGCGGTTGACCATCGTGATGCTGCCATGAGCTCCCGCATTATAATCAGCCAGGAACGAACTGCGGAACTCACTGAAGCGATCCTCGAGTATCGAGAGACGCATTTCCCGCATGAAATGCTGCAGGAACCAGAGATTATGCAGCGTCAGCAGCCGCAGGCCGAATATCTCGCCAGCCCGCACGAGATGATGGATATAGGCCCGCGTATAGCCGTTGCGGCAGGCATAGCAGCCGCAGCCCTTCTCGATGACCTCGTGGTCATGCGTGAAGCCGGCATTCTTCAGCGACATGCGGCCCGTATGGACCATGGCCATGCCATTGCGTGCGACACGCGTCGGATAGACGCAGTCAAACATATCGATGCCACGGGCCACACCTTCGACCAGGCAGTCCGGCGTCCCTACGCCCATGAGGTAGCGCGGCTTGTTGGCCGGCAGGAACTCCGTCGTATACTCGAGCATCTCATACATGAGGCTCTTCGGCTCGCCTACCGACAGACCGCCGATGGAGTAGCCGGCAAATGGCATAGCGGCAAGTTCGCCGGCGTGCCAGCGGCGCAGATCCTTGTACATGCCCCCCTGGACGATGCCGAACAGGCCCTGATTCGGAGCCGTCATCGCGTCCAGGCAGCGCTGCTCCCAGCGCAGTGTACGCTCGGTCGAGTTCTTCGCATAGTCATAATCCGCCGGATACGGCACACACTCATCGAACGACATGACGATATCTGAGCCCAGCGCCATCTGCACCTGCATCGATACCTCAGGCGACAGGAATTTCTTCGAGCCATCGATATGCGAGCGGAACTCGACACCCTCTTCCGTTATCTTGCGCAGATCCCCAAGCGAGAACACCTGGAATCCGCCGCTGTCCGTCAGTATGCCCCGGTCCCAGTGCATGAATTTGTGCAGGCCGCCTGCCTCACGCACGAGATCAGCGCCCGGACGAAGGAACAGATGATACGTATTGCTCAGTATAATGCCCGCGCCCATATCATGGAGCTCGTCAGGCGAGATCGTCTTGACCGTAGCCTGCGTGCCCACCGGCATGAATATCGGTGTTGGGAAGCTGCCATGCGGCGTATGAATAATGCCCGCCCGGGCTCCAGTAGCTGCATCGGCATGCACGAGCTCATACGTTACCGCCGGTTTATTCTCTATCAAATAATGACCTCCAAAATATTTGTATTGACAACTCTACATTTTATCATAAAAAGTGCTTAAATACAAAAGAATTGTTGACGGAAAAAGCGTGGCAGCTGATAAACTGCCACGCTCGCATCGCATCATAATCAATCCAGGAAATCGCGGAGCTTCTTGCTGCGGCTCGGATGACGCAGCTTGCGCAAAGCCTTGGCCTCGATCTGGCGGATGCGCTCACGCGTGACGCCGAAATGCTGGCCTACCTCCTCCAGCGTGCGAGCCCGGCCATCATCAAGGCCGAAACGCAGCCGCAGCACCTTTTCCTCACGCGGTGTCAGCGTATCGAGGACCTCCTCGAGCTGCTCCTTGAGGAGCGTCGAGGATGCCGCCTCGGCCGGAGCCGGCGCATCGTGATCTTCGATGAAGTCGCCCAGATGAGAATCTTCCTCCTCGCCGATCGGCGTTTCGAGCGATACCGGCTCCTGAGCGATCTTCATGATCTCGCGTACCCGCTCGACCGAAGTATCCATCTCCTTCGCAATCTCCTCCGGCTTCGGATCGCGCCCCAGTTCCTGCAGCAGCTGACGGGAGACGCGGATGAGCTTGTTGATCGTCTCGACCATATGGACCGGAATGCGGATGGTACGGGCCTGATCAGCAATCGCACGCGTGATGGCCTGACGAATCCACCAGGTAGCATACGTCGAGAACTTATAGCCCTTCGTATAGTCGAACTTCTCGACTGCCTTTATGAGGCCGAGATTGCCCTCCTGGATGAGGTCCAGGAACAGCATGCCACGCCCCACATAGCGCTTGGCGATACTGACGACGAGACGCAGGTTGGCCTCAGCCAGCTCTTTCTGAGCCTCCATATCACCTTCCTGCATGCGCTTCGCCAGCTCGACTTCCTGCTCGCCCGTCAGCAGCGGCACGCGCCCGATCTCTTTCAGATACATGCGCACCGGGTCATCGACGCCCACGCCGTCCGGCACGGAGAGATCGATCTCTACCTCTTCCTTATCGTCGTCATCAGTTATTTCTTCGCCGCTTTTCGAATCGTCGACGATCTCTATGCCGTTCTTGCTGAATTTATCATACAGCTGCTCGATCTCGTCTGGCGATAGCTCATGCTCCTGTAAGGCCTCGGCGAGTTCCGCATAAGTCAGCGTACCGCCATTCTTCTTGCCTTGGGCCAGCAGAGCAGTGACGATCGTAGTCGTACTAGGTGCCTTTTCCGTCACTTTCTCTTTCTTCTCAGCCATGCAGCTGCTCCCTCCTGTCATCAACATCAAAATCTACAAAGAAACCGACTACGCCGACCGAATATCCGTCGGCAAGCCGCTGACTCATACCTTACGTCCCTCCGCCTGACGCTGCTCCTGCTCCAGCTTGGTGCGTCGGGCCAGCAGGTCCTGTGCCAGCTTCAGTTCCCGCAGAGCTCCTGCGGTATCGCCAGCCTGTCCCAGCTGCTGGCTGGCCTGGCTGTGCTGCTGATACTGGCTGCTCAGATAAGCGATATGCAGGAACCGCAGATTCACGGTGTACACCTGCGTGATATCCTCATCTGCATCCTCGCCATCAGCCGCGCTGACGATTGCCCGGCTCAATTCCTCGCCGGCCGCCTCCGAAAGCTGCGCCAACGCCTCCGTCTCATCCGGCTCCTCGCCAGCCTCAGCACAGGCCTCGATATAGGCAAAGACTTCATCCTGAGCCGCTGTAGCCGCCAGATTGGGGCGCGGTACGATGGTCTCGGCATGGAGCAGCAGTGGCGGATTCTGCCAGGTAAGTCCGATCAGGACGCGCGCCGCCGTACTCTGAGCGTTCTGCTTCTCTCTGACGCGCCGACGCTGCCCACTTGCCGACCGGACAGGTGCAGACCGCCCGGCTGGTACGACGAAGTCATTGCCGGCCCTATCCTCCGGATACGAAGCTCCCTTTCTGGCGAATCCCGCCAGCTCAGACCTGATATCGCCCTCATCGAGCAACAGCAGGCTGGCCAGCTGTCTGATATGGCTCGTCTGCACCGTCTTGTCGGACGTCGACTTCAGCAGTGGCAGCAGCGCCCGCAGCACCTGCATCTTGCCCTCCGGCGTATCGTGCCTGATATGCTTCAGCACATATTGCAGGCAGTACTCCCAAAGCGGCAACGCCCTCTCCACGAGAGCCTCGAAAGCCTCCGGCCCGTGCTTGCGAACGAATTCATCGGGGTCCTTGCCATCGGGTACGATGAGCACCCGCACCTCGGCTCCTGACTGCTCCACAATGGAAAGGGCCCGCATGGTCGCCTTCTGCCCTGCCTCGTCACTGTCATAGCAAAAATATATCTTCTTAGCATACCGCATCAGTTTCTTACAGTGATCGATGGTAAAGGCCGTCCCCAGCGAGGCTACGACATTATGTATGCCAGCGCTGAACACCGATATCGCATCCATGTAGCCCTCGACGACGATGGCATAGCCCTTGGCGCGTATGGCCTGGCGCGAACGATCCAGGCCGAACAGTATCCGCCGCTTGTTGAATAGTATCGTCTCTGGCGTATTCCAATACTTCGGAATCTTCTCTGCCGTCGCATCATCAACGATGCGTCGGCCGCCAAATCCCACCACGCGGCCATTCTCATCGGCAATCGGTATGATCACCCGGTTGCGCAGACGATCGTACAGCCCGCCGCTCTGCCGCGTACCGGACAGACCGGCCTTCAGCAGCAGCTCTGGCGGCACGCCGCGCTTTTGAAAGGCGACCGACAGCTTGTCCCAGGCATCTGGGGCGAAGCCCAGCCGGAATTCATCGATCGTCTCCCGCGATATGTCGCGCCCCGCGAAGTATTGCAGGCCTGTCTGTCCATAAGACGTCTTTGTCAGGCAATTATAGAAGAACTTCTGGGCCAGCTCATTCACCTGGCGCAGAGACTCCATTTCCTTATCTCTCGCTATCTCCTGCGACGTCTTTTGCCGTCTGGCCGGCAATGGGATGCCGACCCTCTCGGCCTGCAGCTTTACAGCTTCGAAATACGTGACATTCTCGATCTGGGATATAAATTTGAAAACATCGCCACCGGCATGACAGCCGAAGCAATAAAAAAAGCCTTTTTCCGGTACGACTGAGAACGAAGGTGTCTTTTCATGATGAAACGGGCAGCAGCCCCAGTAACGTCCGCCTTTGCGGCTCAGCGGTACATATTGCCGCACCACATCGAGGATGTCGGTCTGCTGGCGCACATTCTCAACGAACTCGCCGAGTTCAGGATTATTCCATGCCATGCGCCATTACTCCGTTCAAAATATTCCTTCCCAAAAATTGGCTATAGACATTTATGTATATCACATAAGCCT
Organism: uncultured Selenomonas sp.; assembly: GCA_902766095.1. Taxonomy (GTDB): domain Bacteria; phylum Bacillota; class Negativicutes; order Selenomonadales; family Selenomonadaceae; genus UBA2913. The sequence goes on along the minus strand of CACXCN010000077.1, from coordinate 2,151 downwards.
ATGATTGTCAACCTTCTCTCACCGTGAACACCGGAACATTCTCCGGGCCTACGATAATATATATTCACCATATACAGGCTATTTCCTTTTTTAAGCAGGAAAAAATTTCAGCTGGTCATAAAGTGAGACTTATTCAGAGGGAGTTTTTACTCCCTCTGAATTTAGTCGAACTTACCCAGGGCTTTAGGGGCGCTTATCTCCCGCCTGAAGAGGCGGGAGTCTTAGCGCCCCTTAGCATCGGATAAAAGTACCTGCTTTGTCCAGATTGCATTCAGCGGTGCACGTCCGGCACCATCACCCCGACCGGCGGGACGAATATCTGCATGAACAAATGGACGGCATAGCTGTCCGTCAGCCCGGCGATATAATCAACGACCACCTGCTGCTGCCCCCAATTCTCCTCGCGAGCCCGGAAGCTGTCCGGCAGGCAGTCGAAGTGCTCGATGTAGTACTCATAGAGCTGCTGGACCACGAAGCGAGCCTGGCGGCGCTCATGCGCCAAGGCCTCCGAATGGTAGACACGCTCGAACATGAAACTGCGGAATTCATTCATGACGGACTCCACCTCGGCCGACATCGTCACGCCACCATATTTCTGCGAGGTCATGATCATGTCAGAGACCATGCTCGTGATCATCTGCGACGTCGTCGTGCCCAGACGCTCCTGCACACGCCCGGGCAGGTCTTCCACGCGGAGCTGTCCGGCGCGCAGGCTATCATCAAAATCATGGCATAGGTACGCGATGCGGTCAGCCGTATGGACGATGCGTCCCTCCAACGTGAATGGCTTCACATCGCCGCTGTGATGCGCGATGCCATCCTCGGTGGCTGTCGTGAGATTCAGCCCCTGGCCGTCGCGCTCGAGGTACTTCACCACGCGCAGACTCTGCTCATTATGACGGAAATGCCCCGTGATCTTGTTCAGGGCCTCCTCGCCCACATGACCGAACGGTGTGTGACCGACATCATGGCCCAGGGCGATTGCCTCGACGAGGTCCTCGTTGAGCCTCAGTCCGCGCGCTATGGTTCGCGATATCTGCGACACCTCGAGGCTGTGCGTCATGCGCGTGCGGTAGTGATCGCCCGCCGTTATATAGACCTGCGTCTTATGCTTGAGCCGACGGAACGATTTCGAATGCAGGATCCGGTCGCGATCGCGCTGGAACTTCGTCCGGAATGAATCCTCCTGCATCGGGAATGACCGCACAGCCTCCCGGCTCTTGGCCGCGTCCGCCTCCAGCATCTCATACTCGAGTGCCTCCGTACGTTCACGCACATTCAGCTCCATATCTGCATCCTCCTCGCCCAAACACTACGATACGTTTGCTAAATAAACCAGTCTGCGCTAAAATATAGATATACGATCCTGACCAATAAGAAGGTGACCCCCATGCTTTATAAAAACAGCGGTAGAAAACTGCTCGCGTCTCTGCTCGTGCTCGCGCTATGCAGCACTGCGCCGTCACTGGCTGCCGAGGCTGCTGACGCCACCACAGCACCAGCGGCCGGGCTGACCTCGACGCCAGATTCCTTCACAGCTGACCTGCCGAACATAAAGAATCTCCGGATAAGCGCTGATAGCTCGTCATTCAATGAAGACACCGGCCGCTATGTATTCACTGGCAATGTATCCATCCAGATCGGCCCGCGCCTCATAAAGGCCGACCAGGCCCAGATGGACAAGTCGTTGCAGATATGGGCCCAGGGTGCTGCCACACTGACCTATAGTGAATACGTTTTCCAGGGCGATGCCCTTTACGTGCAATCGACGGAAAGCCTGGCCTATTTCTTCGGCCACCGCTGCGGCATGAAGCGTCCCGGCCTCGCCATACATTCTGACTCCATGACCTACGATTGGAGCTCGCAGCTCGTCACCTTCACCGGCCATGTGTTCTATGTCAGCAAAGACGGCAAAGAGCATGCGGCCACCAGCCTCGTCTACGATATAGCGAACAACAAGATACGCTGATGCCAGGCTGTCATTTTTCCTGCTGGTTATCCAGGGGCTGTAACGAAATACCTGCCAGTGCCTGAAATGCATACAACTGTTATGATAAGCAGCGACAGGCATGGTTCCGGAATGGAGCGTCGTGGGTTGGCGTCAAGAAATCAAATTTTTCCCTATCAAGCATTCCCGCGGAAAGTACTTTC
>CACXCN010000076.1 GCA_902766095.1 uncultured Selenomonas sp. | reverse complement strand
TTTAGTCGAACTTACCCAGGGCTTTAGGGGCGCTTATCTCCCACCTGAAGAGGTGGGAGTCTTAGCGCCCCTTAGCATCGGATAAAAATATGCGCCTCTGGCTCGCTCGGAGGTGCATATTTTTTATTAACTATGTTTTTTCTTTACAAAAGTTATATTTTTTATTGACAAAAACATTACGTTATTGTATTATCTAAGTAAGCGATAGTAATCAATACCGACTCGTTAGCAATAACTGTCGCAAGAGAGAATCAGACTTTAGGGGGAAGAACGATGCAGAAGAAACACCTTATCGCCGCTACTGTGGCGGCTGTAACAGCCTGCACTGCCACGACGGCTTTCGCAGCCACGAATCCGTTCACAGACGTACCGGCCGGTCACTGGGCCTACGATGCTGTAGCCCAGCTGGCACAGGATGGCGTCATCGATGGCTATGGCAATGGTACATTCAATGGCGATCAGAAACTGACCCGCTACGAGATGGCCAAGATGGTAGCCAAGGCGATGGCGAAGTCGAATGTCAGCTCGACAGACAAGGGCCTCGTCGACAAGCTGTCGGCTGAGTTCGGGGATGAGCTCAACAACCTCGGCGTCCGCGTCGCAAAACTCGAGCGGAATGCCGACACCGTGAAGTGGAGCGGCAACTTCCAGCAGAAATACGAGAAGAAGTATCAGGCCTACGACGACAACAAGCTGCGCAAGCATGGCGGCTCTCCCTGGTACGAGAAGGAATTCGACCTCAATATGACGGCGGCCGTACCGGGCACCGACTGGAAGGTCAACGGCGCCATCGTGACGAAATGGGGCTCCGACGGCACCGGCGGCGCTAAGGGCAACGGCTTCAACGATGAGCGCAATCTGCCGGACGAATGGAACGGCGGCAACTCCCGCTCGAATGAGAACCGCATCGATAAAATCTGGGTCGAGGGCAATCTCGGCAAGACCGGCCAGTATGCGAAATTCGGTCTGTTCCAGCCCTGGACCATGAACGGCTTCATCAACGACAGCAATATCAAGGGTGCATCACTCGAGCACTGGGGCAAGAACTTCGCGACCCATATCTTCGGTGGCCGCCTCGATGTCAAAGACTGGGATGTGGCCGTCAATGATGAGCCGGATTGGAATAATGCTCATTGGGTAGGCTGGGATAGCACCGGCTATGTCGCTACACAGACTTATGATGGCATTGGCAATCACTATGGCGACTTCATCCGCAAGCACGGAACTATGACCAGAACAACCACCATGGGCAAGGACTATCAATGGGGAGGTAATGGCGAAGGCTGGAATGACGGCAATCATACTGACAGCTGGACGAACACTGGCTCCGACAATATCGCCAACCCCAACACCGGCAAATTTGCTCCGCAGCGCAAGGATATCTATGGCGCGGTCATCGACTATACCTTTACGAAGAAGCTCAACGCCAGCCTCGGCTACTATGGCTTCCGCTCGGCGGCCTACAACCATGACTGGCTGCGCATCGGCGCCGGCCTCGTGAACTACAAGCTCGTCCGCAACCTGAACCTCGAGCTCATGTATGCCCGCGGCAACCAGGGTGGCCATAATGATGCCTGGAACATCGAGCTGCAGTTCCGCGGCAATCCGTGGATACCGACGGACCGCAAGCACCTCTTCGGCGCGTATCTCGGCTATCGCTACCTCGGCCCGGATGCCCTCATCAAGTCGAACTTCGGCGATGGCTGCGACGAGGGTCAGAAAGGCGTGGAGGTCGGCATGTTCTACAATATCATGAAGAACTGCCAGTACACGCTGAAGTACTTCAATGGCAACTCCATCACGATGCACAATGAGAAGCGCTCGAAGGTATTCACCTCCATCGGCTGGTTCTTCTGATTCATTTTCTCCCATACATCCTATATCTCCTATAGCAAAGACCCTGTACAGAAAATCTGTACAGGGTCTTTGTCTATACTATATGATATCCAGCTTCAGAGCACGCAGCGCTCGTAGCGGGCATCCGGCACGCCGCCGGTGCTCTCGCGTATGATGAGCCGCGTCGGCAGCATGAGGCAGGTCGGATAGCTGAGCGGCTGCGCGAGGCGGTTATCGAGCATGCGCACCGCCGCCTCGCCCATCTCCTGCGCATAGAGGTGGATGCTCGTGAGCGAGGGCTGCAGGTAGTCCAGGCTCTCGATATCGTTGAATCCGATGACCTTCACATCATCAGGTATGCCGAGGCCGTGCTCCTGCAGCGCGCGCATGGCCCCGATGGCCAGCCGGTCATTGCCGGCAATCAGGGCGTCGGGAGCCGGATGATCCGCCAGCAGCGCCTGCACGCCGTCATAGGCGTCCTCGGCATTCCAATCGGCCAGCGTCAGCAGATAGGCGGGATCGTATTGTCCGCGGCTCCGCAACAGGCGCTCATAAGCCTGGGCCCGCTCCTCGGCCACTACGGGCTCGCCGTTGCTGCTGCCCTCGAGCGAGACATTGAAGCGCGGCCCACCGGCATAGGCGATGCGCCGGCAGCCCAGCGACTCGAGATAGGCAAAGGCATTGTCCATAGCGTGATCCAGCGCCGGCCGCACCGCATCCCAGGCCGGGGAATCCGGCATATAGTCCACGAAAACGAGCTTCTGCCGCTCCGAGAACACCCGCCCGAGTTCCGCTGCATCCACGGTACCGATGACGATGATGCCTGCCATCTCCTGTGCCAGATCGCGCCCCTGCTCAGCGGTCATGCTGCCCATGCCGCGATAGATGGCACTGACGGTGAATCCCCTCCTGGCTGCCTCGCGCTCTACCCCCTCGCGAATGAGCAGGAAATAGACGTCCACGGCCTCCTGCGACTCCGAGTTGGCCATCACGATGGCGATGCGGCGCGATTCCTCCCGGGCTTCCGGCTTTTTCGCCGCCGTTTTCCTGGCAGACCGCGGCACATAGCCGAGTTCCCTGACCGCCGCCCGCACGCGCTCCCGCGTCTCTGCCTGCACGGACAGCCGCGGATCATCATTCAGTATACGCGACACCGTTCCCGGCGCTACTCCGGCCCGACGTGCTACGTCACGAATAGTTGCCATAGTTTCCTCCTGACAGCATCATGCACTGAAAGTAAACGTTGTTCTTGTTTACCTTCAGTTTACCCGTTTATCCTGAATTGTCAATATGGACAGCTCCGCCTGATCTGCCCGCCCGCATACATAAAAAACTGCCACATGATCCATGCAGCAGTTTCCATACCTGATATTTCTCAGCCCCTCAGCGAATGCTGACCGAACGGAACACGTTGCGGTCGCCGCGATGATGGGCTACGGAGTACTCGAACGGGCGGCCGTCGTCGAGGAAGGCTACCTGCTCGACCTCGAGCAGCGGCAGGATGCCCTCGATGGCCAGTTCCTTCTTTTCCTCCTCCGTCGGCATGATGGCCCGCACGGTGCGGTGGGCCGACTGGATCTTGAGCTTCAGGTCATTCTCGATATAGCTGTAAATCGATTTCTCGATAATCTGGCGCTTCAGCCCCGGTATCAGCTGAATCGGCATCTGCGTATACTCGATGACGATAGGCTCCCCCTCGAGCGACCGCACACGCACGACATAGTAGATGAAATCGTCCGTGCTCATCTGCAGCTTGTTCGCCACCTCGCTCGTCGGGTGGATGATATCGAAGCGCAGGACCTTCGTATTGACCTTGCGGCCCTTGAATGTAGCCGTGAAGCCGTTGAACTGGTTCGCCATTCCGAGTTCTTTGACATCGGTATCATCGAGCGATTTCACGAATGTCCCCGAACCGCGGCGCTTCACCACGAGTCCCTGCTTCACGAGCTGATCCATAGCCCGCTTGATCGTAATGCGGCTCACATCATACTGGGCACACATCTCTTTCTCCAGCGGCAGCTGCTGACCGGCAGAGTACTTGCCACTCATGATATCCTTGCGCAGCTTGGCAGCGATGGCCTCATATTTCAGCATGTACGAACCTTCTTTCCTAATCACCAATATAGCTTATTATATCATGGTAGCGACCAAAAAATCTATTGTACATGCCATCTTATAGAAAAATAATGATTAAAAGCCATTATTTGCTATAACGTCACGGAACCAATAACCAGATTTTTTAATGGTGCGCTCCTGCGACTTCAGATCAAGAGCGATGAGCCCATAGCGGTTCTTGTAGGCATTCGACCAGGACCAGCAGTCGATCGGCGTCCAGATATGATAGCCGAAGCAGTTCGAGCCCTCGGCAATGCCCTTGTGCAGCCATTCGAGATGTTCCTTGATGAAGTCGATGCGATAGTCATCATCGATGAAGCCATCGGCATTGCGATATTTCTCCTCGCCCTCGACGCCCATGCCGTTCTCCGATATGTACCAGGGGATGTTGCCGAGCTCGTCGCGGACCTTGACCGCGATGTCGTAGATGGCCTGCGAGTAGATCTCCCAGCCGCGGTACGGATTCATGCGGCGGCCAGGCATCTCATAGTTCTCGAAATGCTTCTCCGGCAGCCAGCCACGGCTATCGTCGAATGCCGTCTCCCGCGCCTTGGCCCGGAACGGCTGATAGAAGTTGATGCCGAGGAAATCGACCGTATTGTTCTTTATGATGTCGAGTTCCTCCGGTGACGACTCCCAGAGCACGCCATCCTCCTCAAGCACCTTTACGAGGTCCTCGGTGAAATGGCCGTGAACGGCAGGATCGAGGAAGGAGTTGTTCTTATAATCCTCCGCGAACTTCGCAGCTGCGACGTCCTCGGGCGCGTCCGAGCGCGGATAGGCCGGCGTGAGGTTCAGCACGATGCCGATGCGGCCGCCGGTCTGCGCGCAGGTCGAGGAACGGAAGGCCTCGATAGCTTTCGCAGAGGCCAGATTCAGATTATAGAGCACCTGGCAAGCCTTCTTGCCATCGACGAGCTTCGGATAGTGGAATTCATAGAGGTACTCGCCCTCGACGACGACCATGGGCTCGTTGAACGTCACCCAGTCCTTCACGCGGTCGCCGAACAGCTCGAAGCAGCGCCGCGCGAACAGGGCGAACAAATCGACCACATGCTTCGACTCCCAGCCGCCGTACTGCTCATAAAGCTCGATTGGCAGGTCGAAATGATGCAGATTGATGACCGGTCGGATGCCCTGACGGATCAGTTCGTCGATCAGCGCATTGTAAAAGCGCACGCCATCGGGATCCGTCTCGCCTGTCTCGAAATCCTTGATAAGGCGCGTCCACTGGATGGACGTGCGCACCGAGTTCAGGCCGATCTCCTTCAGCAACGCGATATCGCGGGCGTAGTCGTTGTAGGCATTCGACGCGACATTCGGGCCGACGCCGTTGAAGAACGCCTCCGGCTCGGTGTCATACCAGTAATCGAATACGCTGCGATGCGCCTTGTGGAATCTTCCCTCGCTCTGCGGACCGCTCGTAGCACCGCCCCACCAGAAGTTCTCTGGAAATTGATACTTCATCATCTATGCAGCTCCTATAGCATGAAAATAACTGTGAATAATGCTGTCTCCATTAGCAGTCCTGACCGCCATCAGCCCCTCAGGACTTTTTCTGCAGCGCCTCATACATATCGACCATGAGATTCGCCATATCGCGCACGGCCAGTGCCGTCATGAAATGGTCCTGAGCATGGATGAGCAGTATGGATTTCTCGACGGGCTGGCCGTCGCACTCCGCACTCATCATCGCCGTCTGGATATCATGCGCCTCGCCGATTTCCTTGCCGCCGTCCTCGATTTTCTGACGGGCGGCTGCTACATCGCCATCTTTCAGCATGTCGCGCACGGCCTCGATGACCATCGAGCGCCCGGTCCCCGAGTGCAGGATCAGCTGCATCGACTGCTCTACTGTTTTTTCGTCCATTTTTCTTCCTCCTGTATGGCAGCTTGATTAATCAGCTACTCAAATGTTCCTATATTTTCTAATTTTGGTGCATTTACTTAAAATGGCGGAGGCGCATCCTCCCGGACACCGCCCCGCCATCACTAAATCATGAAAGAATCACTCAGTCTGTGGCCTCATCGTCATCCTTCATCTTGTTCGAAACGATGACGAAAGGCGCATAGATGCAGACATCGACCGCTATACATATCAGCTGCAGCAGACCGCCGCTGACAGAGCCGGTACCGATGAGTCCGCCGAAGAATGCCGGCATCGTCCACGGCACGACATATTTGAATATCGGCACGAGTCCCGCCGACAGCGACAGCCAGCCGATGATTGTATTGGCAATCGGCGCCAGGATATACGGCACGAGGAGCAGCGGATTCAGGACGATCGGCAGGCCGAAGGCCAGCGGCTCCTGAATGTTGAACAACATGGCCGGAGCGCCGAGCTTGGCGACCGCCCGCCAGTTATCCTTGCGCGAGAAGATGAATATGGCGATAACGAGTCCCATGACATGCAGCAGCGTCAGCTCCTCGAAGAATCCGTTCGAGAAGATGTAGCTGGCATCGCCAGCCTGGTTGGCCAGCTGGGCCGGCATGTAGACCATATTCTGGATGGCAGCCGTGACGTTGTGGCCATGGATGCCGAACCACCAGAAGAACCAGACGATGAACTGATACAAGAGCGAGAACCCGAGGCCCTGCGAGAATCCCATGAGCGGAGCCTGGATGATGGCATAGATGAGGTCGTTCAGCGCCGCCTTGCCAAAGAACTGGCCGTTGGCGATGATGGTCGAGAATACCGTGAACACGCTCAGCACGACGAGTACCGGCACGAGGACGGCGAAGGACTGCGATACCGCTGGCGGCACCGTATCCGGCATCTTGATGCGGATTTTCTCATTCTTCGAGAGTTTGACAAACAGCCACGAGGCAATGGTCGCCACGATGATAGCCGTGAGGACGGCCTTGTTGCCGAAATAGTCGAGGCTGAAGCCGCCGATCTTATCGCCGGCCTTGCCGATGACCTGCTGCGGCGTAATGATGATATAGGCACCGAGGGCCGTCAGGGCCGTCGAGAACTTGTCACCGCCCCAGATGCCGCCCAGGCGGTAGGCAAAGGCCGCAACCAGCAGGAACGAGAAGCAGCCGAAACCGACAGTGACGACATTGTTGCACAGACCCTGATACATCTGCAGCGTACCGACGAAGCTTGATTGCTTGTAGGCATCGCTGGCCTGGTCCAGGCCGGTGAATGTATGACCGAGATTCAGGCCGTTGGCGCCCATGATCGTGCCCCATGGGTCGATGACGACCCACTCGATAATGCCGAAGAACGAGCCGACGATGATGAACGGCAGCAGCATCGAGAAAGCATCACGCATAGCGAGCAGGTACTTGTTGCTGGATATCTTTCCGGCGACAGGCATCATCACCCGCTCGAAGCCTGCGATAAATGAATTCATTTCGTTACCCCCAAAATTTTCTTTTCTCTCTTCTCTCAGGGGCAGCCGGCGGAGTACTACCAGCAAACCGTCGACTGTATCCCTGAGATTTCTCTTCCAGCCCGGAGCTTATTTATTGCCCACCATGGACAGGGCCTTGTCGAGGACCTTGTCCCCGCGAATCATGCCATAGTCGCGCATATCGATGACCTCTACCGGGCACTTGCCGGCGACGACCTTGCGTACATCACCGAGCATGTGCCGGATCTGCGGTCCGAGCAGGACACAGTCCGCCGTGTCGACGCGCTGATCGAGCACCTCGACCGAGAAAGCCTCGATGTTGACGTCGCTGAGGCCACGCTTCTCCGCAGCCTCCTTCATTTTCCGCACCAGTATCGATGTCGACATACCGGCATTGCATACGAGATAGATGTTCATTTCTGATTCCTCCCACGTCAAAGACATGTAACTAATAAGTCCATTCCGTATTTATGTTTCTTATTACAGTCTTTATTATATGCTATTAGTTATCTTTTGTCAATAAATGATATAACTTTTATTTTTAAAAATAAGTACAAAAAAGCCTTCCCCTCAGGGGAAGGTGGATCACGGCGCAGCCGGGAGACGAAAGAGGTGTAGCCAGAGATACTCGCTACTTAGAGCCTTTAGTTCTAAATATAGAGCCATGTTCCAGCTACACCTCATCCACCGCTAACGCGGTCCCCCTTCTCCTGAGGAGAAGGCTATAAGTATGGAGCCTTACAGCTTATTTTATTTTGTCAATCAGATGCCACACGGCGCCGAGCAGGTTGGCATCATTGCCGTGCTGCGCGGCTGCCAGCTGAGGACGAATGCGTCCGACCTCCACATCCTGCAGGATTTTATCGATATGACGCTCTATACTGGCAGTGAAGCCCGGACGCTCGCTGATAGCGCCGCCCAGCAGGAAGATGTCCGGATCGACCGAGTACTGGATATCGTATATGGCAGCAGCCAGCGCCTCATACATATCCTCGGCAGCCTTTACCGCATCCGGATCGCCATCATCAGCCAGTGCAAATGCCTGCAGACCATCCATCTCCTCATGCGGCTTGCCCTTGGCATCGGCTACCGCCTCAGCCATCGCCCGTGTCGAACCTACCTCGCTCAAGATATGGTGACCGCGTGCCAGCATATAGCCGAACTCGCCGCCATGCAGATGACGGCCGTACCGTATCTGGCCATCGTGGACGATTGCCCCGCCGACGCCGGAGCCGATGACGAACAGCACCACATCATGGTATCCCTGCCCTGCTCCGCACCAGCATTCACCGAGTGCGGCACAGTTCGCATCGTTCTCCATCGCCACCGGCAGTTCCAGCGCATCAGCGATTGCCTGCTTGATGGGGAAGTCATGGATATACGGCACCGCGCTCGAGCCGCCGATGACACCGGCTATATCATCGACCGCCCCGGGGAAGGAAAAACCGGCTCCCTCCAGCTCATACTGCTGACGCTGCTCGGCCGTCACCTTCACCAGCAGATTGATGAACTCCTCCCGCGTCGCCGGAGTCGCCGCTTTGCTCCGGTACAGGATCTGGCCGCTATCATCGATGACTGCATATTTCACGCTGCTGCCGCCGATATCGAAACTCAATAATGACATATTGCCCGCTCCTTTATATATGTTATATCTTTTAATACTATATGTATTATTATATAGGTATAAGCAGCAATTGGCAATATGATTTTCTGAGTCTGAAACAGAATTACCAATTATGCCTGACCGGTAGAAACGCTGCGGCACAAAAGAGCTGTGACAAAAATATCTGTCAGTACCTGAGATACAGACAACTACTATGATAAGGCAGCGGCAGGCATGATTCCGGAATGGAGCGTCGTGGTTTGGCGTCAAAAAATCAAATTTTTCCCTATCAAGCAATCCCGCGGAAAGTACTTTCGTCCAAGCGTAGCGCGTTTAAGTACTTTCAAGGGACATATTCATTGGGAAAAATTTCATTTTAGGCAAACCACAATAGCGCAATGAAGGAATTATGCCTGCCGCGGTACTAAGAGACAATCTATAGTTATTTATTTAGCGAAGTTGAACGCCTGTGGCCCGAGGTACTGAGCTCCGGCGCCGAGGTTCTCCTCGATGCGCAGCAGCTGATTGTACTTCGCTACGCGCTCGGAGCGGGACGGAGCACCTGTCTTGATCTGGCCGGCATTCAGCGCGACGGCCAGGTCGGCGATCGTCGTATCGGCAGTCTCGCCGGAGCGGTGCGAGACGATGGCGCGATAGCCGTGGCGATGCGCCAGCTTGATTGCCTCGAGCGTCTCGGTCAGTGTGCCGATCTGATTCAGCTTGATGAGGATGGCGTTACCGGCACCGAGCTCGATGCCCTTGGCCAGACGCTTCGTATTCGTCACGAACAGGTCGTCGCCGACGAGCTGGACCTTGTGACCGAGCGCCTTCGTCATGCGCTGCCAGCCTTCCCAGTCCTCCTCATCGAGACCATCCTCGATGGAGTAGATCGGATATTTCTCGATCAGGCTGCGCCAATGCTCGATGAGCTCGTCTGCAGTGAACTCGCGGCCGGACTTCGGCTGACGGTAGTAGCCCTTGCCCTTGTCGCTCTTCCACTCCGACGAAGCGGCATCCATAGCCAGCACGAAATCCTTGCCCGGCTCATAGCCGGCATTGCGCACAGCCTGCAGGATGTGCTCGATGGCATCTTCATCGGATTTGAGATCCGGCGCAAAGCCGCCCTCATCACCGACCGCCGTCGTATAGCCCTCTTTCTTCAGCAGCTGCTGCAGGGCGTGGAACACCTCGGTGCTCTGGCGCAGCGCCGTAGCGAAGTCCGGCGCACCGACCGGCATGATCATGAACTCCTGCGTATCGACCGAGTTCGAGGCGTGAGCCCCGCCGTTCAGTATATTCATCATCGGCACCGGCAAGGTATCGGCATTCGCGCCGCCCAGATAACGGTAAAGTGGTACATGCTCCGCCTGGGCTGCCGCATGGGCCACAGCCAGCGAGACGGCCAGTATGGCATTGGCACCGAGGTTCGACTTGTCCTCCGTACCATCGAGCGCGAGCATCGCCGCATCAACCGCATACTGATCGGTCGGATCGAGGCCGACGAGCGCCGGAGCAATTTTCTCATTGATATTGGCTACCGCCTTCGTCACGCCCTTGCCGCCGAACTGCTGCGGATCGTTGTCACGCAGCTCGAGCGCCTCGAACTCGCCCGTAGAGGCTCCTGACGGCGAGGCCCCGCGCCCGATGGTGCCATCACTCAGCAGCACCTCAGCCTCGACCGTAGGATTGCCGCGCGAATCGATGATCTGACGGCCGGTGACTTTGTCAATCTTGAGGTTGAACATATAAATACCACCTTTCATTTAATGAAAATGATTTTCATTTATCTTTACAAACCTAGTATAACATATTATGTCAAAAAGAAAAGTGCCTTGCGTTACTTTTCTTTGCTCCTTACAGTTATCAGTATACGGAATGGGGACTTCTTTTTCTGTTGTTATAGCAACAAAAAATCTGGCCGCCGGTGCCAGTGACACCGACGGTCAGATTAGGAAAGATGATATCCTGCACAGTACTCCTCCGGCTGAGCCGGAGACACGCCACACATGCATGCGGGCGGTCTTTTGTAATGCGCATTACAATTTATTTCAGCAGCACGATCACATGTGCATGCGGGCGGCCTGCTCGCGCAGGCGGGCGATGCGGTCTGCAGTCTGCGGATGCGTCGAGAACAGGTTCATGAGCGCCTTGCCGCTTCCCTCGAGCGGGTTCACGATGAACATATGCGCGGTCGCCGGCGTAGCATCCTGCATCGGACGCGCATGCGTAGCGTAGTAATCGATTTTCTCCAGAGCATCCGCCAGATAGTTCGGATTGCCGCATATCTCGCCGCCCGATTTATCCGCGGCATACTCGCGCGAGCGCGAAATCGCCATCTGGATCAGAAAAGCCGCAATCGGCGCGATGACGATGGTCACGATGAGGCCGATGATGCCGCCATTCTCATCCTCGTCATCGCCGCGGCCGAATATGGCCGCCCACTGGGCGATATTCGCGATCCACGATATGACCGTGGCCATCGTGGCCGCTATGGACGATATCAGGATATCATTGTGCTTCACATGGCTCAGCTCATGCGCCAGCACGCCTGACAGCTCATTGTAGTCGAGTACGTTCATGATGCCGGTCGTCACGCAGACCGCAGCATGGGACGCATTGCGGCCCGTTGCAAAGGCATTCGGCACCTCGCTGTTGATGATGCAGAGCTGGGGCATCGGCAGACCGGCATTGGCGGCCAGATTCTCGACGAGACCATAAAGCTGCGGGGCATCCTCGCGCTCGATGGGCTGAGCGTTGTAGGCTCGGAGCACCATCTTATCACTATACCAGTACGTGAAGAAATTCATGCCGATGGCGATGAGCAGCATGATGGTCGCACCATGGCTGCCGCCGATGAAGCCACCGACCGCCACCATGACGCCCATCAGCAGCGCCATGAGGACGACTGTCTTTATATTGTTCATGATATTACCCTCCTAGAAATATTGTTGATAATGTGAATAGTTCTGTTGACAACTTGCCTTTTCCTGCCATCATCACGCGATTACGAAGAACTAACGGATGATTTCGGCGGGCCGGCATGGCGACGGTTCAGATAGTACCCGATACCGAGCACACCCGCGACGAACAGCACTTTCAATATGAGCCCATAGGGCTCGAGATAGGCGCCGAGCGCCGGATCCGAGGTCATGAGCTCCGCCGCCGTATAGCCCAGGATGCCAGCTCCGAGATAGATGAGGGCGGGCAGCTTCAGCATCAGCATCAGGAAGAACTGGGCGCCGCAGAGCACAATCGGGATGCTGATCATGAGTCCGCAGATGATGAGGCTCCAGCGCCCCTCCGGCACGGTATTCGCCACGCCAGCCAGCGACAGGATATTGTCGAGACTCATGATGAAATCAGCGATGAGGATGGTGCGTATCGCCGCGCCGAACGTCGTCGGCGACTTGCCCGCTCCCTTCTCGCCGCCCCGGTCATCGGTCAGCAGCTTCACCGCTATGAACAGCAGCGCGATCCCGCCTACGAACTCGATGTACGGCGAGGCCAGCAGTCCCGTCGCGAACAGGGTACATACGATGCGGATGATGACGGCTCCCACACCGCCGATGATGATGGTGCGGGTGCGATGTCCGACCGGCAGATTCTTGCAGGCCAGAGCGATCATGATGGCATTGTCGCCGGACAGCAGCAGGTCGAGCAGCAGTATGCCCGAAAGCGCTGCGAACCATTCCGGTGAAAACATGCCGGCGAATATATTTTCCATGGATCCATCCTTTCCCGCGGCACTGGCCCTGAGCCATATGCCAAAAAGACCTTGCTCCGCCACGGAAATCCGCCTGCGGAACAAGGTCTTGCTTACTATTGCGCCGGTCGTACCGGGTGTCACAGGCACCGTATTGACGATATATGACCGTTCAGCTACTCCCCTTGCCGGGATGTATCTATACACTTAATATAGCACGCCGTCCACTGGATTGCAAGAGGTGGGGACGAAAATTATTTCAATCGGCGTAGCCGGTGGTGATGTCCACGCGGCTCTGGTAGGCGCCTTCACCGTGCCAGGCGCGGTAGTTCTTGAGCGCGATGCGGGCGATGTTCTCTAGGGTGATGTCGAGATGGAACTGACCGGTGATATGCGGCGTGACGTAGAGGCCCGGCACCGAGTATAGCGGATCACCTGCGGGCAGCGGCTCCTGCTCGAATACATCGGACCAGATGCCGGCGAAATGCTCATAAACCTCGGGGCGCAGCAGAGCCGCATTGTCGATGACGCTGCCTCGGCCGACGTTCATGAGATAGGCGCCCTTTTTCGCGGCGAGCAGCATATCTGCATCAAACAGATGATACGTGGCCGGAGTGCCGGGCAGTGCCACGGCGATGACATCCGCCTGAGCGACCTGCTCGCGCAGCTCGCTCAGCGGATGGATCTCGTCGAGCGGCTCGGGGCAGACGCTGGCCCGGCGCCGCACGCCGACGAGCTGGATGGGATGATCCGGCAGGGCAAAGGCCGCGATGCGCCGCGCGAACGACAGCCCGATATCACCGGTGCCGACGATGAGGATGCGCTTGCCGGCCGGCGTCGTGACCGGTCCCTCGTCGCTCCACTCGCCGCGCTGCTGGTGGGCGAGATAGGCCGGTATCTTCTTCATCATCAGGAGCAGCATAGCCACCATATACTCGGCGATGGCCGTGCCATAGGAGCCCGTCGCGCAGGTCAGTACGGCACCGTCCGGCAGTACGCCGGGCTTTACATAGGCATCGGCGCCGGCGGAGTTCAGCTGCAGCCACTTGAGCTTCCCGGCCTCGGACAGCCGCCCAGCCGGCACGTTGCCGATGATCGCATCATACGGCGCGAGCGACTCCGGCGCCTCCGCGAAGGTCATCTTGTCGCCATACGCAGTCGCTGCCTGCTGCAGCGCCTCGCGCTGCTCCGCCGTGAATGGTACGGTCACGAGTATCTTTTTAGCCATAGTCATTTTCCCCTCAATCTTCATCGATGTCAAGCAGCAGCTCGACGGTTACCTCGGTTCCCTTGTCCGGCGAATGCTGTATGTGCCATTCGCCGCCCAGCATCATGATGAGCAGCTCGATGATGGCAATATGGATCGTGTTCATCCGCTCGTCGAGACTGCAGCTGCCGCTCTGAGCCAGCAGTTCATAGATGCTGCGGGGATTATGGTGGATGCTCTCGAGCATGTTCTGAGCTCTGTGCAGCACGCCATCATCCGCTATGAGCTTTGGCGCATGACAGAACAGCCACAGCACGCACTGATGCCGCTCATCGCCAGCCATGCGGGATAGCGAGCCTGACAGCAGCAGACCGGTGCCAGCTGGTACGGATTTCAAAAGCAGACTGAACAAGCGCATCATCGTCATGCTGAAGAACCGCTTGTCGATGATGACGCGCTCCTGGCCGATTCCGCTGAAGTCCATCGTGAACGCGACATTCTTGCGCTGGGCGGAGTTGGCGATGATCCCGCCCAGTTGCTGCAGGATTTCCCGCACTCCGACCGGCTGCCATTCGTTCATGGTGACCTCATCAGCCAGCAGCCGATTCAGGAAATTCACGTCGACCATGAAGCTGTTGACCATGCCGCAGTTCAAGTAATCTTTGTGCAGCGGACTGTCCTGGTCGGCTCCGCCCCGGCGTATGAGGTCCAGCAGCAATATCCTGACCGGTGCCATGATATTTCCATCGATATAGCGATAGAATTTCCGCTGCGAAGCTGCCAGCTGCTTCTCCATGGCCAGCGAGGAATTCACCTGCCCATAGTCGCGCTCCGCCTGCCGCACGCGGCGCTCGAGACGCCGGCTGTGCCACAGGCTCCAGACGAAATAGATCAGCGCGAAATACATGATGCCGCCCAGGAAGACGATGATGCCTATCTGCACGCTGTCCAAGCGGGACAGTATGTTAGCAAAGGACATCGGAGCCCGGTTGATTTCTTTCTGAGCGATATCGTTTATCTCGGCATCATTCAGATATTTCATGGTGCGGTCCAGCAGAAAGCCCAGCTGTGGATCAGCATCCTTGCGCATGGCCAGGGCTACATGGTCGGGGATATCCGTCAGCAGGCTCAGCTCATAATCGCCGCGGTGGAGCACCCCGGCATAGTACGAGGCCGTAGCCATATCGCAGGCCATGGCGTCAACCTTGCGCTCCTGCAGCATCTTCAATGCTTCACTGGCAGTATCCACGATCTCGCAGTCATAGTCCATATCGCTGCTTCTCAGCAATTCTGCATTGTTCTCCGATGTCGCGATATGCCTGCCATCCGTCCCCCGGCGCATCAGGATGGCCATGCATTCCTGATAATACGGCGTAGTCGTCCGTATGCCGTCCCGATAAGTGGCTATATGATTTACGTTAGTGGTGCCCAGCAGCTGCACATCGTTGTTCAGCAGTGCCTCCTTCGCCTGCTCATAGCTGTCAAAAATGACGAATTCGAATTGCAACCCCGTGAGCGCGGCCAGCCGGTTCAGCACCTTCACCGTGATGCCGTGCATCTTGTCATCCTTCTCGTACGAGAACGGCGCTTTGTCGCGTAGCAGGGCGACCCGCAGTGGCGGCAGGGAGTCGATGTACGCCCGCTCTCGATCACTAACCATGACTTTGTAACGGCGCTTGTCGAGCTGCATCAACCGCTGCAGACTGTTGAAAAAGTTGTCATCATAAATCATGATGGTGCTGACAGCTTGATCAAGCTGTGCCGCCAGCTCCGGATGCTGCGGCGCTATTGCAAAGTACATGGGCTGCGGTGAAAACTCGGTGATGGCCGGGAAATGCTGGGCTTCGCCGGCATATGTGGTAGCTGCGATATCTATCGCTCCGCTGCGCAGCGCTGCCAGGAGGTCACCGCGATCATGGAACATCTGCTGTTGATAGCTGATCCCGTTCCTGGACGCCCATTCCCGAAACAACTTCATATCCGCCGTATTTTCCCGCACGCCTACCAGGGCATTCCTGGTGCCCTCGATATCGCCATATACATAGCGCGAGTCCTGCTCCCGCTTGATCAGAGCGATGCTGCTCGAAGCCATCGGATACAGGGAAAACAGCATTTCCTTCTCACGCTGCGGTGTCTTGATGACAGTCGGCAGAATATCGATACGCCCAGCGGCTACGTCAGCGACCGCCTTCGACCAGTCATCGTATGGTACGAATTCATAAATCCAGTTCGTATAGCGGGCTACTTCATAAAGATATAAAACATCGTAGCCTCTATATTCCCCGTCGCTGTCGCGGTACAGCATGCTGCCCGACGACGAGTAGCCGACGCGCACGACGCGCGGCGCCGCACTGCTGTCGGCATCAGCTGCCGTAGCGGGCGGGAGCAGGGCCACGAGGGACACCAGCAGTACGAGTATGCCGGCCAGGTAGTATTTCGCCTTATTCATGCTTTCCACCCCCTGCCGGTTCCGTCGCCGGTGGCAATATGACATGGGTATTGCGCCCGCTCTCTTTCGCCTGATAGAGAGCCTGATCCGCATATTTATAGGCTGCCTCATAGTCCTCATCCGTCAGCAGTGCACAGCCGATGCTGACCGTCAGCTCTATGCCCAGCCCGGATTCCCGGCCCAGACGCGTGGCATTCTCATGGATCGACTGCGCGAAGCTCTCGGCTGCCTCGCGATCGCTGCTATCCAGATAGGCGATGAACTCATCTCCTCCCAGACGCCCGATGAAGCCCTGACCAGCGAACGACTGCCGCAACGCATTCGCCACGCAGATGAGTGCCTGATCGCCGCCCTGATGACCGATGGTGTCGTTGACGCCCTTGAAATGGTCGACGTCGAGCAGGAACATCATACCACCGCTGCGACGTCCGACATGATCCTTCATCTAGCTGCGCGTGGCGCTCGAATTATGAACATGCGTCAGCCCGTCAAACTGAGCCTTGGCAGCCAGGCGGGCGGTTTCATTCGCCTGCTTCGTGACATCGCGCAGCAGGCCGAGCACATAGTAGGGACTGCCATTGATATCATTCAGGATGTAGCTCTGCAACGTGAACTGCCGCGGAGCCCGCCCACGGCGATAATACATCCAGGATTGTTCCTCCTGATAAGCGCCCAGGCAGCTGGCAATCGGATACAGCGGGTTCTTCCTGTCCGCCAGAGCCGCCTCCTTTTGCGAGGAAAAATCTGTGATCCGGGACGGCAGTTCCAGCAGGCTGCTGCAGTCATGCGACAGCTCGACAACATCGTTTTTCACATCATAGCTGACCGTCAGCAGCCCCAGTGAAGATGATATGCTGTTGTAGAAATACTTCATCTCCTGCATGTTCTTCATCTGCTGCTGCAGATGATGGATATAGACGAGCAGGATGATGACGACGAGCAATATCAGTCCTAGGAAAATATTTTCAGCCATAGGATGCCTTTCTGATATGGAATATCAATCCTTGACAAAGTCAAAAATAAAAAGTTCTATTCAGTATATCGCAATTAAGCGGCTGATTCTGAATAGAACTTCTATGTTTTTTTATTTTTTTATAACATTACAGTTCAAAAATTTTCCGTTGTACGAAAGGCATCATTTCACCATTATATATCGAGGTTGCGGACGAGTTTCGCATTTTCCTCGATGAACTGGCGGCGCGGCTCGACCTTGTCGCCCATGAGAATGGTGAACAGTTCGTCCGCCTCCTCGGCATCCTCCATGTCGACGCGCAGCATCGTGCGGCTGTTCGGATCCATGGTCGTCTCCCATAGCTGCTCCGGGTTCATCTCGCCGAGGCCCTTGTAGCGCTGGACGCTGGCTCCATCGTGGCCCACCTCGTCGAGTTTCTTCGTGAGCTCCTCATCGCTGTAGGTATACCAGTGTTTCTTGCCCTTGCGGATGAGGTAGAGCGGCGGCTGGGCGATGAATACATGGCCGTGCTCGATGAGCGGCTTCATGTAGCGATAGAGGAACGTCAGCAGCAGCGTGCGGATATGGGCGCCATCGACATCAGCATCAGTCATGATGATGATCTTGCCATAGCGGCGCTTCGCGATATCGAAGTCATCGCTGATGCCCGTGCCGAACGCCGTGATCATCGTGCGGATCTCGGCATTGGCGAATATGCGGTCGAGACGGGCCTTCTCGACGTTCAGGATCTTGCCGCGCAGCGGCAGGATGGCCTGGAAGCGGCGGTCGCGGCCCTGCTTGGCCGAGCCGCCAGCCGAGTCGCCCTCGACGAGGTAGATCTCAGCCTGCTCCGGATCCTTCACGGAGCAGTCAGCCAGCTTGCCCGGCAGGCTCGATACCTCGAGCGCGTTCTTGCGGCGCGTGAGCTCGCGGGCCTTGCGGGCGGCTTCGCGGGCGCGAGCGGCCATGATGGCCTTGTCGATGATCTTCTTCGTGATGACGGGATTCTCCTCGAAATATTCGCTGAGTCCCTCGGTAACGATGGAGTCAACGATGCCGCGGATTTCGGAGTTGCCGAGCTTCGTCTTCGTCTGGCCCTCGAACTGCGGCTCGCGAACCTTCAGGCTGATGACGGCCGTGAGTCCCTCGCGCACGTCATCGCCCGAGAGATTGCCATCCTTATCCTTCAGGATGCCCTGCTTGCGCGCAAAATCATTGGCCGCACGCGTGAGAGCGAGCTTGAAGCCGGCGAGATGCGTGCCGCCTTCCTCGGTGTTGATGTTGTTGACGAAGCTGTAGATGTTCTCCTGATAGCTGTCGTTGTACTGCAGGGCGATCTCGACGACCGTATCGTCCTTCACGCCGTTGAAGTAGATCGGCGTCGGGTTGATCTTTTCCTTCTTGCGGTTCAGATGCTCGACGAAGGAGCTGATGCCGCCATCGAAATGGAACGACTCGCTCTTCTCCGGGTCCTGGCGCTTATCGTGCAGCACGATGGTGATGCCGTGGTTCAGGAATGCGAGCTCGCGCAGGCGGTGCTTCAGCGTATCATAGCTATAGGTCGTGACCGTGAATATCTCCGGATCCGGCAGAAAATGGACGCGCGTGCCTGTCTCCTCGGTATCGCCGATGACCGTCAGCGGCTTCACCGTATGGCCGCGCTTGAACGTGATCTCGTGAATCTTGCCATCGCGCTTGACCTGGACCTCCATATGCGTCGAGAGGGCATTGACGACGGATACGCCGACGCCGTGCAGACCGCCCGAGACCTTGTAGCCGTCGCCACCGAATTTGCCGCCGGCATGCAGCACCGTCAGCACGACCTCGACGGCCGGCTTGCCGCTCTCATGCATGTCGACCGGTATGCCGCGGCCGTTATCCGTGACCGTGATGCTGTTATCGGCCTCGATTGTCACTTCGATGTGGTCGCAGTAGCCGGCCAGCGCCTCATCGATGGAGTTGTCCACGACCTCATAGACGAGGTGATGCAGGCCGCGCTCCGACGTCGAGCCGATGTACATGCCCGGACGCATACGGACGGCCTCGAGGCCCTCCAGTATCTGTATCTGATCCGCGCCGTAGTCCGCGCTGACGGCAGTGACCTCGGCACTGCTCTCGTCCGTATGAATCTCGACATTCGAGGTATCGAGATCTGCATCAGCAAATTCATCGAGCGGCTCGGCCGGCTGCTCCGGCTGCGTCAGGTCGATGACCTTGTTCTCCTGCTTTTCGTCTGCCATGTTGACACTCCTATTCCAAAAAATTTCCAGTTGCTGCTCTATATCAATAATCGGTTATTTTCCTGTATCTGCCAGCTGGCTGTTCCAGCTTTCTGGCAGCTGGCGCGAGCGGCGCCACAGCGTCAGCGGCGATATGGCCGACAGATAGATGCGGTCCGTCGTGATGATTAGTGACTTGATCTCGCTGCTCTGCCCCTCGATGGCGCATACACGCCCAGCCGCCCGCTGGCGGTCCAGATAGCCGGCATTGCTGCCCTGGGCGAAAATCCCATAGTCATATATGGCGATTACACTGCTGACCCTGATTGCCGTCGAGCGTCCCAAATGCAACAGCATGCCACACACCTCTCTGTCCCGTTTTCACTTTTTTGCTGCGGCCTGGCTGCGTTCCAGCCAGCGCTCCATATACTCGGCACGGCGCTTTTCGCTGCGGTCGTCGAGCTGCAGGGCCTCGCGCCGCGTCTGCTTCACCTCGACGCCATCCCAGCTCATATTGCGCCGCAAGCGGTAGAGGATATAGCGCTGCTTTTCCGGCGTCAGATGCTCAGGGCTCACGCAGCCGTACAGCATTGCCAGCGAAGTGGCTGCCATGCTCTCCGTATCATCCGCCCGCAGCCGGGAGGCCCAGAGCTGGGCCAGTATATTGCGCTGCTCCTCGACCTGCGCTCCCTCCGCCTCCGGCACGTACTCGCGCACCTCGTGCAACGAGGCCCAGGGGATATCGCTCAGCGTGCGCCGGATGGCCCGGTCGACCTGCTCCCGATGTTTCTGACGGCAGGACAGGCAGTAGTGCGCCTCCGGCTCTACGAGCTCCCCGCAGCCCGGACACGGATGCCAGCCATGGGCCAGCTTCGCCTTCTGCCGCTGCAGCTGACGCCGTTTCAGGCGGGCCACGATAGCGACGAGCCCTTTGTCCGCCGCCGGCAGATCAGCCCTCAGGGCTGCCTCCTCCTGCTCGGACACCGGCATCTTTTCGACATCGTGCTGCCACGATTGGTCCGTGGACGGCAGCGTTGCCATCATTGCCTCGTATTCCTCCGGCGTCAGCGTCTGCGGTCGCTCCCAGCGGCGACAGAAGCAAAGCTCCTTGATGATCTTCTGCTGGGCATAGTCGTTCACCATGTTCAGGATGCGCGGCTGCATGAGCCGGATCTCGTTGCGCCAGGAGGAGTCCGAGCAATAGAGATACAGCACCTGCTTCTTTATGCCCATCGGCTGGACTTTCCGGGCGACGAGCGGGCCGACGATGTCGCGCCAATGCCACAGGACATAGTGGCGATGATACTCCGCCGCGAACTTCGGCCCCTTGGCCCGGACGTACTTCGGGATGACCGTCTTCACGATCTCTACGCCGGGATAGCGCCGGTTCATAGCCGTCTGCTTTTGTTCCGCCATGCCGCTGCCTCCTCCTGCTCCGGCTACTGCAGCTGCTGCACCTGACCGGAGCGAACGCTGTAGGCGTGGCCGTCCGCCCGGAATCCATCCGGGAAATAGGCCTTGTCCGTAGCCGTGATCAAGGTCTGTATGTGCTGACGAGCGATGTAGTCGACGAGCTGGCGGCGCCGCGATACATCAAGCTCGCTCATGACATCGTCGAGCAGCAGCACGGGGTACTCGCCCGTCTCGCGCTGCAGGAACTCCATCTCAGCCAGCTTCAGGGCCAGCCCGCCCGTGCGCTGCTGGCCCTGCGAGCCGAAAGCCTTCAGATTGCGGCCATCGACGGATAGCACGATATCGTCATGATGCGGCCCGCGGCTCGTCGTACCGCGGATGATATCGAGCTCGCGCTTGCTTTCCAGCTCCTTATTATACCATGAATAAAGGGCTCTTGTCACATTTTCGCCCTCCTGCTCCAGCAGCGCGAGGCTCTCCGGCGACTGTCCTGCGATATGACGCGCATCATTGAGACCATGCAGCTCATAGGCGATCGACAGCTCCTCACCACCTGCGATGTCGCGCTGGAGATTGCCAGCCAGCCGGCTCAGCACGCGCACGGCTGCCAGACGATGGGTCGTGATGAGCGCGGCCTGACGTGCCAGCTGCTCGTCCCAGAGCGGCAGCAGGCTGCGGTCGCCATGGCCCTCGCGCAGAGATTTCAGCAGGGAGTTGCGCTGCGTGACGATCTTGTTGTACTCGAGCAGCGCTTTGTAATAGGCCGGCCGGGCCTGCGATATCTCGGCATCGAGGAAGCGCCGGCGGCCCGCCGGCGCCCCTTTGACGAGCCAGAGGTCCTCGGGCGAGAACAGCACGGTATTGAGATTGCCTACGAGCTCGCGCGGCCGCACAGGCGCTCCGTTCAGCAGGATGCGGCGCCGCGCCGTCTGGCTGAGCTGGAACTCGAGCCGCCGCTCGACACCGCCGCTCACGAATACGATCTCGATGAGCGCGCCGTCCTGCCCCCAGCGGATGAGCTCCTTGTCGGCGCGCGTGCGATGGGAGTGGCCCAGCGAGCCGTAGTACACGGCCTCGACGACATTCGTCTTGCCCTGGGCATTCGGCCCCAGGAAAGTATTGAGCCCGGCTGATAGTTCTAGACCGAGCTCTTCATAATTGCGGAAGTTCCGCAGCTTCAAATATTTGATATACATTTCAGTGCATAATTATACAGTGCGCAATTGCGCGTTTGACTGACTTTGATGTTCTGTCCGCTCAATGCGCGGTTCGCACCGGCGTCACGATGTATTGGAACTGCTCGTTGCCGACCTCGCGAATCGATATGGCCGTGAGCGGCGTCGCCAGGTCGATGAGGCACTCGGTCGTCGTCATCGCCTTCATGACGTCCGACAGATAGGCCCCATTGAACGCGATGAGGATATCCGGTCCCTCGATCTCGGCTGGGATGGTCTCCTCGGCGTTGCCGAGCTGCGGGTTATAGGCCGAGAGTGTGATGGTATTCTGGGCGAATTCGAATTTTATCGTGTTGATCTTCTCGCCCTGCATCATGAGCGACATGCGGTCCACCGCTCCGCGCAGCTCCTGGACGTTGACCTTGGCATGCGTCTTCGTGCTGATGTTCAGCAGCCGGGTGAAATCAGGGAACGTACCGCTGATGAGCCGGGAGCAAATGTAAAGATTCTCGTAGCTGAAGCTGATCTGCTGCATATCGCAGACGATCTGAACATCCGTCGGGATCTCGGCCGACAGGTCATGCAGGAGCTCATTCAGCACCGGGGCCGGAATGATGACATGAGCCGGCGTCAATTCTTCATTGAATATTTCATAATATACGGCCAGACGATGACTGTTCGTGGCGGCCAGCGTGAGCTTGTTGCCCTCGGTGGAGAAGGAGCAGCCGGTGAATGTCGGCCGGTCGTTGTCTTTGGCGCAGGCGAAAACAGTCTTCTTTATGAGTTCGCAGAGGACATTATGCTTGATGGTGAACTTCAGCTGACCATCGATGTGTTTGACGGTCGGATATTCGGCAGCATTCATGCTCAGCAGGGTGAAATGAGCCTGATTCGAGTTGATATGCACCGTGCGCTCATTGCGATCGAAGGTGATCGTGACGTTATCACCCGGCAGGCTGCGGATAACTTCCTGGAAATAGCGTCCGGAGACGACGATTTCGCCAGCCTCCTCGATATCCGCAGGTATCTTGTCGATAAATCCGACTTCGTTGTTGCTGGTGTGGAGTTCCAGGGTATTGCCCTCTGCTCTCATGTACAGGCCAGAGAGGATCGGGGTGCTGGGTTTCGATGGTATACCTTTGCTGATGATGCTCAGGGCGTTGCTGAGATGGTTCTTTGAGCACGTGATTTTCATGGTCGGGCCTTTCTTTTAACTAATAGAACTATATTTTTAGGAGTATCGCCGTAGTAGTAATAGGGCCTGTGGATATGTGGAAAATGCTGTTGGTATCGCTTGTCCGAGCTGGTTTGCTTGTTGATAATCTCGTGGATGGTTTGTAAAAGTTATCCACGTTATCCACTGATTTATCTACAGGGGACGATATCAACATTTTGTGCACACGATATCGTCAGGCTTGCTAACGGAGTTATCCACGGTCTTACGGGGGATAATCAGACCTTTTGCAGGCGTTCCTTCAATTCTTCCATGATGTTTTGCAGTTTCGCGTCTTTCTTGCTCTCGCTGGCGATTTTGTCGCAGGCATGGAGGACGGTCGTATGGTCGCGGCCGCCGAAGAAATTGCCGATCTGCGGCAGCGAGGTGTCGGTGAGCTCGCGGCAGAGGTACATGGCGATCTGACGCGGGAAGGCGATCTGGCGCGTGCGCTTCTTGGCATGCAGGTCGGCGACGCTGATTTTGAAATAGGCGGCGACGACGTCCTGGATGACGTCCATCGTGATTTCTTTCGTCTCAGTGTCGGGGAATATGTCTTTGAGCGCAGTGGCCACGAGGTCGGTCGTGATCGGCTGCTTGACGAGCGAGGCGTAGGCGACGACGCGGGTCAGCGCGCCCTCGAGCTCACGGATGTTCGACTTGATACGGCTGGCGATGTAGAGCATCACATCGTTCGGGACGTCGTAGTGGTCGAGTGCCGCCTTGTTCTTCAGGATGGCGATGCGCGTCTCGAGGTCCGGTGACTGGATGTCGGCGACGAGGCCCCATTCGAAACGGGATATGAGCCTGTCCTCCATGTCCTTGACCTCTTTCGGTGGGCGATCGGACGATATGATGATCTGCTTGTTGGCATCGCGCAGCGCATTGAACGTGTGGAAGAATTCCTCCTGCGTACTCGTCTTGCCGCTGATGAACTGGATATCGTCGATCATGAGCACGTCGATGCTGCGGTATTTCTCGCGGAATTCCTGCGTCTTGTTCTTACTGATGGCACTGATCATCTCGTTCGTGAATGTCTCGCTCGAGACGTAGAGCACGCGCTTGTCGGGGTCGTTCTCGAGGACGCGGTTGCCGATGGCGTGCATCAGATGCGTCTTGCCGAGGCCGACGCCGCCGTACATGAACAGCGGATTGTACTCGATGCCCGGCTTTTTCGCGACGGCCTCGGCGGCTGCCTTGGCGAATGAGTTCGATTTGCCGGTCACGAAGGTATCGAACGTGTATTTCGGATTCAGGGAAGATTTGTCGCCCGGGGCGATGATGTGCATATAGCCGGCCTCGGGGGCAGGCGGAGCGGGCTGCTTGAACAGGTCGCCCTGCTGCATCTTCGTCATGTCAGGATGGTCCTGCTTCAGGACGGCATTGTTCTCCTCGATCTCCTGCTTGGCCGGTGCATCCGGCTGGGGCACGGTCTGCCAGACAATCTGGCGTGGGGACTTGAGCACGTCGTTTATGGCATCAGACAGTATCGCGAGATAATGGCTTTCAATCCAGGTCTGGGTCAGTTCGTTCGGGGTGCCGAGCGTCATGGTCTCCTCATCGATGGCCAGCGGCTTGACCGCATTGATCCATTTGAAGGCGGACCCGGCCAGCGAGTCGTGTAGCCGGTTCAATATCTGCTCCCAGATGCTCAGGACTTCGGCGTCCGGAGTAAGGCTTTGTTGTTCCATATAGACGTCCTCTCTGAAAAAAACTTATACACATAGTTATCAACAACTGTGGATAACTATGCCTGTGCTTAATTCGTGCAGCACTTTTGATTTGTATATATAATGTAAGAAAAAACTGCTAAACGGAAAATATAGCCGCTAGTTTTTACTCCAGCGGCTAGTTACTAACACTATATTACCAAAATAACCTGGAGTTATCAACATTTTTTCTGGGGATAAAAGGAAATCATGCACTGGTTATGCACAGAAAATCGCGAAAAACTGGGGAAACGGTGGATAAGAAGAGCCAAAAAAACTTGACACTGCGCGGCTGGTGGGATATAATTTCCGTAGTTGTGCTCTTAGACAGAGTGCTTATTTTCATTGTTGATAAAAATCTGATTGCAATATATCAGAATCCAATCGAGGGAGGTGTCCGTTTTGAAGCAGACTTATCAGCCGAACAATCATTGGCGTAAGCAGACTCATGGTTTCCGTGAGCGCATGAAGACAAAGGGCGGCCGTCTTGTACTGAAGAGAAGACGCCAGCGCGGCAGAAAGAAGATTTCGGCCTAATGCCGTAATGAGGTCACTTCGGTGGCCTTTTTTACTACGTAAATCCCCAAGAACGCAAGCCGCAGGCGCAGCGTGATTGGTTGGATTTACTGCAAGGGCGGGCGCACAATGT
>CACXCN010000075.1 GCA_902766095.1 uncultured Selenomonas sp. | reverse complement strand
TTTAGTCGAACTTACCCAGGGCTTTAGGGGCGCTTATCTCCCACCTGAAGAGGTGGGAGTCTTAGCGCCCCTTAGCATCGGATAAAATGTCAGGTTCCGGATTCAGCAGCCACAAGTATGGCCGTTCTGGCCGTGATGCTCGTGATGCGAGCAGTGCACGGCAGGATCATAGGCGAGCTGGCCGCTGAGCAGAGCGCGGGCTGCATCATCTGCATTTCCCTGGACGCCGCCATAGATCGTGATGCCGACACCCGCCAGGGCCGTCTGGGCACCTGCACCGATGCCGCCGCAGATCAGAGTGTCGACATGATGCTGCTGGAGGAAGCCCGCGAGTGCGCCGTGACCGGCTCCATTCGTCGGTACGACCTCGGAGGATACTATATTCTTCCCTTCTACCGTGTAAATCTTGAAAGCTGGCGATTTGCCGAAGTGCTGGAAGATACCCTGCGTGGCCTCGTCATAGGTGATGGCAAGTTTCATGGGAAAGACTCCTTTCGGATCAGCGGGAACCGTGCAGATGGACGAAGAGAAAAACGGGCAGGGCTGTGCCGGCTCACCTCCGCAACACGTAAAGCTGCCCCCTGCGATTTCTAGCGGCCGCCCCTCGACAAGCGAGGCAGCGAGGCGTTTGCGCGCCGTAGCATAGAGCGACTGCACCGTCGTGCGGGCGACAAGCAGCTGTGCGGCGCATTCTTCCTGCGTAAGTCCCTCATAATCGAGCAGCCGCAGGCACTCGTATTCCTCTAGTGTCATAGTGATGACCGGCCGGTCCGTTTCAGGCTCCGGACAGAATCTACGACATGAAGGTTTCCGACAGATGCGACGTTTCTTGCACGGCCTGGCCATAGCAGCCGCTCCTTTCTCCATCTCTGCATTCGTTCTCTGCAACAGATTGATCATTTGATGTTATTGACATATGTCATCTATAAGTCATTATAGCATATTTCTGACATATGTCAATTAAACGATTGGCTGATCTCGATGATGCTTTCGTCGGGCAGGTATCACCCCATATGTCGATATATTTGCTGCAGAAGCCCTACGAATTCCATAACGGCTGGATGAGGACTGCTACCAAAATCGAATAAAGTAAAAAAGTGGCGCAGCGCCCGATGACCGGGGCTGCGCCTTTGATATGATGATATATTTGGAAGGCTGATTGTGAGTAATTACTTCATCGTGGCACCGCTCTTGCGCTGGAGATATTTCAGCGGCAGCACGAGGACGAAGTTGAATATGAGAATGGTAATGATGAGCAAAGCACCAATACCATTGGCGATCTGATCACGGTCCGGTACCAGGCCCGCTGAGAGCAGATACCAGAGGTGGACTGCCAGCGTCTCGCCACCAGCCATGAGGTCGGTGTCGAACATGAAGCGCGAGACCGTCGTCCCGGCCGTGAAAATCAAGATAGCAGTCTCGCCGAGCGCACGCCCGGCGGTGAGTGTGATGCCGGTGATGATGCCAGGCATCGCACTTGGCAGGACGACGCGAACGATGGTCTGGAGCTTCGTGGCGCCTAGCGCGAGGCTGGCCTCCTCGTAGCTCTTCGGTACTGTCCGAATCGACTCCTCCGTGACGCGCACGAGCAGGGGCAGATTGAGCAGGACCAACGTCAGCGCACCGCCGAGGATGGAGAACCCCATATGCATCATGTTGACAAAGACTATCATGCCGAAGAGGCCGAGGACGATAGAGGGAACCGTCGCCAGGCTCTCGACCGACAGGCGGATGCCGCGTGTGAGCTTCGTATCCCGGGCGTATTCAGCGAGGTATATACCTGCGCCTACCGCCAGCGGTATGGATACAGCCATCGACAGGAACAGCATGTAGAAAGAGTTAAAGAGCTGCGAGCCGACGCCGCCTCCGGCGAGCATGTCGCTTGATTTACCGAATACGAAATGTACAGAGAGCACGGGCAGGCCCTTGTACAGGATATAGCCGAGGAAGGCGGCTAAGAGTGCCAGTATGATGGCACCTACGCCCCATAGCATGATCCGTGCCAGACGATTCTGGGTCACTACTGAGACTGTGTGTTTGTATTCTTCTTTATTTTCCTGTGCTGCCGGCATCATGCCACCCCCTTGGCCGTGAAATGACGTATCGCCAGTATCATAAGCAGTGAGATGATGAGCAGGACGAAGGCCATCAGGAACAGGGCATTGCCCCATACCGATCCGAACGGCGTGTTGCCCATCTCGACGACGATATTACTGGTCAGTGTAGCCGTCGGCGTGAACAGCGAAGTCACGAGCTGCGGCGTATTGCCAATGAGCATCTGCACCGCCATCGTCTCGCCGATGGCACGCGCCATGGCGAGGACTACGGCCGTCATGATGCCCGGACGCGCTGCTGGCAGGATGACATGGATCATCGTCTGCCACCAGGTAGCCCCCAGGGCCAGGCTGGCCTCCTCGAGCGGCCGTGGTACGGCGTTCAGTGCGTCCACACTGATGGACAGCACCGTCGGCAGTATCATGATGCCGAGCACGAGAGACGAAGCCAGCACGCCGAACCCGGTCGGCGTCGAGAATGTATCCCGCAGCCAGGGGACGAGCAGTATGAGGCCGATATAGCCGTATACGACGGACGGTATGGCGACGTAGAGATCGGTTGCCGGACGCATGATGCGCCGCAACTGATCTGGTGCCACCTTGGCCAGGAATATCGCTCCGAGCAGGCCGAGCGGACCACCGATGGCTATGGCCAGCACGGTGCTGACCACAGAGCCCATTATGAAAGCCAGCGCACCAAACTTGCCTGCTGCCGGATCCCACTGCGCACTGGTAAAGAACTCGATCGGGCTCACTGCGCTGAAGGTCATAAGGCCCTGCCGACCGACAAAGAAGATTATCGCAAAGATAATCAGCGTCATCAGCGAGGCCGCGGCCAGGAAGAGATACCTGCCGCAACGGTCAAGGAAGAGTCGCCTCTCATGACCGCCCGGCGAGCCGAACTGCATCGTCTGGCTTCCGTTTTCCATTGCTGCCACCTGCTCCATCACTTAATCTCCTAAAATATATCAGTATTATTTCTTCATCTTGCTGACCGGTATGAAGCCGAGCTTCTCTACCTGGCTGTTCTGGAACTCATCGCTGAGGATGAAGTCGATGAACGCCTTTACGGCACCAGTCGGCTCACCTTTCGTGTACATATGGCCATAGCCATAGATCGGATACTTGCCGGAGATGATGTTATCAGCACTGTACTCGACACCGTCGAACTTCAGAACCTTTACCGAATCATCCGCATACGGAGCATCGACATAGCCGATAGCGCCCGGAGTGCTGGCAATAGCAGCACGAACAGCACCGTTGGAATCCTGGATGACAGCATCATCCGTGAAGTTGGCGCCCTTCAGCACGACATCGCTGATCGTAGCACGCGAACCCGAGGACTTGGCACGATGAATCAGCGTGATCTTCTGATCGTCGCCGCCGACTTCCTTCCAGTTCGTTATCTTGCCCGTCAGTATGCCGACGACCTGATCCTTCGTGAGGTTGTCGACCTTGTTCGCCTTATCAACGATGAAAACGAACGGCTCGACAACGACTTTGTGGTCTACGAGACCTTTATCTTTGTACTCATCCGGCAGATTGACATCCGAGTTGCCGATATCAACCGAGCCCTCCGCGACCTGATTCATGCCCGTGAACGAGCCGCCACCAGCTACATTGACCGTAACCTTGGCATTCTTGTTCTGGAACTCTTCCTGAGCCGGCTTGAGGAGCGGCAGCAGGGCCGTGGAGCCCGAAGCACTGACTTTGCCCGAAAGCTCAGTAGCGGCACCCGAACCGGAGCTGGCGCTCTGTCCGCCACCGCAACCTGTAATCAGCATAGCAGCCGACAGCGCCAGCGCGCCAGCCGCGAATACCTTCTTCATTTTCGTGAACATGGTCATTCCTCCTGATGAATAGAGTTATTGTTTTTTCTAATGCTATAGTACCAAAGTGCCCGTCAGCATGTGTTGCGAGTATGTAAATTCTATGTAAATATGGTCGCGCTCCGCCCGACGTGCTAAAATAATGATATATGAAAATCTGCGAGGTGCCTTTATGCTGCAATCAAAGATATCCCGCCGTCTGGCAGCGTCGTTCATCATCGTGGCCACACTGCCGCTCGCCATCATCGGCTGGTGGCTACTCGAGCACATCCACAGCGAATCCATGGCGTACGAAACGTCTGCCCTCGTCGAGAGTGCCCGGCTGACGCAGACGCTGCTGCTGACCGAGAGCAGTGCCATTTGGACGGCTGGTGCAGACAATAACGACTACACCGAGCTGGCCCGTACCATAGACCGCATCAGCGCGGTGACGAGTCTGCGCCTCACCATCATCCGCTCCGATGGTACGGTCATCGCCGATACCTCGGAAAAATCCGGCCAGCTCGACAATCACCTGCAACGTCCCGAGATCCAGGCCGCTCTCAATGCCGGTCCCCATGGCTACGGGCAGGCGATACGCTACAGCGATTCCCTGAAAACCGACTACCTGTATGTGGCTATGCCAATCTACGCCACGGACGGCAGCCTGCTCGGCGTCATCCGCACGTCGAAATCGCTGGCCGCGGCCAACAGCTCGTACCAGACGGTCGCCCACAGCATCGCTTTCGTCATCTGCCTGTCGCTGCTGCTGGCACTCGTGCTCTCATTTTATCTGACGAACCGCCAGCTGCGCCCGATCATCGCCCTGTCGCGTGCCGCCGCCGATATCACCGGCGGCAATCTGAACCGGCGCATACACCTGAGCTCGCATGATGAATTCGACCACCTGGCTCACACGCTGAATATGCTGACCGCCAATCTAGCCAGCCGCATCCAGCAGTCCGAAGCCGAGTCGCGACGCCTGCAGCTGGTCCTGCAGAGCACGGACGACGCCATCATGCTGCTTTCCGAATCAGGCAGCATCACCGATATGAACGACCGGGCCCGGTCTTATTTTAATCTGGGCCAGGAGGATCTGCAGCGCCACAGCATCCATGTGCTCGGCAATGCCCAGCTATCCGAGGCCGCCCGCGATGTGGCCGCCACGAACCAGCCGCGCACCATCACCCTGCGGCTCATGGCTTCCGACGCCCGCACGGAGACCGCCACGACTGCCGGAGGGCATCCCGCCCAGACCGAGCGCGCATTCGAAATCTATCTGGCCCCTTTCCCCTGCAATACGAAGCTCGAGACCTGGTTCTCCACCGACGAGCCCACCGTGCTGGCCGTCTTCCACGATATCACGATTGAGCAGGAGCTCGTAAACCGGCAAGCCGACTTCGTAGCGAACGCCGCCCATGAGCTGGCTACGCCCCTGACCTCCATATCCGGCTTTGCTGAGCTGCTGGCCAGCGATGACTACACCGATCCCGAGAGCGACCGGCACTACGCCTCCGTCATCGCGAAAGAAGCCAGCCGCATGACGCGCCTCGTCCACCAGCTGCTGCAGCTGGCCCGGCTCGACTCGAACGACTGCCGCGCCCATTTCCCGCAGCGGCCGGTCGATGCGGCACAGACACTACATGCGGCAGTCGCGGGTCTGCGCCGCGTGGCTGCCGACAAGAAGCAGTCCCTCGAGCTGGACCTGCCGTCCCTCCCCGCCGGAGGCGCCATCTCAGAGTCCGACACCACGGCTGCCTCAGGCCAGTCCGTTCCGAATCCATCCTCCCCGCCGCTCTGTCTCCAGGCTAATCCAGACCTGTTGGAGGAGCTGTTGCGCAATCTGCTCGAGAACGCCAGCAAATACACACCCGAAGGCGGCCGCATAACAGCCAGCTGCGGCCTGTCCGACGATGGCCAGAGCATCATCTATACGATTGCTGATAACGGCGTCGGCATTGATACCGCTGACCTGCCCCGCATATTCGAGCGCTTCTACC
The DNA here is from genome assembly GCA_902766095.1 of uncultured Selenomonas sp. Lineage (GTDB taxonomy): Bacteria > Bacillota > Negativicutes > Selenomonadales > Selenomonadaceae > UBA2913. The sequence goes on along the minus strand of CACXCN010000075.1, from coordinate 7,439 downwards.
GCGCCGACAAGGCTCGGGCGCGCAAGACCGGTGGCAACGGGCTCGGCCTGTCGCTCGTGAAGTTTCTGGTGGAGCTGTTCGGTGGAAAGATAACCGTCCAGAGCAGTACGGCTCTCGATGCCCATGGCACCACCTTCACGCTGACCTTTCCCCGCCTCGGGCAGTCGACATCATCTGAGACATGAAAAGCCCCTGCTTACCATCTTTCTGGCAAGCAGGGGCTTTCATATGATCGCTTTCATTCCGCATGCTTTTTGGAGTGTATGCGCTCGGCGGTCTCGAGGTATATGACCCACTCGGCGATATTCACGGCATGATCGCCGATGCGCTCGAGGAAGCGGGCTACGAACAGCAGCTGCGTCACATGATTATTGTCATCCGACGACTGCTTCACATAGTCAGACAGTACATAGAACGTCCGCGCGAACACCTTGTCCATCTCATCGTCCATGTGCCGGACCTCATCAGCCAGCTGGACATCACGCGCGCGATAGGCCTGCATCGCTTTCTGCACCATGCGCTCAGCGCAATCAGCGAGCTCCTGGACGCTGCTGAGGCATTTCCCTTCGAGCGGAGTCTCGAGGTCGCAGGTCGTCTTCGCGATATCGAACGCATGATCCCCGATGCGTTCGATATCGGTTGAAATCTTGAACCCGGTAGCGATGACGCGCAGATCGTGCGCGATCGGCTGCTGCTTCGCTATGAGCAGTATGCAGTCATCCTCGATGCCGATGATCATATCATCGATGACATCATCCTCGCGCATGACCTCATGGGCCAACAGTTTATCGCCTTTGACGAGGGCTCTCATGGATTTCTCCACAGCCTGAGAGGCCCGCTCGCCCATGGCCGAGACCTTCGTCTGGAGATTGTCCAGATCCGCTATGAATTCCTGACGTGTCTTCTTGAATGACATCTATACCATCCCCTTGCATTCATAAATCATCAGCCGAAACGTCCCGTGATGTAATCCTCGGTCTCTTTCATGTGCGGCTTCGTGAATATGGTATCGGTCTTGTCATGCTCTATGAGGCGCCCGTTCAGGAAAAACGCCGTATAATCGGACACACGGGCCGCCTGCTGCATGTTATGCGTGACCATGACGATGGTATAATGCTTCTTTATCTCGGCCACGAGCTCCTCGATCTTCATCGTCGATATCGGGTCGAGGGCCGAGCACGGCTCATCCATGAGCACGACCTCGGGCGATACGGCCAGGACACGGGCGATGCAGAGACGCTGCTGCTGGCCGCCCGACATGCCCATAGCCGAGGCATTGAGACGATCCTTCACCTCATCCCAAAGCGCTGCGCCGCGCAGGCTGCGCTCGACGATCTCATCGAGACGTTTCTTATCCTTCAGGCCATGCACGCGGCATCCGTAGGCCACATTATCATAAATCGACATCGGGAACGGATTCGGACGCTGGAATACCATGCCGACGCGCTTGCGCAGATTGACCAGGTCGACGCCATCCGCATAGATATCCTCATCGTCCAGACGCACATCGCCATCGATATGCACGCCCTCCACGAGGTCGTTCATGCGATTCAAAGTCCGCAGAAAGGTAGATTTGCCGCAGCCTGATGGACCTATCAGGGCGACAACATGGTTCTCCGGTACCGGCAGGGATACGTCGTACAGAGCCTGATGCTCACCGTAGTAGAGGTTCAGGTTCGTTATATTCATCTTCATGCAGAAAATCCTCCTTTACTAGGATATATCTTAGCAGAGGAGGATTTTCCGGTTGTTGCGTATGTGTAAATTCTATGTAAAGATCAGACCGTCCCCGGACGGGCCATGCGGTAGCCGACCCCGCGCACCGTCTCGATGGCGTGTGCGATCTCCGGTGCGGCGGACAGCTTAGCGCGCAGGTGCTGGATATGGACATCCACCGTGCGCGTATCGCCGTAGTACTCATAGCCCCAGACCTGCGTCAGCAGATCATCGCGGGTAAAGGCCCGGCCTATATTCGTCACGAGCAGCTTCAATAGCTCGTATTCCTTCGGCGTCAGAGCCAGTGGCTCACCACCCAGGCTGGCCGTGTAGCCGGCCAGATCGAGTGTCAGCTGCCCCAGGCGCAGGCGCTCCTCCGCCCCCTCGCCCTTCGCCGAGCCTTGCGTGCGGCGCAGGACAGCCTTGATGCGGGCCAGCACCTCGCGCATGGAGAACGGCTTCACGATATAGTCGTCAGCCCCCAGCTCGAGTCCCAGCACCCGGTCGATCTCCTCCGCCCGTGCCGTCAGCATGATGATGGGGATGCCAGCCGTCAGCGAGTCGGATTTCAGCTCGCGGCAGACACCGAAGCCATCGATTTTCGGCAGCATCAGATCGAGCAGTATGAGATCCGGCTTCTCCCGCCGCGCGGCAGCAATAGCCGCTTCGCCATCCTCGGCCAGCAGCGGCTCATAGCCGTTCTTCTTCAGTTGCACAGCCAGGAGCTCCCTGATCGAGTCTTCATCATCCACAGCCAATATCTTCGTCATGTCATATCTCCTTTGCCTGTGCACGCTGCCGGCGACGCACGAACCAGCGCATGATATAAGGGAAAACCAGCATGATAAACAGCAGCCGCGTGAGCTGATACGCCGTCATCGTCGCCGTATCCGCCCCGACCTCGAGGGCGACGATGCCCATCTCGGCCAAACCGCCCGGCGCCGTGCTCAGGAAACCTGTGACGAGGCTGGCCGTCGTGACATGCGAGACGAACAGCCCCATGATCATCGATACCATCAGCACGAGCAACACGCCGCCGAACAGGACCGGTCCCATGCCATGATACTCACTGAGCCGCCGCAAATGCACGTTCGAACCGATATACGAGCCCACGCAGACCTGCGCCACGTCGAGCCCGATGTCCGGTACCAGCGGTGCCGTCCAGCCCGTCAGACAGACGAATATCGCCGTCGCGAGTATCGGTCCGAGCAGAGCGGCCGTCGGCAGATGCAGACGCTGCGCCAGCAGCGCTCCGGCTATGGCCACGATGGCAAAGGCCACCGCCTGCTGCGGGCCGCCGGCGGCCAGAGCCGCCATATCGCCGCCCGCGTCATGCGGCAACATGTTCACCGCCAGGAACGGTATGATGCAGACGACCGAGAGCATGCGCAACGTCTGCATGATGGTGACCGCTGTGAGGTCGGCCTCTGGTATCTCATCGGCCAGTACGACCATCTGCGAGAGGCCGCCCGGCACGCAGCCCATGAGACAGCTCACGAGATTGATCTGCGTGCGCCGCTCCATGAGCCAGCCCGTGAATATCCCCGCCGAGACTGTGACCATCGTCGCGAACAGCATGAGCGGGAAATCGGCGGCTATCGCCTGCCCCGTCTCTACCGTGAACGGCCGTCCCATGGAATACCCCAGCGCGATCAGCGCGATATTTCGTACGCGGAGCGGGAAAACATAGGTACGGCGCTCGAGGAAGCTCGCAAGTGCCACCGCGAATATCGGCCCGAGCGTCCAGGGCAGCGGCGCATGCAGCAGCGAAGCCACGGCCCCGCCGATGACGGCGACAACAAGCGTCCGTATGATCTCCATAGGCCTCCCTCTCTATATATCATTATGCATGAGTCCCATATCAGTGACGGCCGAACGCAAATATCTTTATGCAGAGGAACGTCACCGGCACGCCGAGCACCGCCGATATGAGATAGCTGACGACCGGCGGCACGGCCAGGACATTATAGCTGATGAACACGATCACATTCTGCACGATGTAGTTCGGCACATAGGACAGCGCGAATTTCAAATAGCGCCCTACCGACAACGGCGTAGGGAACACGAGTTTGCTGTTTAGCCAGTAGGAGACGATGTTTATCGTGATATAGCCGATATTGAACGCGATATTGCCATCGTCCATGAACAGCAGGCAGATACTGGAAACAGCCACCGAGGAAAAGGTATTGAAACAGCCGATCAGCAGAAATCTGACAAACTCCCACGTCCAAAAATGGTGCTTCATCGTCTGATACAGCGACATACCGCCAGCCTCCCAGCTGCATGATCATTACTGCCTTCTATGATAGCACAGCCGCGCCAGCAGCACAAATGAAAAAGAGCGGCCGGCTGACGACCGCTCCTCTCATCGGCTCTATATACGTCCCTGTCAGTGACAGGCGGCACAGGATGTACACGGCTCCGCCCGCCACGCCTCAGTCGGATACTGAATGAGCCAGGCGCTCGTACGCCTGGAAGAACGGGCTGTTTTCATCCATATTGTCGATGCGGCGCACGCACGACAGGTAGCACCATTTCCCCTCCCGGAGGAAAGGCACGATGATGAACATCTGCAGTTTGTCCTGACCGGATATCTCATCGCGCACCCGGAATACAGACGTCACATGCCGGCTATGCGCCCGGCGCGAGCGCTCCACGACGCTGCCCGTATCGTAGAACGCGAGGAACCGTTCCCTATCCTCAGGGACTATGTACATATCGGCATAGCGGCGCACGCTCTCCGTCGACAGCATATCCAGGTCCATGACCCGCTTCTGCGTTGCGTCGACCACGATATTCTCCGATGAGCCATCCTCAGTAAAAAGATCTATGCGCGTATATATCTGCAGCAGGTTATGCACAGCTGCATCGACAGCCTGCCCGTGCTGACTGATCCCCATCTCCAACAGATTGACGAGCTGATAGACATACACCGACCGATCCGCAGCCACATCGTCGATGATACAGCGCATCTCGATGGAAAACACCGTGCCGTTCATGACATTCTCCGTGCACTCTATGCCATGCGTCCGGCGACAGCGTTTGACCAGTTCCCAGAAGCGGGCCGCGCCGGGTTCCCGCTCGGACTCATGCCCCGACTGATACGTGGCCATAGCGATATCCGGCGTAGCCAGTCCCGCGAGCTGCAGCAGGTAATCGAGCTCACGGCTGCAGTACAGCAGCTCGGCCTGCCCCTGATTCACTTCCAGGATGCCGATGCCCGACCGCATCGGATGCACGTCATCGGGCTCCCCGGGCATGCGCAGCGGCTGCGTCGACAGCACGTTCACTGCCCCGACCGTCCGGAAGAAATCAGCATCATGGTAATCCTCCAGCGACAAATCCCGGCTCTCACCGCTCAATATAGGGACGATATCATCGAACGGAACCGGCCGGCTGAACAGATAGCCCTGGATCGCCTCGCAGCCTATGGATTCCAGGAACTCATACTGCTCCCTGGTCTCGACGCCTTCGGCCAGCGTATGGAGCCCCAGCTTCTTGGCCATGTCCACGATGGCTGACAGTATGGTGCGCGACTGCGGCTTCGTATTGAAGTCGCGCAGGAACGCCATGTCGATCTTCAGCACATCGAACTGATAATCTTTCAGATTGTTCAGCGAGGAGTAGCCGCTGCCGAAATCATCCATCCAGAGCTCGAACCCATGCTCGCGCAGACGGGTCAGCTCGCGCTGGAAATAACTGTCGCTGGCATGCAGCGCACTCTCCGTAATCTCTATATGCAGCAGGCCATGCGGTACTCTATAGATCTCACAGATAGACTCCAGCTCGCTCAGCATATCATTCAGATCGAAATCAATGCGCGACAGATTCACCGATATGTGCGTGATCCCGCAGTCCTCCTCGCGCATCAGTATGCGCAGGCGCTCGCACACGCGTCGCACGACATAGAGGTCGAGGCTGTCGATCAGATGGGCTTCCTCGAGCACCGGTATGAATACGCCCGGCGATATGAGCCCATACTCCGGATCCCGCCAGCGTGCCAGCGCCTCGAATCCACATACCTCCTGCGTCATCGTGCGGATCTCCGGCTGATAAAATACCTCGATCCACCCCTTCTGCAGTGCCTCCTCGAAATGAGTCAGGAGATGCATGCGCAGGTTCAGCTGCTCCTCCATCTCTGGGGCGAACCAGGCTACACCGCGATCATACACGCCCTTGATGCTGTCGCAGGCAAGTTTGGCCCGGTCCACGATCAGCGACACATCCGTGACCTCGGCCGGCGGCTCGTAGGCGCCGATCTTCACTACGAGCGAGAGCTGCTGGCTCACCCGGCTGAGCTCGCGCTGCACGGTATCTATGGAGTGCGAGATATCCGCAGCATCCGTCATCACGACGAATCTGTCATCCGACAGCCTGGCAATCAGCCCCTTGCCATACTTCTTCAGCACCTGCGCGATATTCAGCAGCATCTGATTGCCGAACTGTATGCCGTAGCGCCGGTTGACCAGTCGGAAATTCTCGATATTGAAGTACAGGAACGCCGCCGGCCCGTATGCCAGCCTTTGTTCCGCTTCCTCCAGAAATTCCTTCATCAACGGCAGCCCCGTCAGCTCGTCACGTCGCAAGGTATCCTGTGCATCTGCGAAATGATTCTTATCGTCATTCCCCCAAGCCATAAAGACCACTCCTGTCCGACCATTCGCTTCTTCACACGTTCGCATTTTTTCCCTACTTGTTTATTAGCTAAAAAATGCCGAAATCCTGCCAGCCGCCGGCAATGTTTTCATGCCCCGGCCAGGAAACTCCCCAAAGGCTGCTGTCCGCTCAAGGGGAAAAATCATGCAGCAAGGCTCGACAAACGACCTGTTTTGCCTTATCATTAGGATAAGTGTGATAGTGAAACCATATAGTCGCTCTTGAGCAAATAAATCACAGGGAGGGTAACTCTATGGACTACCTGACACACAACATCGCCATAAACCTCAATCATATCCGCAAGGCAAAAGGCATGAGCCTCGATGTCGTGGCGGAGCAGACCGGCGTCAGCAAAAGCATGCTCGCCACGATAGAGCGCGGGCAGGCCAATCCCTCTATCGGAGTGCTCGGCAAGATTATGAGCGGCCTGCGCATCGAGCTGGCCGACCTCACCCAGGCGCCGCAGAAGGACGCCTATCTCGTAGATGTCGACGAGCTGACGCCCACCAAGGAACTACCGAAAGAATACCGGGTCTGGACCTGCTTCCCCATCGCCGACAACCGCGTCGTCGAGATCTACCGCATCGACATAGAGCCCGGCGGCACCTACTGGAGCGGCGGACATGGCGAGCGCACGAAAGAATACGTATTCGTCCTGCACGGCGAACTCGCTCTGCAGGTAGCCAGCCAGGATAATTTCACCATCAAAGAAGGACAGGCTTTCCGCTTTTCCTCAGAGGAAGAGCATATCTATCGCAACCGGGGCGACATCCCGGTCAGCTTTGCGGCCTTCTTCGTCGTCTGTTAAGAGCCTCCACCAGCCCGGAGGCCAGTCATAACCGATCAGCCGGGGGCTGTAACGAAATACACTGTTGTCAAGCCTAAGCACGCAGTACCGCGGCAGGCATGGTTCCTCCATTCCGCTATTGTGGTTTGGCTAAAATGAAATTTTTCCCGTTAATAGGTCCCTTGAAAGTACTTAAACGCGCTGCGCTTGAACGAAAGTACTTTCCGCGGGATTGCTTGATAGGGAAAAATTTGATTTCTTAACGCCAAAGCACGACGCT
>CACXCN010000074.1 GCA_902766095.1 uncultured Selenomonas sp. | reverse complement strand
GACGGGACAGGAAAAGGATGCTTCAGGTATGGCAGCGCATGAGAAAGGTGAGATTTCGGGAGGGAAAGCAATGAAGATTGTCGTGATTACAAGCAGTCCGCATCCGCATGATGAGTCGACTTCTATCTATCTGGCTGACCGCTTCACAAAAGGAGCAACACAGGCCGGCCATGAGGTGTTCACTTTTGATGCGGCTAACAGCGAGACGCATCCGTGCCGCGGTTGCGACCAGTGCCATATGGATGGTCCGTGCATCTGGAAGGACGATATCGAGAATACCCTGATGCCGAAGATGCTTGAGGCAGATTTGCTCGTGCTGACGACGCCGCTTTATTACTTTGGCATGTCGGCGCAGCTCAAGACAATCGTTGACCGCTTCTACTCGCGGACGGGAAAGCTGCACGGCAAGAAGTCCATCCTGATGGCGACGGCTTACAACCGTGACGATTGGACGATGTCGGCACTCGTTGATCACTACGACACCCTGGTCCGCTACATGGAATGGCAGGATGTTGGCAAAGTCCTCGGCATCGGCTGCGGCTCGCGCTCGCTTGTCGAGCATTCCAAGTTCGGCGACATGGCGGAGACGATGGGGAGAAATTTATAAAACAGTTGACCGGCAGCGACAACCGGCTGCCAGGTTGAGGAGGCAGGGACTTTCGGGAGGAGATGTCATGATTGTGAATGAGAGGAGAAGCGTTTGGCTGGGGGCGCTGGCCATGTTACTCGTTTTCTCTGGCCTTGTCTATGGCTGGATCAGCTTGTGCGCTGCATGGCAACGGGAATATGTTTCAGAGGAAGATTACGCACGTATGTCGCAGGAGCTTGTCCAGCAGAGTCTGCTCGCAGATGCGCCGTGTATCGACGAGGTGTGTCCGGCACGAGAGGAAAAAGTGGTGAAACCATGAGATACGGGCTGGATATCCTGATGCTGCTTCTGCTGGTTGCAGAGATGGCGTTTTTCTATCTGCCGCCACTACTGCACGAGGCCGTGGGCGTGACGTTCTTGCTGCCGATTGCGGGGCATCTCACGCTCAACCGGCGTTATGTCTCTTCTTTGAGCCGCGGGCAGTGGCGTAGGCCGCGTGTGCTCAGGCTTTTGCTGAATCTTTTGCTCGCCGCGGCCTGTCTGGTGACGGTCATCAGCGGCTGTCTGATCTCGAGTGAGCTGTTTGCCGATATCGTGCCGTTCTCGCTGCGCAGCAATCCTTCGCTCTATTCGCTGCACAGCACGGCGGCTCGTTACTTCCTCGTGCTGGCGGGACTCCATCTCGGCCTGCACTTAAAGGCCTGGTGGCAGAAATGGCTGCACGCAGCAGGCATCACCGCGCGGCCATTGCCTGCAAGGGTGCTCCTATTGGGGTTCGGTATGCTGCTAGGGGCAGCCGGTATCTATGCAGCCCATCAGGACCGACTCACCGAGCACCTGCTGGGCGCGCATATCTTCATGACGCCGGCACTTTCATATAATGGTACAGGCTATGCGCTGACGCAGGCAGGCATCTTCCTGTTGTTTGCCGAGATTGGCTGGCTTTTATCGATTGGGAAAGGAGTGCGATCGAAATGAATCGCAGAGAGTTTTTGAAAATCGGTAGCATGGGCGTGATGACGCTGGTGCTCGGAGGATGCGGCCTGTCCTCGCTGACGGGGGAGTCCTCGGGCGGACAGGCTGGCAGCAGCGGGGCCGCCGGCACGTGCTTTACGGGCCGTCTCGATGATGGAAAGGTTGCCGCGTGGGTAACCTCTCTGCGGGAATGAGCAGCCGGTCCCTCGGTCTTAAACCAGGCCGCGCGCCTTGCTCCATTGGTCGATTCTGGTGTAGAGCGGCACGGGGACATGGTATTTGGCGCAATTCGACTGTGAGCTTTTTTCTTACGAAAAATCCCCCCGGACAGGACGATTTGGCATGGTCCTGTCCGGGGGGATCGTATGTCTGCGTCGAAAGACGTTTCAGGCGGGTGCGCTGTTCGATCAGAACTTGATGTTCTTGAACCGCTCGACGGCGCGCAGCGTGTTCTCGCGGTCACCGAATGCGGTGAGACGGAAGTAGCCTTCGCCGCAAGGGCCGAAGCCAGCGCCCGGCGTGCCGACGATGTTGACTTCTTTGAGCAGTTTGTCGAAGAAATCCCATGACGGCATGTCATTCGGGGTCTTGAGCCAGATGTACGGAGCATTGACGCCGCCGTATACGGTCAGGCCGGCAGCCTGCAGCCCCTCGCGGATGATGCGGGCATTCTCCATGTAGTAGCCGACGGTCTTCTTGATCTGCTGCTGGCCCTCGTCCGTGTAGATGGCGGCCGCACCGCGCTGGACGATGTAGCAGGTGCCGTTGAACTTCGTGGTGTGACGGCGGCGCCAGAGGCGGTTGAGGTCGACGAGCGAGCCGTCGGCGGCTTTAGCCTTTACGTTCTTCGGGATGATGAGGTAGCTGCAGCGGACGCCCGTGAAGCCGGCGGTCTTCGAGAAGGAGCGAAACTCGATAGCGACGTCGCGAGCACCCTCGATCTCATAGATGGAGCGGGGGACATCGTCCTCGGTGATGTAGGCGGCATAAGCGGCATCGAAGAGGATGACGGCATCATTCTCCTTGGCGTAGCGTACCCACTTCGTGAGCTCTTCTTTGGAGAGCGTGGTACCGGTCGGGTTGTTCGGGCAGCAGAGGTATATCATGTCGACATGCTCCTGCGGGAGCTCCGGTGCAAAGCCGTTCTCGGCCGTGCACGGCAGATACGTGACGCCGGCGAAATGGCCGTCTTCCTGCAGTGTGCCGGTGCGGCCGGCCATGACGTTCGTGTCGAGGTAGACCGGATAGACCGGATCGGTGATGGCGATTTTGTTATCCTGGCCGAAGATTTCCTGGATGTTGCCGCAGTCGTCTTTGGAGCCGCTGCTCACGAAAATCTCGTCGGGCTCGATGTGGATGCCGCGGCGCGTGTAGTTGCGATCGATGATGGCCTCCGTCAGGAACGAATAGCCCGACTCCGGGCCGTAGCCGTGGAACGTCTTGGCATCAGCCATGTCGTCGACGGCCTTGTGCATGGCCTCGATGCAGACCTGCGGCAGCGGCTGCGTGACATCGCCGATACCGAGGCGGATGATGTCGGCCTCCGGATTCGCCTTCTTATAGGCGTCGACGCGGCGGGCAATCTCAGCGAACAGGTAGCTGCCGGGCAGCTTCAGATAGTTGTTATTTATGGTGGCCATATATACTTCTCCTTTGCATTTATAGTTCTGCGACCAGACGACGGAACCGGCCGCTCCTGGACACTACCTAGGTAATGTATACCATATTTATAATATCTGCACATATATTATGTTATATTAGTATAAAAGTCAAGCCTGCGCCACAGCTTTCCATCCGCTTGCGCAGGCTGTTTTTTTGTCCATTCATCTACTAAACATAGTTGACAAACTAGATAAAGAGGTTTAATATATTATCAAGTTTTAAATAAAACATATTGATTAAGTATGTAATTGGTGATGCGTAAAGGAGTGATTTCCATGAAAGCAAGAAAATGGCTGGGAGCAGTGGCTGCGGTATTGCTGGTGGCGGGGGTGGCAGCTGGCTGCGGCAGCGACAGCGGTGATAGCAGTGCCGGCACGGAGCTGCTGAATGTGTCGTACGACCCGACGCGTGAGTTCTACGCTGATTTCAATGGACGCTTCGCAAAGGCATGGGAGGCCGAAACAGGCCAGCAGGTGCAGCTCGATCAGTCGCATGGCGGCTCGGGCAAGCAGGCCAGGGCGGTGACCGAGGGACTCGAGGCCGATGTCGTGACGCTGGCGCTCGCCTATGACGTGGATGAAATAGCTGCGAGCGGGCTCATGGACAAGGGCTGGATCAACAAATTCCCGGACAACTCATCGCCGTATACGTCGACGATCGTATTCCTGGTGCGCAAGGGCAACCCGAAGCAGATTCATGACTGGAATGACCTCGTGCGGGACGATGTGAAGGTCGTGACGCCGAATCCGAAGACGTCGGGCGGTGCGCGCTGGAACTATCTGGCCGCCTGGGAGTATGCCAGCGAGAAGAATGGCGGCGACGAGACAGCGGTGCGGGACTTCATGAAACGTCTCTACAGCAATGTCGTGGCACTGGACTCCGGGGCGCGCGGAGCGACGACTTCGTTTGTGCAGCGCGGCCAGGGGGATGTGCTCATCGCCTGGGAGAACGAGGCACTGCTGTCCGTGCAGGATGAGCCGGATAAATTCGAGATCGTGGTGCCGTCGCTGAGCATATTGACCGAGCCATCGGTGGCCGTCGTGGATTCGGTCGTCGACAAGAAGGGGACGCGCAAGCTGGCCGAGGCCTACATCAAATATCTGTATTCGCCGGAAGGGCAGGAGTTGGCCGCTCAGCATTTCTACCGGCCCCGCGATCCGGAGGTCGCGGCGCGGTATCAGTCGCAGTTCCCGCAGCTGAAGCTCGTGACGATCGATGAGGCGTTCGGCGGCTGGCAGCAGGCCCAGCAGACGCATTTCGCCGATGGCGGGACGTTCGACCAGATCTATCAGAAATAGTGAATCGACGCGGCAGGCGTGACGACGCTATCCGGCGACTTTTTTTCCAGAGAGGCATTGCGTATGAGTAGGAAGGTTATACCAGGTTTTCCGTTCACGATGGGCGTGACGCTCTTCTACCTGTCCCTGATATTGCTGATACCGCTGGCGGGGTTCATCTGGTTCTCGAGCGGTATGGGCTGGGAGAAATTCTGGGGGACGGTGCTCTCGCCGCGGGTGTTCCATGCCTATGCGGTGAGCTTCGGGACGGCGCTGGCGGCAGCCGGGGTGAACGGGGTGTTCGGCCTGCTGCTGGCCTGGGTGCTGGTGCGATATGATTTCCCGGGGAAAAGGCTACTCGACGGGCTCATCGATTTGCCGTTCGCGCTGCCTACGGCGGTCGCGGGTATAGCGCTGACGACCCTTTATGCCGAGAACGGCTGGCTCGGACGCTTCTTCTACGCCCTGGGGGTGCCGACGGCTTTTTCGTACACCGGCATCACGATCGCGCTCATCTTCGTCGGTATCCCGTTCGTGGCGCGCAGTGTACAGCCGGTGCTGCGTGATCTGGATCCGGCAGCCGAGGAGGCCGCGCTCATGCTGGGGGCGGGGCCGGGAGTGACATTCCGGCGCGTCATACTGCCGGAGCTTGTCACGCCGCTTCTCACAGGCTTTGCGCTGGCGTTCGCCCGGGGCATCGGCGAGTATGGCAGCGTCGTATTCATCGCCGGCAACCTGCCCTTTGAGACAGAGATCGCGCCGCTCCTCATCATGACGGAGCTGGAGCAGTACGATTATGAGGCGGCAGCGGCGATCGCCATCGTAATGATGGCGATGTCGTTCATCATATTGCTGGCGCTCAACGGATTCCAGCGTTGGCGCCGGCAGCAGCAGGGGGTGTGATGATCATGGGAGACAGATATGGGGCTCCCGGCCGGAAAGGCTGGCTGCTCATATTCGTGGCTGCGCTGTTCTTGTTCGTCATGCTCGTGCTGCCGCTCGTGCTGGTGGCCAGCGAGGCCCTGGGGCGGGGCTGGCAGACGTATGTGCGGGCGCTGACCGATCCTTTTGCCGTAAAGGCGCTATATCTGACACTCGAGGCGACCATCAGCGCGGTGGTGCTGAATACGCTGTTCGGCCTGGCCTCGGCCTGGCTGCTCACGAAATATGACTTCCGCGGCAAGACGCTGCTGGCAGCGCTCATCGATCTGCCGTTTGCGATATCGCCGGTCGTAGCGGGCCTGTTCTTCGTCACGCTGTTCGGGCGCATCGGGCCGCTGTACCCGTTCCTGCAGGCACACCATATCGCGGTGCTGTTCGCTGTCCCCGGCATCATACTCGCGACGATATTCGTGACGTTCCCGTTCATCACGCGGGAGCTGATGCCGGTCATGGAGCAGCAGGGGCGCAGCGAGGAGGAGGCGGCCGCGACGTTCGGCGCGACCGGCTGGCAGATATTCCGCCGCGTGACCTGGCCGAATATCCGCTGGGCGCTGCTCTACGGCGTCATACTCTGCACGGCCAGAGCTATGGGCGAGTTCGGCGCCGTGTCCGTCGTGTCAGGACATATCCGCGGCAAGACGACGACGCTGCCGCTGCATATCGAGATGCTGTACAACGAGTACGATTTCACGGCTGCGTTCGCCGTGGCTTCGGTCCTCGTACTCATGGCCATAGTCATACTCGTGCTCCGCAATATCGTGGAGTGGCGGGCGAAAGGAGGACTGGATCATGTCGATTGAGGTAGAGCTGAAGCATGTAGAGAAGCATTATGGCACGTTCTATGCCTCGCGCGACGTGAGCTTCGCGGCGGAAAAAGGGAGGCTCATCGGCCTGCTCGGTCCGTCGGGCAGCGGCAAGACGACGATACTGCGCATGATCGCCGGGCTGGAGCAGCCGGATAGCGGCGATATCTGCATAGGCGGACGCCGCGTGAACGAGCTGCCACCGGGGCAGCGCGGCATAGGCTTCGTATTCCAGAACTATGCGCTGTTCCGGCACAGCACCGTGCGTGACAATGTCGGATTCGGGCTCGAGGTGCAGGGCGTGCCGCGAGCGCGTATAAAGGAAAAGGTCGATGAGCTGCTCGAGCTGGTCGGTTTGCAGGATTTCGCCCAGCGCTACCCGATGCAGCTGTCGGGCGGCCAGCGGCAGCGCGTGGCATTCGCCCGGGCACTGGCGCCGGAGCCGGAGCTGCTGCTGCTCGATGAGCCGTTCGCTGCCATCGATGCGAAGGTGCGCAAGGAGCTCCGCGGCTGGCTGCGCCGGGCGATCCATCAGCTCGGCATAACGAGCCTGTTCGTGACCCATGATCAGGAGGAGGCAGTAGAGGTCGCGGACGATATCATCATCGTGCATCAGGGCCATATCGAGCAGGCCGGGACACCGGTCGAGATCTACCAGCAGCCGCACACGCCGTTCGTAGCGAAATTCATCGGCGAGTCGGTGCATGTAGCCGATTATACGATATTCAAAGGCTTCCCGGCACCGGAGCAAGAGGCTGATCAAAGCCACGAGGCCATATTGCGGCCGGAATTCCTCGAGCTGGGGGCGGATCGGAGCGAGATGCGGCTGCCGCTCGGCTCGGAGAAAGGGATCGTGCGCGGAGTGTATTTCCGCGGCGACAGTGCCGAGGTCGATGTAGAGGTGAAGGGCGTGCTGCTGAAATGCCGCCGCAGCCTCGAGAAGCGGCCGCTGCATGAGGGCGATGAAGCGTATGTCTTCATCCACCGCATCTGCAGCTTCGCCGGTGGGCGGGCCGTGGTCCGCGAGAACGCGGCCAAACAGCCGAATTCAGTCATCATCTGAGGAGCGAGGCAGATGGATATACAGGAGTATGAGGCGGACGTCCTGATCATAGGCGGAGGTGCGGCGGGCTGCTATGCCGCGATCACGCTGGCCGAGCAACACCCCGAGCTCGACGTGCTGCTCGTCGACAAGGCCGGCATCAAGCGCAGCGGGTGCCTGGCGGCCGGCGTGAATGCGCTGAACGCCTATATAACGCCGGGGCATACGCCCGAGGATTACGTGGAGTATGCACGCCGCGACGCAGCCGGCATCGTCCGCGAGGACTTGCTGCGCTCGCTGGCGGCCGGCCTGAACGACGTCACCCGCCACATCGAGCAGCTCGGCCTCGTCATACAGAAGGACGAGAAGGGGCAGTACGTGTCGCGGGGCTGGCGCAATCTGAAGATCAATGGTGAGAATATAAAGCCGCTGCTGGCGCAGGCCGTGCGGCAGGCTCCGAATGTGCGCGTGCTGGAGCATGTCGCGGTCGTCGACCTGCTGCAGACAGCGTCAGGGCGCGCTGTGGGAGCCTGGGGCATCGGCATCCGGACGCAGTCGGCCGTGTACCTGAGGGCGCGGGCCGTCATCTGCGCGACGGGCGGCGCGGCAGGCCTCTACCGGCCGAACCATCCCGGTGCGGCGCGGCATACGATGTGGTACAGTCCGTTCAATACGGGCGCTGGCTATGCCATGGGTCTGCGGGCCGGCGCAGAGCTGACGACGCTCGAGATGCGCTTCATCGCCCTGCGCTGCAAGGATACCATCGCACCAACGGGCACACTGGCTCAGGGCGTTGGGGCCGCGCAGGTGAATGCGCGGGGCGAGCGCTATCAGGCGGCCTACGGCAATACGACGAGTGAGCGGCTCTATGCAGTCGTGAGTGAGAATCTGGCCGGACGCGGCCCCTGCTATCTGGCGACACGGGGGATAACGGATGCCCAGCAGGACTCTCTGGAGAAGGCTTATCTGAATATGGCACCGGCGCAGACGATGCGCTGGCGCGAGACGGGGCGCGGCCCGCAGGCCGCTGATGTGGAAGTCGAGGGCACCGAGCCCTACGTCGTCGGCGGACACACCGCCAGCGGATACTGGGTAGATGACCGGCGCGCCACGACCGTGCCGGGACTGTTCGCGGCTGGCGATGTGGCGGGCGGCTGCCCGCAGAAATATGTGACGGGGGCCTTCGTCGAGGGGCGCATAGCTGCCGATAGCGCCGCGGCGTATGCGGCAGCAGCCCCGGCCGCTGATCCGCTGCTGAGCCCGGAGGACGTGGCCGGCAGGCTGTCTGCGCGCCTGGAGCCGGCGGAGGCGCCGCCTCTCTATACCGTCGACGACCTCGAGGAGGCCATGCAGCAGATCATGGATGAGGAGGCCGGCGGCATATCGGCTGCCTATCGCTATACCGAGGGGCAGCTCGCGGCTGCCGACGCCCATATCCGCCGCCTCACACAGCTATCTGCCGGCCTGCGGGCCAGCGATGCCTATGGCCTCATGAAGATATACGAGCTCGAGAACCGGCTGCTTGTCTGCCGCGCCCTCATCGCTCATCTGGCGGCCCGGCGGGAGACGCGCTGGCACAGCTTTGCCGAGAACCTCGACTATCCCGACCGCGACCCGGCCTATGAGAAGTTCGTGAACTCGCGGCTGACGCCGGACGGCGAGATAGAGATCGTCTACCGGCCGCTGAGTGGCATGTAAATCAAGCATCCCCCAATGGGGGAGGAGGACCGCGCTAGCGGTGGTGGGGGTGGCGAGTTGGTAATCACACTCGAGTGCTAAAGCATAAACGGCCCACGAATCG
>CACXCN010000073.1 GCA_902766095.1 uncultured Selenomonas sp. | reverse complement strand
GTGCATGATGTGGATATCTTTTGTGGCCAGCAGGCCGATTCTATAAGGCACATAGGCCATTTACCGTGTGCGAAGTTTGAGTTATATACTTGCATTTTCGAGGGTGTTTTTTAACAGGAGGAGAGATAAAAGTTTGATTAGATTGTGCTCGGCACATCAATCAAAGCATAGTGGCCAGGATGACTTGATGTGTTCTCCGGCCTTACGGAACACCTCTTTCGCCCCTACGGGGCACCTTCCCCTGAGGGGAAGGCTTTGGAATGGAAAGACGGTCAGTGTTAGGTGCTTATTGCTGAGACCGAGAAATCCATCAATTGATGTTGTACTCGTGCAGCAGCTTGTTTCTGTAGTTTTCATCTTTGGTGACTTTGACAATGTCTTCATTTTTACCATTGGTGAGTAAAATTTCTATAAGTTTGCTCATTTGATTCAAACCGCGTTTTTCGCCGTCTTCTCGGGCAACTCTGAGGGCTGAGTTGTAGTCCATGATAGCCATTTGGCGATTGATGTATTTCAGGCGATCGTCATCGTTGCTGAGGAATACCTTTGCGGCATCCATAGCGTTGTTTATGGCTGCATCACTCATAGCAAGCTCAGTCCTTTCTTTATCGTCCAGCTGGTTGGCGAAGTAGGCCATCCAGCGTTCCATCTTTGTCATCGTGCTGATTGGTTTCTTCGGCTGTTTTGCGTATTTCGGGACTTCGATGAAGAATAACGTGAGGTCCTTGTTCAGTTCATCGCCGGTTTTCGGATTCATGACGGTGTACATAGCAAGTGGATCTGTCTGCGGTAGCAGTTCAAAAGCCAGTATGTTGATTGTGATCGAGGGCTTTAGCTCGATGTAATCATGTCCGCTACCCAATGAGTCGATATACATACGGGCCCAGTAGAACAGTGTACGGCGTTGCATGTTCTGGTAGTTGATGACCTGGACCTCGACATCGACTTCCTCGTCGGAGTCTAGGCGGCAGCGTACATCGAGCCGCGATAGCTTTCCATCCTCGGTCAGGGGCGACATTTCAACATTTAGGTAGGTGAGGTCTTTGATATGATGCTTCAGCCGGCCGTAAAGGATATCGTCCAGAAAGCTGATGGTGATGTTTTTTCGCTCCTCGCTACCGAATATGAATTTGAAAGCCACATCGTTCATCGGGTTGAATGTTTTCTCATTCAGGTTCCGGAGCAGCTCTTCTTTATCTGGCATATGCATACCTCCTTCAGCACATTTATTCCTGCCTATATTATATCATATCCTGGATAGGTATAATATAGGCAATCTATTCCTGCTACACCTCATCCGTAAGCCTTGCCTGTGGCTAATTTGGCTTGTTGGCAGTATAATATGGCTATATGATGGAGCATATCATCTATGTCAATGGGGCTTATCAGGGACAGATGAAATATGGAAGCATATTCCATGTCTGGAAGGACCAGAGATCATTGATGAATATATGCCTTAGAGTAAAGCGATGTTGGATAACTGCTGAATATGGGATTGTGAATATTGATCTTCTTAAAGCCTGGCAGAAATGCTAGGCTTTTTCTATACGGTGAGTTGTTAGGCGCTTACACTAATCGGAAAGCTTATGCAGCCGAACAATCTATATGTGCTCGTAACGCATCTTATTAGCTCGCCACTTCATCCGTCTCGCGACTAGGTCGCGAGCCACCTTCCTCAGAGAGGAAGGCTTTTATTGATCTTTACCGGCTGATGGTGCAGCTGTCGACGAGGCGGCCGCTGGCGGTGTAGCAGCTGAGCTGCAAGCGGGCAGGGGAGGCTTCGAGGTATAGATAGTTCTCCTCGGTCGGCTGGGCGATGGCGGCTTGATCGAGTGGGTCGGCAGGTACCGTATAGTGTTCGCCGCCGGCGGGGCCGGCCATGACGTATATGGTGCCGCGGTCGGCATTTTTGAAATCGTACAGCGGCCCGCGGCGGCGGTAGGTATGCATATGTCCCGTCAGGACGAGATCGATGCCGAGAGCGTCGAATGTGGGCATGAAGGCGCGGCCGGTGTCCGAGAAGCCGCCAGAAGTGCCGGTACTGGGCTGGGCTTCATCGTAGGCCAGTATATCTTTATGCATGAGCACGATATGCCATCGGTCTGGACTGCTGGCGATGTCCTGCCGCAGCCAGCTGAGCTGCTCGGCAACGATATCAGGGGCGAAGTCAGCCAGCTCGAGCTGCTGGGTGTTCAGCACGGAGAAATGTACACAGCCATAGTCGAATGAGTAGTAGTAGCCCTGATAGCGGGCGCTGCCATTCGGCGGCAGTTCATAGCTGCCCAGATATATCTCGGGGCGGCAGAATTTCCAATCCAGGCCGTAGCATTCATGGTTGCCCATGACCGGTACCATCATGTGATCGGCCATATAGCTCGCTGTAGCTGTCTGGAAATTATCCCAGTGCCAGGCAGACTGCCCATTGTCGGTCAGGTCACCGATATCGGCCCAGAAATTGGCGGCAGGATGCTTTCCCCAGCCGGCGGCCAGTGTGCGATGCCATACGGAGTAATCGTCGGCGCACTGCGAGTCGGAGTAGAACAAGGCGGAAAATGCTTCGGCGGCGGCAGCCGGCGTCTGCAGCTCGTGCCAGTCGCTGAGCGGTGTGGCAGCAGGATCATTGGCCACAATCCGGTAGCGATAGGCGGTACCGGGCTGCAGGTCGGTCGCTGCGGCTGCATATACGTATACGTTCTGGTCCTCGGCACGGAGCATATGGGCGTGAGGCTGGTAGAAGCGTTGAGCGGGGGTCTGGGTTCCTGCATCTATGGCAGCGACCTCGAGGCGGCAGGCGATATCGGTACCGGTTTCCCACATGATGGTCCGGCTCATGGCGGGCTGTCTGGTTACGATCTGGCGGATATGGCGGATCGTGGCGGTGGCTGCCTCGGCGGGAGTATCCGTAGGACCGGGCAGTATCTTGCCAGCTGCTGTCCATAATCCGGTCAGGGCCAGACAGCGGCTCAATAGTTTCAGAAAATAACGGCGTGTCATGGTTGCATTACCAGCTTTCTTTCCAGATACAGAAAAAGCCTCACCGAAAGGCGAGGCTCTGATTGCGAGTGGTGCCGGTGGCCGGACTTGAACCGGCACGCTTTTGACGGCGGCAGATTTTGAGTCTGCTGTGTCTGCCAATTCCACCACACCGGCATGCAGGTTATGAAACAATTTCATCATTGCTTGAAATAAACTGCGACAACAAAATAATTATACCATGCTATATAAGTAACTGTCAATCAGATGGCGAAAAAAATAGACGGTGCCAGGCACCGTCGGAAAAAAATAAAAGAAAAGCATAAAAAATGTAGAGAGAATGTAGAGAAAAAGAATTTTCTACGTCCTTTATTATAGATAATCATTATGAGAATTTAATAAGAAAGTTGCGCAGGTCAAGTTAAATTTGATTTTTTGATGTAATTCTGAGGAAAACGGTTGACAAAATTGTTATAATGAATGGTGGGCAGAATATAGGATGGAAGATGTAGGGAAGGTGATTACCATAGCACTTATATTCAATGAGATAACGAAGGCGCAAAAGCCGTTGTTTGATAGTTATTTCCGGGCTCGTCGCTATGAGAGCTCGCATTACAATTTTACGAATTTCTATATGTGGCGGCGCGGGTTCCAGCTGCGCTGGGCCGAGGAAGATGGTGTGCTGTATATCATCGGCGAGTGGCAGGGTAAGGCACTCGCGGTGCAGCCCATCACTGAGCCGGAAAAGTGGCCGCAGGCGGTGGCCAATATCGTAGAATGGTACAAGGCCGCTGGTCAGAGCTTCTATTTCTCTGGCGTGGAGCAGGATTTCGCTGATTTTCTGGCGTCCTATACGGTTGATGGGGCGTCGTTCCAGCTGAGCGAGGAGCGCGATGCCGAGGACTATGTCTATCTGGCCGACAAGCTCATCACGCTGGCGGGCCGCAAGCTGCACTCGAAAAAGAATCACTTGAATGCTTTTCGCAAGGCTCATCCGGAGGCGGAGTATCTGCCGATAACGCCGGAGCTGATACCAGCCTGTCTGGCCGAGCTCGAGGTCTGGTACGAGCACCGGGCACCCGAGGAGCAGGATGATCCGTATTTCACGTTCGAGCATGATGCTACCGTCGAGATATTATCGGATTTCCCCTTTTTCGGCCTGAAAGGGGGAGCCATAAAGCTCGGCGACCGGGTCATAGCCTTCACGTTCGGAGAGGCGCTCAACGATGATACGGTCGTCGTCCATGTCGAGAAAGCCGATCCGGATGTACGGGGGGCATTCCCGGCCATCAATCAGGGATTCATCGAGCATGCCTGGAGTGATATGACGTATGTGAATCGCGAGGAGGATCTGGGGCTCGAAGGCCTGCGCAAGGCGAAGGAGTCCTACAAGCCGGTCAAGATGATAAAGAAATATAACGCTGTACTTGCCTGAGTGCAGCGTGGTGAAAGAAGCCCCTACAGGGACTGTGGAAAAATGAGCGTTCATTTTCCAGTCCCTGTAGGGGCTTTTTTTGTTAGGTCATTCCAGAGTCTTGTTTGTAAAATCATTCTTGGGCGGCCAGCCAGGCGTCCAGCATGGACTCGATCTTCGCGGTAAGCTCGGCTACGCTGTGGCGGCGGGTGCTGGCACAGGCCTGAGCCTGCTCAGAGCAGAGCAGGCAGCGACGGGGCACGGGGCGGGACAGTTTCTGACCATCTACGTCTATGATGTCGATATCGAACAGCCGTCCGAGCGGATGGGTCTCCTCGAGTTCGGTCATGTGCTGCTTCATTTCCGCGGCATCGCCGGCTGCGGCCAGCAGCAGCTCGTCGCCCGTATCGGCATGCTGCTCATCCGTGGCCAGTATGGTGATGCCGTCAGCGGTCAGGATCTTCTTTATGTCAGACA
The DNA here is from genome assembly GCA_902766095.1 of uncultured Selenomonas sp. Taxonomy (GTDB): domain Bacteria; phylum Bacillota; class Negativicutes; order Selenomonadales; family Selenomonadaceae; genus UBA2913. Next base: position 177 of record CACXCN010000073.1, on the reverse strand, counting down.
CGGCGGCATCGAATAGTTTGCGCAGTTCGGGTGTCGTTTTGACCGGACCGGGGATGTTGAGGCAGAATGACAACAATGGTGCGTGATATTCCGCTTAATGTCAAGGTAGTTGTCAGTAATTGCATCAAATCTTTTGGCATCAGGATGCCTGCTTGCTCGAGTTATCCACTGCTACAT
>CACXCN010000072.1 GCA_902766095.1 uncultured Selenomonas sp. | reverse complement strand
ATTTTGGCTTTCATTTCAATGATGATATCTACGAAATTCTACGAAAAACGGAGCATTCAAGAGAATAGCTAAGATTGTATAGGGAGGAATGGCCGAGTAATGGCAAAGATAAGACTGGACCAGCTGCTGGTCGAGCGGGGGCTGGCCGGCAGCCGCGAGCGGGCCAAGCGGCTCATCATGGCCGGCGAGGTGCTCGTCGACGAGCAGAAGATCGACAAGGCCGGTACGGCGGTGAAGCCGGAGGCCCATATCCGGCTGCTATCAAAGGATATCCCGTATGTCAGCCGGGGCGGGCTGAAGCTGGCCAAGGCCATCAAGGAATTCGGCGTAAGCCTGAAGGGAAAAGTCGCGGCCGATATCGGTGCCTCGACCGGCGGCTTCACCGACTGCATGCTGCAGAACGGGGCCGTACAGGTATTCGCTATCGATGTCGGGTATGGCCAGCTGGCCTGGAAACTGCGCACGGATGAGCGTGTCGTGAACATGGAGCGCACGAACATCCGCCAGGTGACACCGGATATGATCGGCCGGCCGCTGGATTTCGCCAGCATCGATGTGGCTTTCATATCACTCGACAAGGTGTTGCCGGTTGCCCGCACGCTACTAGCCGAAAATGGGGAAATCGTGGCGCTCATCAAGCCGCAGTTCGAGGCTGGCCGCGAGAACGTGGGCAAGAAGGGCGTCGTGCGCGATCCGGAAGTCCATCGTGCGGTCATAGAGAAAGTCATCAATCTGGCCAGAGGACTGGATCTCACGCCGCTGGCCCTGACCTATTCGCCGGTGAAAGGACCGGAGGGGAATATCGAGTACCTCGTCTGGCTGACGAAAGAGGCGAAGAAAGATCAGGAAGAAAGCGGTGCAGATGAAATAGACGCCGCTAAGATCGAGCAAGTAGTAGCCGAGGCGCATGCGGCACTTGATAAGTAAGCGCTGACTGACGTCTTGCAGATTCGGGTTGGGGGGAGTAGAAATGAAGACAGTAGCTATTTTCCCGAATGTGACAAAGCCTGAGGCTCCGGAAGTCATAAGGCGCATCATCAAATACTACAGTGATAAGGATGTACGGTTCCTGATGCCGGTCGATGAGTCACGGTTCTTCGATCTGGAGCAGTACGGCGTGGCCGACATCGCCAAGGAGCCGGTGGATTTCGCTCTGAGCATCGGCGGCGATGGTACATTGCTCGGCGTATGCCGCCTTTACGGCCTGAATTCCGTGCCGGTCTGCGGTATCAATATCGGAACCCTGGGCTTCATGGCTGACATAGAGCTCGATGAGCTCGAGACGAAGCTCGGCAAGCTGCTGGCCGGAGACTACCAAGTAGAAAAAAGGCTGCTGCTGGCGGGATTCCTGCAATCCGAGGGACATAGACGCTTCCTGGGACATGCCATCAACGACATCGTATTGACAAAGGGCGGCGTAGCGCGCATGCTGCAGCTTGGCCTCTACATCAATGATACGCATCTCATCGACTACAAGGCCGATGGCCTCATCGTATCGACGCCGACTGGTTCGACCGCCTACTCGCTGTCAGCGGGCGGGCCGATCATGAACCCGAATATCAATGCATTGCTGCTGACGCCGATATGCGCGCATACGCTGAATATGCGGCCAATCGCCATATCTGATACCGATGTCGTCCGCGTGAAGATCGCTGCTGTCCATCAGGATATCATCGTAACGCTCGATGGTCAGGAGAGTTTCCGGCTGCTGCCGGGCGATGAGGTGACCGTCGCGAAGGCACAGGAAGTGGCCAGCATCATAAAATTCGAGGATAAGAATTACTATCAGATACTGCGCAACAAGCTGTGGAAGAATCTCTGAGTGCGGTTACGAGTTGCCAGCCGTCAGAAAGGGTGAGCAAATGAAAGCGGATCGTCATGCTTTGATACGAGAGATAATAGCCAGCCAGGCCATAGAGACACAGGAGGAACTGGCTGCGGCACTGCGGGAACGTCATATCCAGGTGACGCAGGCTACCGTTTCGCGCGATATAAAAGAAATGATGCTCATAAAGGTACCGATGGGCGACGGGCAATATCGCTATGCCATGCCGGCCCAGGACGGACGGCTCATATCGAAGAACCGCATGGCGCAGATATTCCGGGATACGGTTACCGGCAGCGACTACAGTGAGAATATCGTCGTAGTAAAGACGCTGCCAGGCAGTGCCGGGACTGTGGCCTCAGCGATCGATCACGCCCAGTGGCCGGAGATCATAGGCACGGTGGCTGGCGATGATAATATCATCATCGTGGCCAAGCCGAAAGAAGCAGCGGCCGAGCTGAATGAGCGATTCATGAAGCTGATGAAATAAGGCTGGCAGAGGAGCCTGATACTGAATATGCTGAAATCACTTAACGTATGGAATTTCGCGCTGCTGGAACATGTCGAGGTCGGGTTCGGTCCCGGGCTGAACATATTGACCGGCGAGACCGGTGCGGGCAAATCGATATTGATCGATTCTCTCGGCGCTATCCTGGGCAAGCGGATATCGTCGAGCGCTATCCGCACGGGCTGCGACTGGCTGCGCATCGAGGCGGTTTTCTCGATGGACGATGTGCCGGCCCGACTCAAGGACATATTGGCCGAGCAGGCCATAGAGCCCCCCGAGGATGACGAGCTCATCATCACGCGGCAGGTGACGAAGAGCGGCCACAGCAGCGTCGTGGTCAATGGCTGCCGGACGACGCTCAAGGTCCTGAAATCCATCAGCAGCCTGCTCGTGGATATCCATGGTCAGAATGAGAACATGGCGTTGCTCCGGGAGGAGAATCAGCAGCGGCTGCTCGATAATCACAGCGCTGAGACAGGGGAATGTCTGCGCGATTATCGTCAGGTGTACAGTGAATGGCATAAAGCCCAGGTCGACTACAAGGCAAAGCAACAGGCGGCCCGGGACTATGTCCAGCGGCTCGACATGCTGCGCTGGCAGGATAAAGAAATCTCCGATGCCGAGCTGCGGCCCGGCGAGGAGGATAAGCTGCGAGATGAGATAAAGAAACTGTCGCATGCCGAAAAGATTTCTGACTATGTACAGGAATCGTATGCACTGCTGGCGAATGGCTCCCGCGGGTCGGAGGGCATCGTTGCCGATCTTTATACGGTGAAGAAGAATCTGCAGGGCATATGCGAGTACGACGACAGCCTCAAGAATGCCCTGCAGATCGTCGACGAAGCCTCAGTCGCGCTCGATGAAGCCGTCAGCGAAATCCGCGACTATGCAGATGATATGGACTACAGTCCGGAGCGTCTGGACGAGCTGCAGAACCGCATGGATGTCATCTATAAGCTCGAGCATAAATATGGAGCAACCGAGGCTGATGTACTCGCCTATCAGGCCAAGATCAAGACGGAATTGTCCGATATCGAGAATTATGACGATGATATGGCTGCCTTGAAGAAGAAGATCGAGGCGCTGACGGCCAAGCTCGAGCAGAAGGCCCGGCAGCTGACGCAGGTGCGGCGGCAGACTGCCGAGACGATGTCGGCGGTCATCGGCGAGCAGATCAGGACGCTCGGCATGCCGAAGGCTGCTTTCCATATACGCGTGGAGGACAGCGGCAGCTACGGGCCTATGGGCGCTGATGAGATCACGATGTATTTCTCAGCCAATCCCGGCGAGCGCGAGCAGCCGCTGGCCGAGGTCGCATCGGGCGGCGAGCTCTCGCGAATCGCTCTGGCGATCAAGGCGGCCAGCGCGGCACGCGATGACTCGGCGGCCAGCCTCGTATTCGATGAGATCGATACCGGTATTGGTGGGCGTACGGCCCAGATGGTCGCGGAGCGCATCGCGCTCGTAGCCAGATATCGTCAGGTGCTCTGCATCACTCATCTGCCGCAGATCGCCTCGATGGCAGACCGCCATATCCATATCGTGAAGACGAGCACGGAGGAGTCGACGGCGACGTCCGTGCGGTGCCTGGATGAGGAGGAGCGCGTCGCAGAGATCGCGCGCATGGCCAGCGGCAGCGAGACGAGTGCGGCCTCGCTCGACAATGCGCGCGATATGCTGGCCCGAGCGGCCAAGGTGAAAGAAGAACTGGCCTGAATGCAGCGATGACCGTCATCTGGCGGGCAGCGGCTGGCATTCCGGTCGGATGAAGCAATATGAGGAGATTGGTATCAATGTATGAAGATTTGCTCGAGAAGAAGATAAGCAGTGAGAAGATATTCGACGGCACGCTGCTGCATGTGCGGCGGGACACGGTGGAGCTGCCGAACGGCAATCAAGCGACGCGTGAGTGGATCAAGCATCCGGGTGCGTCCTCGGTCCTGCCGATTCTGCCGGATGGCCGTCTGCTGTTCGTGCGTCAGTATCGCTATCCGGTCGACAAGGTCACGCTCGAGGTGCCGGCTGGCAAGCTCGATTCCAGTGATGAGGATCCGCTGGTCTGTGCCCAGCGCGAGCTATCGGAGGAGACCGGCTATACGGCTGAGCACATCGAGAAGCTGACGACACTGGCGACGACGGTCGGATTCTCGAACGAATTCATCCATATGTACATTGCCGATGGCCTCCAGCCGGGACGCCAGCACACGGACCCCGATGAATTCATCAATGTGGTGAAGCTGACGCTGGATGAGGCGCTGCAAAAGATATACACAGGCGAGATCATCGATGCCAAGACGATTGCCTCAATACTGATGTATGACCGGCAGCTCCGCGTCAAGGGCTGATAATATCTGGAGTTTGGAGGAATAATATGACACAATTCTTGCTTGGCCTCATAGCCGGCATCCCCGGCTTGATTATAGCCATGGTGGTCCATGAATATGCCCACGCCCGCGTCGCCGTGGAGCTCGGCGATATGACGCCGAAAATGATGGGCAGGTTGACGCTGAATCCGAAGGCCCATCTGGATCCTGTGGGACTCATCATGCTGCTCGTGGCACAGTTCGGCTGGGCCAAGCCAGTCATCATCAACCCATATAATTTCAAGAAGCCGCGCCGTGATGATATGCTCGTGTCGGTCGCCGGTCCGCTGGCCAACCTCGTCACGGCCTTCCTGGCACTCGTCATATTCATCGAGTATCAGAAACTCGGCGGACGCCTGAGCGAGGGCGTCGTGCTGGTCATGAAGCTCATCATCGAGTACAATATCGGCTTTGCCATATTCAATATGATTCCCATACCGCCGCTCGACGGCTCGCATATCCTCATGCAGCTGCTGCCGCGCGATATGGCGTACAAGCTGGCCGGTCTCGAGCGCTACAGCTTCCTGATACTCGTCGTCATGCTCATGACGCCGATCCTCGGCTATATCCTCGTGCCGCTGCGCAGCCTTGTATGGCAGTTCTACATCCTGCTGCTCACCCCGTTGCTATGAGTGACTATGAGATAAAGCTTGCGGCCTTCGAGGGGCCGATGGATCTGCTGATGCATCTCATCGATAAGAATAAGATCGATATCTATGATATCCCCATCGCGCAGCTGACGGCCCAGTATCTCGAATACCTGGAGCAGGCGCGGAAGCTCGATATGGAGCTCACGAGTTCCTTCCTCGTCATGGCAGCGACATTGCTGCTCATAAAGTCGCGCATGATGCTGCCGAAGCCGCCCAAGGAGACGGAGGAAGATGAGGAAGAGGACCCGCGCATGGAGCTCGTGCGGCGCATCCTGGAGTACCGGAAGATCAAGGCCGTGAGCGAGCAGCTCGGTGAGATGGCTGGCATCCAGGAGCGCTATGTGGCGCGTGAGCCGATGGAGCTGCCGCTGCACCATATGCCCCCGGAACAGCTGTCACTGCAGGACCTGCAGCAGGCTTTCCTGACGGTGCTCGAGGTCAAGCAGGATCTGACGATACCGGAGGCGCTCGTGGAGCCTGAGGAGTACAGCATCGATGGCAAGATGACGGACATCGTGTCGCTGCTTGGCCGGAGCGATGGAAGGGTGAATTTCCTCGATGTATTCCATCGTGGCAGCCGCAGCGAGCTGGTCATGTCCTTTCTGGCACTGCTGGAGCTCATGAAGCAGCATGTTGTGAAGGTGGAACAGAAGCACACGTTCGGCAGCATAGAGATCGTCCTGGCCTCGGCACCGTCCGGTGGCCCGGGCCAGACGAAAGGAGGCGGTCCTGATACTGATGGATGATATGGACGATATGAATGAGGTAGATGAGCCGGAACAGCTGCAGATACCTGGCACGGAGGAAAGGCCAGAGCGCGTAGAGCCCAGCTCCGTGGGGCTGCTGGAGGCCGTGCTGTTTGCGGCCGGCAATCCCATGAGCATCGCCGATCTGGCATCGATACTGCAGATCGGCGAGCTCGGGACCTACAATCTCATCACCGAGCTGCAGGAGGATCTGCGCCAGAGGCGCAGCGGACTCACCGTGCGCAAGGTCGCGGGCGGCTATCAGCTGGCTACGCGGCCTGAGGCCTATCCCATCGTCGACCGTCTGAGCCAGGTCGTGGACCGTCGTCTGTCGGCACCGACGATGGAGACGCTGGCCATCGTGGCTTTCAAACAGCCGATCACGAAGCATGAGATAGAGAATATCCGTGGCGTGCGTGTCGAGAAAGCGCTGGCGAAATTGGTCGAGCTTGACCTCGTGAACGAGGTCGGACGCAAGCATGTGCTGGGGCGGCCGATCCTGTACGGCACGACGAGTACGTTCCTGAGGGTGTTCGGACTCAATACGCTGGATGATCTGCCGGAGATGCCGACGACCGCCGAAGCGGCGGCAGCACTGACTCCGGAGCAGCTCGAGCTGCTCCATGAGGTGCAGGCAACCGAGGCTGCCCAGACAGCGGCGGCTCCGGCAGTGGAGCCTGAGGCAGAGGACAAAAAGGGGCTGTAACGAAATATGATACCGTCGGGCCTAAGCATGCAGTCCCGCGGCAGGCATGGTTCCTCCATTCCGCTATTGTGGTTTGGCTAAGCTTAGTGAACGATTGTTCACTTTGTGTACAATCGTTCACACGCCCTTGACGAAAGCAGCCAATCAGTCTGCGCCTTACGGCTTGACTTCTTGGGCTT
>CACXCN010000071.1 GCA_902766095.1 uncultured Selenomonas sp. | reverse complement strand
ATCATTGCCGCTTGCCTTCAGCGAGCTTTCCTTCTGCAGTCCGCTGTCATCGCCGGCCTGTACGCGCGCAACGCCCCAGATTTTGAACTTATCCGTCTTGGCGTTGAGGTCTTTGATCGCTTTCGTGTTGGCGTCGACCTTCTTGTTCAGGGTGTCGAGTTCGCCGGCGTATTCCGCGGAGAGTTTGTCCAGTACAGCTTTGTCCCCGAAGCTGATGTCTTTTTTCTGCATGGCCTTGGCGACGATGCTGGCCATCTCGTAGCGGGTCATGGTGCGGCCGCCCTGGAAGGTGCTGTCGCCCATGCCGTCAATGACGCCTTCCTGAGCGAGGTAGTCGAGGGCCTGATAGGCCCAGTGGTCTTTCGGCACATCGGTGAAGCTGTCCGCCGATGCCGCGAAAGCCGTGCTGCCGATCCCGGTCGTGAGTGTGAGTCCCATGAGTACGGCCATAGCCTTCTTGCTAAGTCTCATGATAATACTTCCTTTCCCATTTGCCTGCCCCTCTAGCACAGGCATACTCAAAACTCTATTTATATGAGCAGATGTTTCCGTGTCTTTCCTGGTTCCGAGCGAAACCATCCGCACATATACAATGATTAATATCGTCAACAGCGGCCGCTGGTCCCTGCCAGCACCGCCGGGGTTCGCGCGGCTGGTACGCAGCTAAGGGGAAGTGCTGCGCACCAGCTGTTAGGGAGTCGAAAAAGGGGTTGAAGAAGAAAATCTATATATTCGCCTCGAGCATTGCTCCGACGCTGGCATAGGCCTGACGGGCCTGGGCCTTGATCTCGTCGCGGGCTGTCTCGACGGTGAAACCATTATAAGCTTTGATCATCGGCAGATCATTGATCTCGTCGCCGATGCAGTAGACCTCGGTCGTCGCGGGGTCCCAATGCATGAGCTCCATGAGGTGCTCGATGCCTTCGCTCTTGCTGATGCCGTGCGGGGTGATATCGAGGCTGCAGCGGTTCGGGAACGCGTGTACGTATTCACCGTATTTCGCATTCACGACCTGGCTCGCGGCCAGGGATTCCTCAGGAGTCTCATAGCCGAGCGAGAACTGGTGGACCTGCGGCAGGCTCAGGATATCTTTTTCCTCGATGTCGATGACCGGGAAGTCCCACTGCCGACCCTCGCGGGCGATCCAGGAACCCTCGAACTCATGGCAGAGATAGGTCTGCGTCGCTGCCGAGAACGCGAAGTGGAATGACCGCCGGACCTCCGGGATCTCGGATATCGCCTTCAGGATGCGCGGCTCGATGCGCCCCTCCCAGAGCGGTGTACCATCGCTCTGGCAGATGATGGCGCCGTTGTTGCAGACGGCGTAATCATAGCCGATGCCGTAGTGCTCCAGCTGCGGAGCCAGCATGCCGTAGTCGCGGCCGGTCACGACGCCGAATTTGTGTCCGGCCTCGCGCCAGCGCTGGACGCTCTGAGCATCGGCAGCCGTGATGGTGTCATTGCGGAACAGCGTGCCATCGTAGTCACTAGCTGCTATCTTCATGCTGTTGCCCCCTTTATGAGATAGATCGCCGCGCCGAAGCCTGGCAGGCTGCCGGGCTGGGGCTCGCTCTCACGGCCAACGTTGTTCGCCATGATCAGCCGGCCCTGTTCCGTCAGTTCACGCGGGTAGACGACGAGGTCCGGGGAGAAATTCACGATGGTCACGATGCTGTCGGTCGAGCCGGGCAGCTGACGCCGGAAAGCGTATATGGACTCATCGGTGGTGAGGAGCTCCTCATAGTCGCCGGCCTGCAGGATGTCGCCTGCGAGCGCTGCATCGTCGCCGAGTTTCGTGCATTTGCCGAGGCGCAGGCGGGCCAGCTGGCGATAGTAGCTCAGGACTGAGCCTGCATCCGTGCTTTCGCTCTCGACATTCTGATAGCGATAGTCGCTGTGTACCGGCAGCCAGGGCGTGCCGCTCGTGAAGCCGGCCTCATGCTGCTCACCGGACCACTGCATCGGCGTGCGCGCGTTGTCGCGGCTGAAGTGATGCACGGCATCCATGGCCTGGGATTTCGTAAAGCCCTCCTGTATCGCCAGATCGTACTGGCCATGCGAGGAGATGTCGTTGTAGTCCTCGATGTCCGGCCAGGCGACGTTGTCGAGGCCGAGCTCCTCGCCCTCGAATACGAACGGGGTCCCGCGCAGGGTCATAAGCACGGTGGCGATGACTTTCGCGGCCCGCTGCGGCTCGACGCGCTCGCCGTAGTTGATGCGGAAGAATTTATCGATGGCGCGCGGCTGATCATGGTTCTCGAAGAATATCGGGTACCAGCCGTTCTGAGCGGTCGCCTTCTGGCTGTCGCTCAGGGCCTGCTTGAGCGCCGTCAGCGGGAATTTCCGCGCATGGCTCCATTTCTCGCCGTCTGGGAAGGCCACGTTCATGTGGCTGAACTCGAACAGCATCGAGAACACGCCCTGGTCGCCGACCCACTGGTCGAGGTGCTCCGGCGGTACGCCGTTCGCCTCGCCGACGGTGAATATATCGTGGCCGTCGAATACGTTCGCCCGGAACTCATGCAGGAAATCGAGGATGCCCGGGGTATTGGCGATGACGTCGTGGATGGATTTCAGACCATCGGGGCCATCGGGTTCATAGTCTTTGAATTCCGCCGGCTTCTTGATGTAGACGATGGCATCGATGCGGAATCCGCCGACGCCACGGTCGAGCCAGAAGTTCGCTGCATCGTAGAGTGCCTGCCGTACGTCCGGGTTCTCCCAGTTCAGATCCGGCTGCTGCGGAGCGAAGGTGTGCAGGTAGTACTGCTGCCGCTCCTCGCACCAGGTCCAGGCGCTGCCGCCGAATATGCTGCGCCAGTTCGTCGGTGCCGAGCCGTCCGGCTTCGCATCGCGCCATATGTACCAATCAGATTTGGCATTGTCGCGGCTCTGCCGGGACTCGAGGAACCAGGCGTGCTGGTCGGAGCTATGGTTGAATACGAGATCCATGACGATGCGTATGTCACGCTTTTTCGCCTCGGCGATGAGCTCGTCCATATCGTCGAGCGTGCCGTACGAGGGATCGATATCGGTGTAGTTGGATATATCGTAGCCATTATCGACCATCGGTGAAGGGTACACCGGGGTGAGCCAGATGGCTCCGACCCCGAGCGTCTTCAGGTAGTCCAGGCGGCGTGTGATGCCGGGGATATCGCCCTGGCCTGTGCCCGTCGTATCCAGGAAGCTTTTGGGATACACCTGGTAGACGATGGTCTTCTGCCACCATTTGAGTTTGTTCATTACTATGTATCTCCTTTAGGTATGGGTATCAGAAAGTCAGTACAGCGTCCGTACCAGCCTTGACCTCACCATCCGGAGCCTTCTTCATCTGCGGATACTCCGTGGAATTCGTGACCGCCATGATGACCGTGTTCTTGTAGCCAGCATCCTTGATGACCTGCTGATCGAATTTTATGAGCGGTGTACCAGCCTTGACCTGGGCGCCCTGCTCGGTCAGGAGGGTGAAGCCCTTGCCCTGCAGGTTCACCGTGTCGATGCCGATGTGGATGAGCAGCTCGGCACCATTGTGGAAGCGCAGGCCGATGGCGTGGAGACTGCCCTCCATGATCATCGTGACCTCGGCATCCGCCGGAGCTACGACCGTATCATCGGTCGGATCGATGGCGACGCCATCGCCCATCATCTTCTGCGAGAACATGTCGTCCTGGACCTCGGTCATATCGATGAGGTGGCCAGAGACGCAGGCATTCAGCTTCATAGCGAGGTCGGTATCAGCAGCGGCTGCCGGAGCTGCGGCTTTTTCTTCCTCGGGGATGTTCACCGGGGCTTCGCCTTTCAGGAAGGCATCGAAGTAGCCGCGGACCTGCGGTACCGACATGCCGACGATGACCTGGATGGCGTGGCCGTTCTTCACGAGGCCATAGGCGCCGGCTTTCGTGAAGCGCGAGGCGGCCTTGACTTTGTCCGGATCGTTGACCGTGACGCGGAGGCGCGTCGCGCAGTTCGTTACTTCTTTGATGTTGGCCGGACCACCGAGGCTGTCAAGGAATACCTTGGCCTTGATTGCCTGCGGGTTGTCGGCGATGCCCATCTCTTCGAGGGCTTTCTTGGCATTGTAGTCGGCTTTCGTGAACAGTTTCTCCTCGCCGTCATCATCGGTGCGGCCCGGAGTCGGATAGTTGTTCTTCAGTATGAGATAACGGAAAACGAAGAAGTAGATGAAGAAGAAGCAGACACCGACGATGATCTGCATGATGTAGGTGCCAGCATGATACGGGAACAGCGGGATCCAGTTCTGCACGAAGCAGTCGATGAGGCCGCCGCCGAAGTTACCGGACAGGCCGAAGAAGTAGAGCGTCGCGGAAAGCGTAGCTGCGAGTACCGCATGTACAGCGTAGAGCAGCGGTGCGACGAACAGGAACGTGAACTCGAGCGGCTCGGTGATGCCGCAGAGCACGGCGGTCAGGGTAGCCGGTATGAGGAGCGCAGCCGTCTTTTTCTTCTTGGCCGGCTTGGCGCATACATACATAGCGAGGGCTGCGCCCGGCAGGCCGAAGACCTTCGAGCTGCCGTGGAGGGCAAAGCCGCCCTGCGGGAACATTTCTTTCAGGCTCTGGGCGCTCGTAGCGAAATCATTGAGGTGCTGCAGCCAGTATGCCTGGATGCCGCCATCGCAGACGGCCGGGCCGAAGATGAACGGCAGATAGATGAAGTGGTGCAGGCCAGCCGGGAGCAGGATGCGCTCGGAGAACGTGTAGCACCAGACGCCGATGATGCCGGAGGTTTTCAGGAAATCCTGGAAGTTCATGATGGCGTGCTGGATGGCCGGCCAGATGAAGCAGAACAGGAGGGCCGTCGGAATCATGACGACGAAGCCTACAGCCACGACGAACGCCGGGCCTTTGAAGATGCCGAGCCAATCAGGAACATCGGTATCGTAGAAGCGGTTGTGCAGGTAGCTCGATACGCAGGCGATGAAGATGGCGCCGAGCATGCCCATGTCGAGGGTCTTGATGTTCGCGATCATGGCGAGGCCGGTGCCAGCGCCGGCGGCCTGCGAATAATCAACTCCGAAGAAGTTGCCGTGCAGCGTGAGGAATCCGGAGATGAAGTAGTTGAACACCATGTAGATGACGAACGACTCCATCGCGCAGCGGGCCGGCTCCTTTTTCGCGAAGCCGATTGGAACGGCGATAGCGAACAGAATCGGCATCTGGTTGAATACGGTCCATGCGCCTTGCTCGACGACGTACCAGAAATCGTACCAGACGGTACCCTTCGCGGCGAGCGAGCCGAGCATCATCTCATTCTTGCAGATGATGGAGAGCGCAACCGTGAGACCGAAGAATGCGAACAGTATGACTGGCGTGTACATAGCGCCGCCAAACCGCTGCATCTCCTGCATCACGCGGTCTTTGTTGATTGACATTTCTTATTCCCCCTATCAGACAGCCAGGGCTTTCAGCTGTCATCTCTGTGCCTGCTGTGATTCTCTCTCATCACGATGCATCACATTTATCTTTTGCTTTTGTTTACAGTTACAGAATACAATAAAGAACCCGCTAAAGCAATAGATATGCGGCTTTTCGGCACCATGCCCGCACGCCGGAATCTGTTTCATTCAGCGTATTTTGGTACACTTCTGATTTGACCGCCGTATTGTTTGGACTCATTCATGGCCTGCCCCTGCACTGCATACCGATAACGCGCAAAAAAGCCGCCGGGACGCTAAATCCCGGCGGCCAAGCCGCAAAAGTGCAATATGTTGTTCAAATGGCAGCGATGGATGATCGGTTACTGTTTCGGCCCTGCTGCCTGCCGGGCGGCCTGCTCCTGCTGCTTCTGCCGCTGCAGATAGAGGCGGTACTTCACATACCATATTTCGACGAGCATGAAATACGGCATCATCGATTTGAACGGCGGACGCTCATCATCATCGGCATAGAGCTGGAACTGCGCCGGTGAGACGTACAGATTCACCGTCGACAGCGAAGCCAGCGTATTGTCGTGCAGCTGCGTGATCGAGATGAACTGGATATCGCGCAGCTTCAGTTCACGCGCGAAGTCCACGACGATCGGCGTCTCGCCCGACAGCGACACGAATATGAATATATCGTCGCGCGTGATATTTTCGAGCACGGCCCGGAACTCCTCGCGACCGGCGATCTCGAACAGCAGTACGTTATCGTAGAAGAACAGCCTCTTCAGCTCCTGCACAACATTCGCCTGCACATAGCCCGAGGCAAACGTGTAGACGCGGTTGGCTTCATGAATGAGCTGGCTGGCGCGGTCGAAATTCCGCTCCATGAGCTTCTTGCCGGTCTGCTCATAGAATTTCCCGAGGTCGCCCAAGACATCATCCGAGCTGGCCACCCGCATCGGCTGCTCCATCTTCAGCACAGCCTTCAGCTCGCCGAAGCCATCGAAGCCCAGTTTCTGCGCGAAACGCACGATGGTCGTACTCGATACGCTGCAGGCCCGCGCCAGCTCATGGATGGATATATGGCGCACAGCCGTCCGATGCTGCAATATGTATTTCCAGATGATGATATCTGTATCGTTCAAGTTATGCCGGTTACTGTTGAATATTTCCTCGAGCTGCATAGCCTCCACATTCCTTTTCTTGAAAAATACGACAGACTTGCTACTGATGCAATCCTCACATAGACATACAGACTCTGCGGTCGCTGCCTATGTAAAGATAAACGTTTACCTATGATTATAACACCCGTTCGACGAAATGTAAAATTATTTATTATTGTTTGAGTTTGTCATCTAGTTATTGTTTGAAGTAACTTTTGATAGGTTATTTCGTTGTACTACCTAGATACTGGAAGAAACTACGAATTTTCTTGAAGGCCTCGGTTTCGCGAATTCCGAGCCAGTTGTTGCGTGTCGTTCTGACTCGTCTTTGATAGAGGCGGTTGTTGAAAGTCCTTTCGAGACGTCGGCTGACATCCTGATAGTTTTGTTCTCGCATACCGGGATCATCAAATATATAGTGACGCATACATACATCGAGGGCATCAGCCTGTACATGGTCGATGAGGTAGCAGAGATCGAAGATATCCTTGTAACGCGTGGAGGCCGGCCCGAATTTGAGCAGGGAGCGCAGCTTTTCTGTCATCATCTGTTCACGGGAGTTCATGAGCAGGCTGGCACCGTCTTCGTCCATACAGACATCGAAGCAGTATTCTTCCTGATGGATGGCGAGGTCTTTGTGTACACCGAAATCAATCTTACTGTTAATGGAAAATCCTTCATCGTCATATATACGGATATTGACGCATTTTCCGTGATAGTCTTGATGCTTGAGTGGTTCGATAGCACCGGTAATCTCGATGTGGATATCATCGAAGATATTCAGTTCCTGGATGAACTTCTGAATCGAGTCATCGGCCAATGAATAGCGAATGAAGTCAATATCCATATCCTGTGTAGCACGCCGGACATCGCCAGTCAGACTGCGCATGACGACACCGCCTTTGATAGTGACGTTACGGCGCAGCTTTCCTTTGGCGATGGCTTCTAATACGATATCCTGGCATAAGCGGGCATTGGCGTTGGCACCTTTGTAGCCTTGTTTTTGTATCTGAGCCAGCCAGTCATTGAGTCGTGACATCAGAAAACCTCCTCATCTAAGCGCTTCCAGATGGCAGCACTCTTGGGGAAGATATCTGCATATTCCTGGACGCGTTCGATATCCAGCGCCTCTATGTGTTCGCGGTAGTGGCGCAGGATTTCTTTGTAGTAGTCATAGGGAAGACTGGTTTTATAACGTAGCAACTCGATGAGCATACGTTCTTTATCATAGAGCCGGATGGTAGTGCCGTCCTGCTTCTGCTCGGTAAGACCGAGGGAGAATATTTTCTCAGGGACGAAGAATTGCTTGATACGTGGGTCTTTCAGTCTGGCTGCTTTGGCTGGGGTGGCTATATGATACAGGTCAGGTATCGTCGTGGTCAAACCATGATAATAGAAAGCACTATCCATTGTGAAGACTGCTTTCGGGTATTTCTTCTGTATGATGGCCAGCTCCGGCACATTCTGGTGATCCGCATAAATACCGCGCTCGATGCGGAATAAACGCTTATTCTTGATTGCCTGCTGCATCTGATACGTATTCGAGAATTGATTCTCGCAGGTTTGATAGTCCATCAGCATAAAATCTCCTCCTTTATGCGTTATTATCGGCAAAAATATAATTTTTACCGAGCTTTACTTAGATTATATCATAAGCGATGATTTTTGTCAGCCCACCTGCAGCTGCATATGAGCCACTAAGATTACCCCAGATGAGCAAGCTGTTTCCGAATCCGACAGGATGCCAGAGGGCCGCATCGGTCGATGGCTCCTAACTGAAGAAGTTGCGAACAACAACAGTGAAAAATTCAGGAATTCACTGGACTCATTAGGATTTGCCCAAAATGAAAAGCAAGGCATCGGACGTTCCTGGAAAGGATGCGTCCGATGCCTTGCTATACCTGATGAAAGCGAGGGGGCAACGTATACGGATCAAAAACCGTATTTTGTTACAGCCCCTTGCACATATGAGCTGCCCCCATGGAGACGACTCAACGTTTTTATTCTTCCGTGACCGTCTTTATGTACTGCTCGCCGATTGCCTCTTTGCATTTAGCGTACATCGGCTCGAGGAGCTGCTTCGCTGACTCTCGGTCTTTCGCGGCGGCCGTGATGCGGATCAGGCAACCGTCGGTCTTGGCGTAGGTAGCGACGGTCGGATTCGCGTGATCGAGCAGGGCTCCGAGACAATCAGCGACCGGAGCCTCGCCGACCATGGCGAGCGGTGCCTCCTGCGAACTCTTGAGCTTTACGTTATAGGAGACCAGGACTTTGTCACTGTGTTTCTCGAGATAGGGAGTTACATATTCCTTGAACATGGGCTGGAGCTCCTGCGGCGGGCCCGGCAGCAGGATGCCGACGCGGTCACCATCCTCGATGATGCAGCCCGGCGCGGTGCCATTGTGGTTGTACATGATGATGGCACCGTCAGGGACCACGGCCTGCTTGCGCTGGCTCTCCGAGAGCTCGGTGATCCCGCGCCGGCGCAGGCGCTCCGCCATCATGTCGAGAGCCTGCTGATCCAGTACGGGCTGCGTGTGGAAGTAATCCATCAGCATCTCCTTCGTCAGATCATCCTTTGTCGGTCCAAGGCCGCCCGACAGTATGACCCCCTGGCTGCGTCCGAAAGCGATATCCAGCACCTCACGCAGCCGGTCAGGGTTGTCCCCCACAACCGTCTGGTAGTAGCAGTCGATGCCTAGGTGGTTCAGCTGCGCAGCGATGAACTGCGCGTCGGTATTCACGATGTTCCCCATGAGGATCTCGGTACCGACGCTGATAATCTCTATATCCATACGTATCATCCTTTCCCGGAAATTCATGGCAATATTGCCCTATCTATAATATAGCCGCTGGTGGTGTGAAATACAATACATGATGGGCGCTTCGCGCGTTCGCAAGCTGCCCCACTGGGGAAGGCTTCGTAATGAGCACGTTGGCAGGGTTCTGCGCGGATTTTATATTTTTTGGCCTACTTTCGGCGTGTGATTGATTGACTTTGACTAAGTTTGCTGATACAATGGTTTTATCAAGCGATATAATGACGACAAGCTCCGCAAATCGTCATTTTCTAAGCAAAACTGCGAGGTGTACTGATTGCTTACCGAAGAACGTTATGCGACGATACTGCGCATACTGGAAGAAAAAAAAGCGGTAACCGTAGTCGAGCTTACGCGCGCACTGCATGCCTCTGAGTCTACGGTGCGCCGCGATCTCACGGCCCTGCACAAGAGCGGCCGCCTCTACAAGGTCTATGGCGGCGCCACGGCTATCGATAATAACTACAGTTCAGCCGAGGAGGACATGAAGACGAAGGCTGGTCTTTTCAATGAAGAAAAGACCTCGATTGCCCGTGCTGCCGCGGCCCTGATCCGTCCGCGCGACTTCGTCTACATCGATGCCGGCACCACGACGCTGCGCCTCATCGATTTCATTACCGAGAAATCAGCTACTTTCGTCACGAACGGCCTGCCGCATGCCTCACATCTCGCGGCCAAGGGGCTGAAGGTCTCCATCCTCGGTGGCGAGCTGAAGGCTGTCACCGAGGCTGTGATGGGACCGGAGGCACTCGCGAGCCTGCGCCTCTACAATTTCACGAAGGGGTTCTTCGGTACGAACGGCATCAGCCCCGGCTCCGGCTTCTCCACGCCGGATGCGAGCGAGGGGCTCATCAAGCGCACGGCCATCGGGCAATGCGCCCATGCCTATGTGCTGGCCGATCACTCGAAATTCAACTGCATCTCGCCCATTACTTTCGCCAATCTGTCGAGTGCCGCCATCATCACCGGCAAACTGCTCGACCGTAAATATCTTGACTACACACATATCATCGAGGGGGAATAAGAATATGATTTATACTGTGACCTTCAATCCATCGCTCGACTATATCGTCCGACTGGATTCCTTCACGGCCGGTGCCATAAACCGCGTCAATTTCGAGCAGGTGCTCGGCGGCGGCAAGGGCATCAATGTCTCGATCGTCCTGGGCAACCTCGGCCAGGCCAGTACGGCACTCGGCTTCGTCTCCGGCTTCACGGGCCGCGAGATTGAGCGCCAGCTCGACGAGTTCGGCGTCGAGCATGATTTCGTCCAGCTCGACAAAGGCTTCTCGCGCATAAACGTGAAAGTCAAGGCTGACACCGAAACCGAGATCAACGGCCAGGGCCCGGACATCAGCGAAATCAAGCGCGAAGAGCTGTTCGCCCAGCTCGACCAGCTGCAGCAGGGGGATACGCTCGTGCTGGCCGGGTCGATCCCGAAGACGCTGCCGGATGATATCTATGAGAAAATCATGGCCCGCCTCGATGGCCGCGGCATCCGCATCATCGTCGATGCCGAGAAGAAGCTGCTGCTCAACGTGCTGAAATATCATCCGTTCCTCGTAAAGCCGAACAACCACGAGCTCGGCGACATGTTCGGCGTGACGCTGACGACGAGCGAGGAGATCGTCACCTACGCGAAAAAGCTTCAGGACATGGGTGCCACGAACGTGCTCATATCCATGGCCGGCGACGGCGCCATCATGGTGACGGCAGACGGCGATGTCTACCAGTGCCCGGCTCCGAAGGGCAAGCTCGTGAACTCGGTCGGCGCTGGCGACTCGATGGTGGCCGGCTTCCTGACCGGCTTCATCGAGAGCAACGGCGATTTTGAAAAAGCGTTCCACATGGGCGTCGCCACTGGCTCGGCCTCCGCTTTCAGCGAGAATCTGGCCACGCGCCCCGAGGTCGAGGCCCTGCTCAAGACAATCGCCTGAGCCATCGTCCCAACGACATAACTTCCAGCGGAAAAGCGGGCCCGACCCGCGGTATATAGATTTATAGGGAAGGAAAAGGAGAACAACATGCGTATTACTGATCTGCTGAAGAGTGAGAGCATCTCTCTCGGCGCGCAGCCTCTGAGCTCAAAGGACGCTGCCATCGACCAGCTCGCTGACCTCATGGAGGCCGGCGGCAACCTCTCCGATAAGGAGCAGTACAAGAAGGATGTCAAGACCCGCGAGGCGGAGGGCACGACGGGTCTCGGCGACGGCATAGCGACGCCGCACGCGAAATCAGCCGGTGTCGCCAAAGCCGGCCTGGCGGCCATGACCATCCCGTCCGGTATGGATTTCCAGTCGCTCGACGGCAAGCCGTCCCGCCTGTTCTTCATGATTGCCGCTCCGGATGGCGCTGCCGATGAGCACCTGTCCATACTGTCGAAGCTCGCCACCATGATCATGGATCCGGACTTCAAGGAAGCCCTCATCGCCGCCAAGACGAAAGAGGAGTTCCTGAAGCTCATCGATGACAAAGAGGACGGCAAATTCAAGCCGGCCGCTGCACCTGCCGCTGAGGCGGCTCCGGCCCCCACGGCTGACCACATCCAGGTCCTGGCTGTCACCGCCTGCCCGACCGGCATTGCCCATACCTATATGGCTGCCGAGAGCCTCGAGCAGCATGCCAAGAAGAAAGGCATCACGATAAAGGTCGAGACGAACGGCTCCGAGGGCGCCAAGAACGTGCTGACCCCGGAGGAAATCGCCGCTGCCGATGCCATCATCATCGCCGCTGACAAGAATGTCGCTATGGCCCGCTTCGACGGCAAGCCGCTCATCAGCTCGAAGGTGGCCGACGGCATCAACAAGGCCGACGAGCTCCTCGACGAGGCCCTCTCCGGCAAAGCCCCGGTATACCATGCCTCGGGCCACGATGAGGTCGAGGGCGCAGCCGATGTCGCCAGCGAGAGCCTCGGCCGCCAGATTTACAAACACCTCATGAACGGCGTCAGCCACATGCTGCCGTTCGTCGTCGGCGGTGGTATCCTCATCGCCCTCGCGTTCCTGTTCGATGACTACTCCATCGATCCGAAGAACTTCGGCTCGAACACACCGCTCGCGAAATTCTTCAAAGATACCGGCGGCGTCGCCTTCGGCTTCATGCTGCCAGTCCTCGCCGGCTTCATCTCGATGTCGATTGCTGACCGCCCGGGCCTCGCTGTAGGCTTCGTCGGTGGTGCGCTGGCCGGCACGACCGGCTCCGGCTTCCTCGGTGCCCTGCTCGCCGGCTTCATCGGCGGCTACACCGTCAACTTCCTGAAGAAAGCTTTCCACGGCCTGCCAGCCTCGCTCGACGGCATAAAGCCAGTCCTGCTCTATCCGTTCTTCGGCGTGCTCATCATCGGCTTCATCAGCTTCTTCATCATCGCTCCGCCGGTCGGCGCAATCAATACCTGGATGGTCGATACGCTGAAAAACATGGACCCGAACGCCCGCATCCTGCTCGGCGTCATCATGGGCGGCATGATGGCTGTCGATATGGGCGGCCCGATCAACAAGGCTGCCTATGTCACGGGTACCGGCCTCCTGGCTTCGGGTGAGTTCCACGTCATGGCTGCTGTCATGGCTGGCGGTATGGTCCCGCCACTCGCGATCGCGCTCTGCACGACGTTCTTCAAGAACCGCTTCACCGAGAGCGAGCGCAAAGCCGGTGTCACGAACTACGTCATGGGCCTCTCGTTCATCACTGAGGGCGCCATCCCGTTCGCAGCTGGCGATCCGCTGCGCGTCATCCCGTCCTGCGTGGCCGGCTCGGCTGTAGCTGGTGCGCTCTCGATGGCCTTTGACTGCACGCTGCGCGCTCCGCACGGCGGCATATTCGTCGTCCCGACGATCGGCAACCCGGTCATGTACCTCGTCGCCATCGTCATCGGCGCCGTCGTCGGCTGCGCGGTACTCTCCGTGCTCAAAAAGCCGCTGCCGAAGGAGTAAGCCATTCCTGCTTCGCTAAAAGAAGTAAGAAATAAAGGGTATAGGGAAAAAAACAGGCTGTGAAGCCTGCGCCCATGCGGCGCTGTGCTTCACAGCCTGTTTTTATCCGATTGGATTATTCATCTTCGTCAGTTGGCTCGGCCTCGCGGCCGTTCTCTCTCGTCTCGGTTCCATAGGGAAGCAGGTCGCTGAGCGGGACGACCTTCACGTTGCCATTCATATCCGCCATCACGACCTCGGGTACGTCGAACTCGGACAATATCTGGCACAGCGCCCCATTCGGAGCGAACGGGCGCTGCGAGTCGCTGATGACGGCGATGCCGTCAAACTCGCGCTTGCCATCGGCGATGGCCCGATACAGGGCTACCTCGCCGGCACAGACCGAGAGACCGCGCACGGCGTTCTCGATATTGCAGCCCGCATAAAGCGTGCCATCACTGGCCAGCACGCAGGCACCAATCCCCACATGGCTATAAGGTGCGTAGGCATTGCGGATGATATCCAGCGCCGCATGCACCATCGCATCGATCATATTCTCATTCAACATATGAAACTCCCCCCGTTACATCTAGATGCGCCTCTATACCTGTATTGCATTTTCATTATTATATTCCATCATCAGCGTCGAAACTCCTTTACCTGACGGAAAATTTACCCCCACTCTTTATCCACAAATGCATACAGGGCCGGAGCGACGCATTTATCCACAAGCCCGGAGCTGACAATGCTGATTTTCTCCCCTTTTTGTCCTTTTTATGCACAGGCCCGATTTTTTATCAACAGGGTTATGCACAGATGTGGATAATTATGATACCAAATGTGCTCCTCAAGTACTAAAATCGGCTGATTTCAAGCCTTGACGGGCTCAGCGATTTATCCACCTTCTGTGCTCAAAATTATCGGCAAACAACCGTCGAACTGTGGATAATGTGGATAATGTGGATAAATATGGGGATATCCCCATATCTGTGTTCAAATATCCGTTATCCCCCTACATATGGTATGAGGATACTGTGTATAAGTGCATAATCCTGTGGAAAAATAAATGCCACGCCTAATGTCCATTTACAATAGACACCTGTTACAACATCACCTGACGATATGATCCGGCCCTCACCATTCCCTGTACGGATGATGAGCCAGCGCTGAATTATAGTAGCGCGGGTCGCCTGAAACCTCTGGTCCCAGCCATTGCGGCCGCACAAATGGTGCCTCCACGGACGGCAGCTCGATCTCCGCCACGACGAGTCCGTCATTCGCACCGGCGAATACATCGACCTCGTACACCGACTCCTCCACCTTTACGATATAGCGCGTCTTGTCGATGATGACGGGCTCGCAGAGAGCCAGCATGGCCTCTGCATCGTCGGCCGGGATCTCATACTCATACTCCGCCCGTGCAATTCCTTGGTTGCGCCCCTTTACCGTCAGATAGCCCCGTCCCGCCCGCAGCCGCACGCGCACCGTGCGCTCCGGCACAGAGCAGAGATATCCCTGCGCGATGCGCTCGCCGGCACCCGTCGGCCGCCAGCCCGGCTGCACGAGGAATTTCCTCTCAATCTCCTGTCCCATATCATCGTCTCTCCTCTTGATATTAGTCTCTACCTAACAATTTTAACACAAATTTTTCAGTCAGTCGTGATATACTAGGCAGTATGCCGGCAACCAATAAAAATATTGCCATTGCCGCGCTGTCAACGTATAATTAGGTTGTATACTCTAAAATTGATTGCAAAGAAAAGAAGGTATAAGTTTGGCCAGTTCCATTCCACCGCGACGTACCCGTACCAGCCATGCCCGCCGCAAGAAGCGCCGCATATGGCCCTGGTTCCTGCTGTTTTTCTGTTTCGTACTGGCAGCCGTCGCCGGAGCCCTTTTTGCCTCATCGAGCCTGCTCGACAAACCGGTCGGCGATACCGCGAGCGATGGCCTGCTGAAGGTAAAGGACAAGACAACCATCATGATCATGGGCGTCGATGAGCGCGATGACGATGTCGGCCGCTCCGATACGCTGATGATCGCCACCATCGACCCGAAAAAAGACCAGGCCGCCCTGCTCTCGATCCCGCGCGATACCCGCGTGAAAATCAAGGGACATGGCTATGACAAGATCAATGCCGCCTACGCCTACGGCGGACACAAGCTGACAGAGAGCACCGTCGAGGGCCTCCTCGGTGTCGATGTCGAGCACTACATCATGATAAACACGAAATCGTTCCAGAAGATCATCGACGCCATCGGCGGCATCGACATCGATGTCGAGAAACGCATGTACTATGAAGACCCCTGGGACGATGATGGCGGCCTCGTCATCAATCTGCGGCCCGGCATGCAGCATATGGATGGCAAGACGGCCATGACCTATGTGCGTTTCCGCGACGAGGAGGGCGACATCGGCCGTATCAAGCGTCAGCAGAAATTCATGAAGGCCTGCATGGACAAACTGGTCTCGCCGTCCATCATCCCGAAGCTGCCAACGGTCATCACCGAGGTCATGGACTCCATAAAGACCGACCTCTCGATGCGCCAGCTGCTCGAATTCGCCGGCACGCTCAAGAGTGCCCAAAAGAACGGCCTCAAGACCGAGATGGTACCGGGCCGCCCGCTCTACATCGACGGCGTGAGCTACTGGATACCGAACATCTCCGAGCTGCGCACGACGCTGGCCGAGACGCTCGGCATCCCGATGAATGCCGCCATACGCAAGCACCTCGACTCCATCGCCAGCGAGTATGAGAATTCCATACCGTCCAACGCGACCGAAGTCCCGGCTAGCGATACCTCGATCGGCCGCTCGACGGGCAGTCAGAGCACGCATAAGTCCGGCCTCAAGAGCAGCAAGGACAGCGAATCCCGCAGCAGCGACAGCAGCCGCAAGAGCACGCGCCGCTCGAGCGAGAGCCCCGCTGATACCAGTGATACCGGCAGTACCAGGAGCCAGCCGGCCAGCTCCGACCCCCAGAACGCAGCGCCGAGCCGTGGCGGCAGCGTCGGCAAATCACAATAACGTACAACTATATGTATGAACTCAAAGCCAATCTTCCCCACAAAGAATCCCGCTCAGATCAGGCTGAGCGGGAGCGAGCAGACAGGGTAAGATTGGCTTTGTTGACATCAGAAAGGACGAAGAACCGCATGGATATGGAAAAACAGCACCATCGCCGCCCGCACTACAGCGGCAGATACCCGCGCCATTTTGCCGAAAAATACAAGGAACTCCAGCCTGAGAAATACCAGGACGAGATCGCCCATGTCATCGCCAAAGGCCATACGCCGGCCGGCATGCACATCCCCATCATGGTACAGGAAATCCTCGACATCCTGAAGATACAGCCCGGAGAGCGCGGCTTCGACGCCACGCTGGGCTATGGCGGCCACACGCTGGCCATGCTGAAGGAGCTGCAGGGCCGCGGACACCTCATCAGTGGCGATATCGACCCCATCGAGTCCGTGAAGACCGCGGCGCGCATCCGCGAGCAGGGCTATAGCGAGGACCTATGGGAACTCCGCCATATGAATTTCTGCCAGATCGACGAGCTCGCCGCCGAGGTCGGGCCTTTCGACTTCGTGCTGGCTGATCTCGGCGTCTCCTCCATGCAGATCGACGATCCGCAGCGTGGCTTCACCTACCGCGCCGATGGTCCGCTCGACCTGCGGCTCGATCCCACGAGCGGCATCTCCGCCGCCGAGCGCCTGGCCGACATCGACCGTGATGAGCTCATCGGCCTCCTAGAGGCGAACGCGGACGAGTCCTATGCCGAGCCCATCGCCCGCCAGATCGTCAAGCAGCGCCGCCGCAGCCCCATCCGCACGACGCGCGAACTGCACGAAGCCATAGCCGCAGCTCTCGAGCACGTCCCCCTGCCGGCCGAGATGCAGGCCGAGGTCGGGCACTCCCCGAAGCGCGAGGCTGCCGCCCGTCAGGAACTCATCCGCAAGAGCAGCGCCCGCGTCTTCCAGGCCCTGCGCATCGATATCAACCACGAATACGAGGTCCTCTACGACTTCATGGAGAAGCTCCCCTACGCCCTGGCCCCCGGCGGCCGCGCTGCCATCCTGACGTTCCACTCCGGCGAAGACCGCATCGTCAAAAAAGCCTTCAAGGCCTATAAACAGCAAGGCCTCTACGCCGACATCGCCCGCGATGTCATCCGCCCGAGCCGCGAGGAATGCTACCGTAACAGCCGGGCCCACTCGACGAAGCTGCGCTGGGCCATCCGGGCCGAATGACCCTCCGTCTCACTGCTCAGCCTGATATGGCTCGAATCTTTCCTGCTGAGACTGCGGCAGTGTGACGTGCACGAACGTGCCATCGGGACGGTACTCGGTCTGCCGCACGGCATCGAGGTCATGCAGCTCCGCCAGGACGCTGCCTTTATCATAGGGTATCAAAAGATGCATCGTAACCTGCTGTTCCTTGAAGAAATGTTCGATCAGCCCCTCGAGTTCCGGCAGGTTCTCACCGGTCTGCGCCGATACGCAGAGCCCCTCGCGCTCGTAGAGCATCGCGAGCCGCTGATCCGCCGAGGCTATGCGGTCGGATTTATTGAAAACGTAGAGCATCGGCTTGTCATCGGCCTCGAGCTCGCGCAGGACGTCGAGCACGGCGGCGATCTGCTGCTCATAATTCTCGTTGCTGCTGTCGACAACATGCAGCAGGAGGTCCGCCTCCTGCACCTCCTCGAGCGTCGCGCGGAATGCCTTGACGAGCGTATGCGGGAGCTTCTGGATGAAGCCGACGGTATCCGTCAGCAGGATCTCCTGCTTCTGCGGCAACGTCAGATGACGCGTCGTCGTATCGAGCGTCGCGAACAGCTTGTCCTCGGCCAGTACGTCCGCCCCCGTCAGCTTGTTCAGCAGCGTCGATTTGCCAGCATTCGTATACCCCACGAGCGCTACGAGCGGCAGGCGCGATTTGCGGCGCTGGCGCCGGTGGAGCTGGCGGTTGCGCTGCACGGCATCAATCTGTTGCTCGAGCTCATGGATGCGGGCATAGATGCGCCGCCGGTCGACCTCGAGCTTTGTCTCACCTGGGCCGCGGGTCCCGATACCGCCGCCGAGCCGCGACAACACGAGGCCCTGCCCGCCGAGCCGCGACAGATTATACTGCAGCTGCGCCAGCTCAACCTGCAGCTTGCCCTCGCGCGTACGGGCCCGCTGCGCGAAGATATCCAGGATCAGAGCCGTACGGTCGATGACCTTCAGACCGAGCATCTGCTCGAGATTGTGCTGCTGCGATGGTGTCAGCTCATCATCGAGGATCAGCAGCGTCGCATCGCGGTTCTGCGCCTCCATCGCCAGCTCGCTGACTTTGCCGCGCCCCAGGAAGAACGCGCCATCCGGCTTCTCGCGGCGCTGGATGAACGTTCCCACGACGATAGCCCCGGCGGTATCGGCCAGCCGCGCAAGCTCGGCCAGTGATTCTTCTGCCGGCCAGTCCACCTTGCCGCAATCGAGGCCGGCCAGCAGCGCCCGCTCCGTATCAGGAGCCGTATCCCGCGTCGTGCTGGCACTGAGCCGCTTGTTGATGGCCGTGACGAGGCCGGCGAGATCCACCTCGTGCAGGCTGCGCTCCGACAACGGCCCGACCTGGCTCAGCTGCTCCGTGCCATCATCAGCCAGCTCCCCCGTGAGGAAACCGATGCTGCCGATGATGCCCCCGTGAGACGCATCGCTAGTGGCGATCGCCACCATGCAGTCGAACCGCAGCTGCCGCAGCGAGGACAGGTCCGGCTCGCTGAGCCGCGGATCGCCGCTCGGATGCGTATGAATGCACCGCAGCCCGGAGAGCCGCATCTCCGACCGGCGCGACTTCACCTCCGGCAGGTCCACGGTAGCCGTATCACCGACGGATACCTGCTGCACGCGTCCCTGACGGTTCAGATAGACCGCCACCTCGCGTCCGAGCTGCTGCGTGATCGCGAGCATCGCCTCATTCAGCTCGTGCGTCGAGACCTGCCCCACCGGCACCGTGAATTCATACAGTGCCTCCAGCTGTCGCAGCAGATGCTGCTTGATATTGCTTATCTCTCCATTGACCTGCATATTACACCCTCATCATACAATTGCTCCAGCCTTTTTCAGGCATTTATCGGCTTTCGTCATGTCCGTTCACCGGATACGGCGTTTTTCTGCTTATTTGCTGTGTACTTTTTCCACAAAATATAGTATACTTTAAGTTGACGTAATATAGAACTATAGTGCTATGTTACCGCTGGGAATACCCGATCAATCTATATTTCAACAACAAAGGAGCGATTACCTTGTCAGACAGCAAAAAGTACATCCAGAGAATCCTGGAACTGGTAGCCCGGAAAGATCCCGGTCAGACCCATTTCCTCGATACCGTTACCGAAGTGCTGAAGACTGTCGAGCCTGTCCTCGACCAGCACCCCGAATATGAGCAGCAGAAACTGCTCGAGCGTCTGGTAGAGCCGGAGCGCGTCATCATGTTCCGCGTCCCCTGGCAGGATGACAAGGGCGAGGTGCAGATCAACCGTGGCTTCCGCGTCCAGATGAACAGCGCCATCGGCCCCTACAAAGGCGGTCTGCGCTTCCATCCGAGCGTCAATCTGGATATCCTGAAGTTCCTGGCCTTCGAGCAGGTATTCAAGAACGCCCTTACGGGACTCCCCATCGGCGGTGCCAAGGGCGGCTCGGATTTCGACCCGCATGGCAAATCGGATAACGAGGTCATGCACTTCTGCCAGAGCTTCATGACTGAGCTCTACCGCCACATCGGACCGAACGTCGACGTCCCCGCAGGCGATATCGGTGTCGGCGGCCGCGAAATCGGCTACCTGTTCGGCCAGTACAAGCGCATCCGCGACAGCTATGATGCCGGCGTACTGACCGGCAAACGCGTCGATTACTGGGGCTCGCTGGCCCGCACCGAGGCAACTGGCTATGGCCTGCTCTACTTCGTAAAGAACATGCTCGACGCGAAAGGCATCAGCCTCAAGGACAAGGTACTCGTCGTCTCCGGCGCCGGCAATGTGGCCCAGTACGCCATCGAGAAGGCCCAGAGCTTCGGCGCCAAGGTCGTGACCTGCTCCGACTCGAACGGCTACATCTACGATCCGAACGGCATCGACCTCGACGCTGTCAAAGAAATCAAGCAGGTCCGTCGCGGCCGCATAAAGGAATACGCCGCCACCCATCCGCAGGCTGAATATCACGAAGGCTGCAAAGGCGTCTGGACGGTCAAATGCGATGTCGCTCTCCCCTGCGCTACGCAAGGCGAAATCGACCTGGAGAGCGCCAAAGCCCTTGTAGCCAACGGAGTCACGGCTGTCGGCGAAGGCGCGAACATGCCCTCGACGCTCGAGGCCATCAGCTATTTCCAGCAGCATGATATCCTCTTCGCTCCGGCCAAAGCTGCCAACGCCGGCGGCGTCGCCACCTCGGCGCTCGAGATGGCTCAGAACTCCGAGCGCCTGCAGTGGACGTTCGAGGAAGTCGACGAAAAGCTCCAGGGCATCATGAAGAACATCTATCAGTGCGCCAAGCAGAATGCCGAGAAATACTCGACGCCGGACGACCTCGTCGCCGGTGCCAACATCACGGCCTTCAGCAAAGTCGCCGAAGTAATGCTGGCCCAGGGACTCGTGTAATAGCGGAATGAAGGAACCATACCTGCCGCGAGTCTAAGTGCCTTAGGTACGACGACATCGCATTTCGTTACAACTCATCACATAAACCCCAAAGCCGCCCGCGAGGTATCATCCCCGCGGGCGGCTTTGCTGTGCTCATATCTACGTTGCAACAGAGTCGCGGCCTGCCATCAGTCAGCCTTTGAGATTGCCGACACCGGGCAGTCATCGATTGCCTGCTCGATTGCCGCAGCCTCGCCCTCCGCATAAGCCTCGGCCGTGCCCTCATCCGTCATCTGGAAAACATCCGGTGCCGTGGACGTGCACAGTCCGCAACCAACACATACGTCTTTATCTACTACAGCTTTCATCATTACTGCCTCCTAAGTTTTACATATCTACAACTCACACTTAAATATATACAACGAAACGGCAACTGTTTCCGTTGCAAATGCAACAGTCGGACCTTTTTCAGGGAAAAATATCTCAGAAGCCATTTCATCCTTCTTTCTGTGTCGTCTCCCCCGATCATATCGTGCCCTGTTGTCATCAGACAGCCTGTTGCCTGCCCCGCCGGCTGAGCAGGAGGCCGGCTGCTATGACACCGGCCGCGAGGACGGCCTGGACGATCAGCGCGCTGCCATCGCCCCAGCCGATGAGGCTGCTGACCATCTGATCATGCATGATCATCGAGCCTGCGGTCCAGCCGAGCAGGCCGGCGCCCGCATAGAGCACGACGGGGAAGCGGTCCATGATACGGCCGATCACCGTACTGCCGCCGACGATGATCGGGATGCTGATGAGGAAGCCGAGCACCACGAGCAGGAAGCTGCCGTGCGAAGCGCCAGCGATAGCCAGCACATTGTCGACGCCCATGGCCGCATCCGCTATGATGATCGTCTTGACCGCGCCCATGAGGCTGTCAGAGGCCGTCACATGCTCATCCTTTTTCTCCGGCAGCAGCAGCTTCACCGCGATAGGGAGCAGGATGAGCCCGCCGATGGCCTGCAGATACGGGATGGTCAGCAGCCATACGGCCGCCAGGGTCATGACGAGGCGTATCACCACGGCACCGCCCGTCCCGATGATGATGGCCTTGCGGCGGAGTTCGGCGGGCAGCTTGTTCGCCGCCATAGCGATGACGACCGCATTGTCACCGCCGAGCAGCAGATCAAGCAGCACGAGCGTGCCGATTGCCATAAAGAATTCCAGCGATAAGATTTCCATTGTTTTACCTTCTTTCCCATAAGATACAAAAAGAGACTTTCGCATGGTATCCACAAACGGGTATCATGCGAAAGTCTCACCTATTACATCGGTAATGCTGCCGCCAGCCGCTCCCGCGGCATGCTTGTTGACAGGCAGCCAAAGAGGTTACTCCCCTTCGCTATTCATTTCTCTGTAAATCAAGTATAACAGACGCCAGCACCCGCTGTCAATCCTCTAACTTTTGAGTAAAAGGCTGGAGATACTCATCCATGCAGCTACGAACGTCGTCCAGCAGTTGGAAGAGCCAGCGTGTATATGATCAAAGGTACTCGTGCAGTTCCTTTTTCCCGAGATTCTCTATCAGCATCCGGGCGAACTTATGGCCGTCGGCGTTGAGGGCCACCTGGGCCGTGACCGGGTCCTTCGATTTCTTGGTATTGTGTATATCGGCTACCATGCGCCCATCGCAGAGGCCGCCGGCGATGTCGATGTCGACATTGGCATCGACGAGCTCCGTGATGACGGTGGGGTCGATGAGATAGGCAATCGTCAGCGCATCATGGACTGGGGCCATGTGATTGTCATAGCGATAGAGCATCGCACTCGCGACGGTGCCCGGCGTATGACGCAGGTCATAATTGTGCTGTGAGACATCGTTGACCTTCAGGTTATCGATGCGCTTCTGCACGAGCGTAGCCGCCAGCTTGGCTGCCGGCGTGCCGAGGTCGCGCAGCTCGTGGCACTCGTCCTCCGATATGCTGGCCCGCCACGTCGCATCGAGCGGCAGGATGACCTTCGGTATCGCAGAATCCATGACAATCTTGGCAGCCTCAGGATCAGCATAGAAATTGAACTCGGCAGCCGGGCTGGCATTGGCCCCCGAGTGGCCGCCGCCCATGATGACGAGTTGCTTGATCTTGCCAGCGATGCGCGGCTCTATGCGCAGCGCCATCGCGATATTCGTCAGCGGGCCTACCGCCGCCACATAAATGTCGCCATCGCTCTCCATGAGCTTCTTGACGAGGAAGAATACGGCATGTTCCGGCTGAACCTTGATCGTGGCCTCCGGCAGCGGCAGGAAATCGCCATGGCAGTCATTGAGCGTCACTCGCGGCAGATTCGGCTTGCGCGTCGGTATCTCGTTACATATGATCGGGTCCTCGCAGCCGCGGTAGACCGGGACCT
The DNA here is from genome assembly GCA_902766095.1 of uncultured Selenomonas sp. Lineage (GTDB taxonomy): Bacteria > Bacillota > Negativicutes > Selenomonadales > Selenomonadaceae > UBA2913. The sequence continues at coordinate 6,728 of CACXCN010000071.1, read as the reverse complement.
TCGCGTGCATGAATTCTACCAGCCGCAGCGCGTTCTCGGTCGTCTTCGGCACGATGCGGTTGCCATTGACCGTCGTTATGGCTTCGAGGTCTATGTCCTCGGAGAACAGGGCCAGCATGATGGCAATCGCGTCATCGGAGCCAGGATCACAATCCAGTATTACCTTTTTCATGATAGAAACCACCTTTCTGTAGCTAAGACCTGACGATTCAAAACAGCATCAGACCGTGAATACATAGGAGGCTGCGATGTTCACAACCAGCATGATGAAGAGCAGCGGAGCTGTGCGCTTTGCAAGCGTCATCGGCGCGATGCCAGCCACACCGGCGATCGCGATCAGAGCGCCACAGACCGGTGAAGAGGCACGGCCGATAGCCGTAGCCAGTTCCATCGGCAGGATCAGCGTTATCGTCGGCACGCCGAGCTTGGCCGCGATGGCCGGTGTCAGCGGTCCGAAAGCGAAGAACGGAGCAGCGCCGCTGCCTATGATGATAGCGAAGCCATAGGTGATGACCGTCAGCAGGATCATGATGATGAGCACAGCTCCCTGCATGTCGGAAATCATATTCGTGAATATCGTTATACCGCCGAGCACCTTGATGCCCTGTGCGAATACCGAAGCCGAAATGATGATGGAGACGACCGTGACAAACACGTTGCCCATGGCCTTCAATATGACGACCATGTCCTGCGGTATGGCTGCACGGTCGCTGCGACGGATGAACTCGATGATGAACGTCAGCGCATAGCCGATGAAGTTTGCAGATATGACATCGATCTTCGTCGAGGGGATGAAGTAGTCCGCGAACACGATGACGAGCGGAACCAACGGCAGGAATATGTAGAAAAACGGTACATCGGGATCCTGCAGCACTTCATTCTGCTTCACCTCAGCCACCTCGTCGACCGTGGCGGCATCGCGGCGATCCATATAGCGATAGTAGAAAGGTATGAGCACGGCTGTGACGAGAATGATGCAGAGTGCGACTTTCGACTGGTACCGGATGAACATATCGACGACGTTCATCTCCGTGACCTGGGACATGAACAGCGTCGAGCCATCATTCGGTCCATAGTCCAGGCAGAGCAATGCGAGGACTGAGGCCGCCGTGATCGGACGTATATCGAGGGCTATGAGCACGGGGAACACGGTCGCCAGCATGAGGACGGCCAGGCTGGCCTGGCTCGTCAGCACGAGTTTCAGGGCCATGCCCACGAGGAAGAAGGCACTCAGGATGAGATATTTGTTCTTGATTCCGCCCAGGAGACGCGTCGCCACATAAGCCAGCTTTGTCGAAGCCTGGATATGCTTCATGTACGCTGCATAACCGGTGACGACCATGATGATCGCACCGACACCGGCTACATTCGTCTTGAACGTCTTAGTGATGAATCCAAACGTATCCAGGAAAACATTGCCGAGGGTATCTTTGCCCAATATGGGGTTGCCAGTCAGCAGGCTGGCACTCATGAGAATGATGACGCCTGATGCGAAGAATATGAATATGGCATTGTACTTCTTCAAAATCAATTTGGCGACAATGACGGCGAATATCACCGTCAAGGCAATCAGGAACCAATCATACATGTTTATTTACCTCCCGTTCCTCCGTATATGCTTTGTTCCCTTATCAGTGCAGACGCACTTCCACCTCAGCCAGCGAGGGGATCGATGTCTGCGCTCCCGGCCGCGTCACAGCGATTGAGGCAGCCACCGTGGCAAACCGTATGGCCTCCTGCACATTCTCGCGCGTCGGCATACAGCCGGGCTGGCGCTGGAGCCTGGCGACAAAGGCGGCAGTAAAGCAGTCTCCAGCAGCGGTCGTATCGACCGCCTTGACTTTCTCCGCGGGGAAGAAATCCGCCTGTCCGGCATCAATGAACGCAGAGCCATCGCCCCCCAGCGACAGCAGTACCGCCTTTGCGCCCCGGGTCAGCAGGCTTCTGGCGGCCTGCACCATTTCCTCACGCGTCGTCGTCGGCATGCCGGTCAGCTTCGCAAGCTCCGTCTCATTCGGCTTTATGATATCTACGGCAGCGAGCAGCTCATCTGGGATATCTGCCCGGGCCGGCGCTGGGTCCAGTATCACGAGGCCGCCATGCTCTCGCACCCGATGAGCAGCGGCCTTGATGACCGGCATCGGCACCTCGAGCTGCATGACGACGGCCTCGGCTGTCGCCAGCAGTTCCGGATGCTTATCCAGCATAGCAACGTCGACGGCCGCATTCGCCTCAGCCAGGACGATGATGCTGTTCTGGCCATTGTCCTCGACCGTGATGAATGCCTTGCCTGTCCCCAGGTTCTCGTATTGGACGACACCATCGGTATTCACCCCGGCGGACTGCAGATTCTGGAGCAGTTTCCGGCCGAAATCATCCTTGCCTATCGCGCCGATCATAGACGTATCCACGCCCATGCGCCCCAGGGCATACGCCTGATTCGCCCCTTTGCCGCCCGGCACCAGCTTGAAGCTGCTGCCGAAGACAGTTTCCCCTGGCTTGGGGCGTCGAGGCAGATTGATGACGCAGTCCATATTCAGACTGCCTACTACTAAGACCTTATTCATCTCTTCTTTTCCCCCTGACCGTCCGCTTATCCCATATTGCGGACATATATATTTTCTATTTCCTCACTATACCTCCTCATGACATCACGACGGGGCAGTGCCGTCTGCACGCCCTGACTGCTGACACATATACCGGCTGCATAGTTGGCATAGCCTATAGCTGCAGGCAGCTTCATGCCCTCGCTGATGCATACCGCCAAGGCGCTGATGAAGGCATCGGCGCCACCTGTCGTATCAGCCGGGGTGACGGTCATCGCCGGATAATACTGTCCCCCATTCTCATCCAGGAGGTAGCAGCCTTCGCTGTCCAGAGTAACGAGGACATGCCGCACCCCGGCCGCGAACAAAGCCTCTGCGCGCGATTCGACATCATGACCTGCAGGCGCTATAGCGGCGAGCTCATGCCGGTTCGGTATCAGGAAATCCAACCCCTGCAGGAGCTCTGGCGCTATATGATCGATGCTGGCCGGCTTCAGCAACACCGTTATATCATGCCGGCGGCACGTATAAAGCGTGCCTATGATGGCATCCTGTGGAATCTCCGTCGATAGCAAACAGCAACTGGCACCTGTGAATATATCCTCATGCATGTTCAGCCATTCGCTGCCAAGACGATTATTGGCTCCCGGATATATGATGATCCTGCTCTCGCCATCTTCGGTCACATTGATATATGCTGTGCCTGTGTCCGCATGCGCATCCGACCGTATGCCTTCACAGCGTACATGGTCATGATGAAGGCTTTCATATATGGTCTGCGCCTTGGCATCCGTCCCCACACTGCCTATGAGCCATGCCTCTCCGCCCAGACGGGCCACGCCGACCGCCTGATTAGCTCCTTTGCCGCCCGGCAGCTGCATCACTGACGTAGCCGTTACGTTGCCAGCCTCCGGGATTTCAGGCAGGAATACGTTCACATCCATATTCACACTGCCGACCACTACGATCTTCTGACCGCTGCGCGGCATCGAGGGAGCTGCGACGCTGCGGCGTTCCTTTATCTTCCACTGCATGTCTGACAGACTCCGTGGCACATCATCCGTTGTACCGTTCATGACTGCCTGCACGCGGCTGACGACATAATCAGCCAGTACATCCATCGGCCAATCTACCGTAGTCAGCGGCGGGCGCAGGCATTCCGCCCGGCAGTCATCAATGAGCGCGACAACCGACATATCCGGCGGCACGTGCAACCCCTTGGCGTATAACTGGCTGCACACCTCTGCCGCATCACTGGACCGTCGGCATATCACAGCAGTGCAATCGTGTGGCAGCCAGGCACTCATATTCTCCTTCAGCACGTCGATCGAATGGACGACCGGATCCTTCAGGCCGTAGCTGTGCATCGCCTTCCGGCATCCCTCCATCCAGCCCGGATTGCTTTCATCTACCAGGCAAGCGATATGGCGATGACCATGCTGCAACAGGTATTCCGTAAGCTTCTGACCAGCGATATCACCATGGACGCTTATATCACTCTTCCGTCGCTCATACCCCTCTATGACATCGAGGCACGGTATCACCCTGCCGTCGGCCAGCCTGATCTGGCCCTCCGTATTCTCCGTCAGGATTCCCAACCGGATAGCGATGCCCACATGCTGACGCGTCAGGGCCGCGATATTCTCCCTGACCGACTCATCATCCGATCCCTGCTGGACGATGGTCAGCATGTCGAGGCCGACCTTGTTCAGCGCCAGCGACAAGCTGCTCAGGAAGCTCCATTCATACGTACCTGATGCATCGAGCAGCACCGCCACGCGGCTGTTGTCGTTCAGCTGCTCATTGATGAGCTCGCCGTAGGGCCTGTATTGATGCTTCTCTATGACCGCCTGTACCTTATCCCGTGTTGCCTCGCTGATATCAGGATTGCCATGTATCACTTTCGATACCGTAGCTGGTGATACCCCAGCTTCTTCAGCGATATCCCGTATAGTCATTTTTACCTCCCTGTGATCATTGCATTCAGAAATGTATTTCCTAAATCCATTTTCCTATTGTTTAAAATTATACGCTTTCAACTTTTGATTGTCAATAAAAGTTGCAAATATTTTACGAAAATTGTTTCGTTTAAGCAGAAAAAATGCGAGAATCCGGATGCCACGAATCGCTAAAGCAATCCATAACATCCGGTTCTCGTAAGAAATTATCTTTATATTCTATTAGGGGAAAACAAGTTACATGAGTCCCGGCAGGCTGCTCTGGAACAGGCTCATAATCAGGACTACGGCGAGAACGGTCAGATTACTTTGCCTCGGCCATGACGCGCTCGGCGATCGTTGCATGGACTTCCTCGGTGTATTTCGCCGAAATGGCACGCGAATTTGTCAGGATGAAGAACATGTCGTTCTCCTCAGCGAAGCCGGCTGCTATGCTCTCCGGCGACCAGTCCGTATAGACATGGATGCCGTTGACTGTCTAGACGCCAGTCGGGGGCTGTAACGAAATATCTGTTAGTGCCAGAAACGCAGACGCCTCCTATGATAAAGCAGCGGCAGGCATGATTCCGGAATGGATAGCGCAATGAAGGAATCATGCCTGCCGCGGTACTACATACTTAGGTTTGACAATATGCTATTTCGTTACAGCCTCTAGGGACTGACTTTACTGTGCTTCTGTCTCTGCCCCAGCCTTCTTGCGACGTCTGTAGCGTATGTACAGCCCCGCGATGACGACGGCACAGACGACGATGAACACGATGCTGGCCTGATGCCCGATTGCGAGCAACACTTTCCAGCTCTTCCCGAGCGCCATCCCTGCGAACAGGATCAGAGCCGTCCAGGGCAGAGCCCCGGCCAGCGTATAGATGACGAACCGCTTGGAATCCACATGGGCGAACCCGGCCGGCAGCGATATGAACGTGCGCACGACCGGCAGCATGCGACTGAAGAACACGGCTTTGAGGCCGTACTTATCAAACCAGCGCTGTGCCACATCGACATGTGATTTCTTTATAAAGATGTAGTGGCCATATTTATCCACGAACTCCCGGCCACCGGCGTGACCGACATAGAAAGCCAGCAACGACCCTGCGAGGCCGCCAATCATGCCCGCTGTGAGGGCCGGCACGAACTGCATATTTCCCGCATAGATCATATACCCGGAAAAGCCCAGAATGAGCTCGCTGGGCACCGGTACGCAGGCATTCTCGGCTGCCATCAGCACCGCTACAGCCACGTAGCCCCAATCGGCTATGAACTGCAAGAATAGCGTTGATAACTGCTCCACGATGAAGATCCTCCTCTATAACACGTCCATTCATTTTTCATGAGTAATTATATATGTATCCGCTAGAAAGTACAAGAGCATGATGCCCATTTCTGGCACAATTTATGCATTGTTGATAAAGAATAAGCGCCCCTAAAGCCCTGAATAAGTCTCACTTTATGCATTGTTGATGCTTTGTTGCGGAAAAGTATATACTGGCTCAGGCACCGAAATATTTGGCCAGGCCATATAGGCCGCAGCCCAGGAAAGCCGCCGCAGCAGAGTACTTCAACGCCCGATCGGGAATGTGCTTGTGCAGGACCGCTCCGATGATGATGCCGAGGCCATCGGCCACCATCATACCGGTCGTCGTCCCGAGCAGGACGGGCAGCAGTGCCTGATATTGAGCGGCCACCGTTATGGTGGCGAACTGAGTCTTGTCTCCCATTTCCGCCAGGAAAAAGGCCACCGCTACCGTCAGTACAGGCGAATGCCGCTCGGCTTTGTCCTCGCCGGCAAGCTCGTCTCCGCGCAGCGTCCAGAGTCCGAAAATGATAAAGGCAATCGCCATCAGCAGATCCAGCAGATGGGGATTGATAACCGACCCCAGGAAGACCCCCACCAGCACAGCCAGCAAATGATTGGCTAATGTGGCGATGAATACGCCCAACATGACCCGTCGCCAATCGTACCGAAAAGCAAAGGCCATAGCGAGCAGCTGCGTCTTGTCTCCGAGCTCCGCCAATACCACGACGAAAAACGCCGTCAGAAAAGCTTCCAACCGAACTCCTCCTAAAAAGCTACAATCTAAACAATCCATATATAAAAAAACCCGCCTAAGCGGGTTGATTTCAAGTGGTGCCTCAGAGCGGAATCGAACCACTGACACGGGGATTTTCAGTCCCCTGCTCTACCGACTGAGCTACCGAGGCAAAAGTGGCGACCCGAATGGGACTT
>CACXCN010000070.1 GCA_902766095.1 uncultured Selenomonas sp. | reverse complement strand
CCATTAATAGGTCCCTTGAAAGTACTTAAACGCGCTGCGCTTGAACGAAAGTACTTTCCGCGGGAATGCTTGATAGGGAAAAATTTGCTTTCTTAACGCCAAAGCACGACGCTCCATTCCGGGACCATGCCTGCCGCTGCTTTATGTAGTGACCCGTGGCTGTATAGTTGCCGGGCTGAATAACGGATGAAATCGCTGAAAAAATAACTACAATAGAAACAATAACAAAAACCTGTAAACCAAGTTGACAATAGGCTGTGAAAGCGCTATACTTAGCACTGTAAGAGCTTACAAAAAAGTAAGCAGCCGTAATTGGCCGGCAGCGGAAACCGGCCGCAGTGCCGTAAGCGCGGTTATTGCGATAGGAGGATTTTGAGAATGAAGAAATTTATGGACAAGGACTTCCTGCTTCAGACGGAGACAGCGAAAAAGCTGTTCCATGAGCATGCAGCCAAGATGCCGATCATCGACTATCACTGCCACATCAGTCCGCAGGAGATCGCTGAGAACCGTCAGTTCAAGAACATCACTGAGGTCTGGCTCGGCGGCGATCACTACAAATGGCGCATGATCCGCACGAATGGCGTCGATGAGAAGTACATCACGGGCGATAAGTCCAGCGACCGTGAGAAGTTCCAGAAATTCGCCGAGGCGCTGCCGCGGGCGATCGGCAATCCGCTCTATCATTGGACGCATCTCGAGCTCCAGCGCTATTTCGGCGTGACGAAACCGCTCAACGGCGATACGGCTGAGGAGATATGGAATATCTGCAATGAGAAGCTCCAGCAGCCGGATATGTCGGTGCAGGGCATCATCAAACAGTCGAATGTCAAGGTCATCTGTACGACGGATGACCCGGCCGATGACCTCAAATGGCACAAGAAGATCAAGGCTGATGGCAAGTGCTCGGCCCAGGTCCTGCCGGCGATGCGCCCGGACAAGGCTATGCGCATAGAGAAACCGGGCTGGGATAACTACATGAAGTACGAGCTCGGTCAGGCCGCTGGCATCGAGATTTCGACGATGCAGGATATCCGTGATGCTCTGGCCAAGCGCATCGCTTACTTTGCAGAAATGGGCTGCCGTGCCTCGGACCATGCGCTCGAGTACGTATTCTGCACGCCGGCGACGGAGGAAGAGCTCGATGATATCGTCGGCAAGGTCATCAATGGCAAGGGTGAGCCGACCAAAGAGGAGATCGAGAAGTACAAGACGGCTCTGTTGCTGTTCCTCGGCAAGGAATATCATCGCCTGGGCTGGGCCATGCAGATCCACTATTCGGCCCTGCGTGACAACAACAGCAACATGTATGATCGCCTCGGACCGGATACGGGCTTTGACTGCATCGCGACCTACAACTGCGGCGAGGGCCTTGTCAAGCTGCTCGATGCGCTCGAGAAGGACGGCCATCTGCCGAAGACGATCATCTACTCGCTGAATCCGGGCGACAACGCCATGATCGGTACCATCATCGGCTCGTTCCAGGGACCGGAGGTCCCGGGCAAGATCCAGCAGGGCGCTGCCTGGTGGTTCAATGATACGAAACTCGGCATGGAGGCTCAGCTCGCCAATGTCGGCAATCTGTCGGTGCTCGGCAATGCCCTCGGCATGCTGACGGATTCGCGCTCGTTCCTTTCGTACACGCGTCATGAGTACTATCGCCGCATCCTGTGCAACTTCATCGGCAATCTCGTCGAGAATGGCGAGTATCCGGATGATATGGACTTCCTCGGCCAGATCGTAGAGGATATCAGCTTCAATAATGCGAACCGCTATTTCGGGTTCAATGCCTGATAGGAAACAAACGGGCCGGCAGCCGGGAGATTCCCCGGCGCTGGCTGGCCTGTGCAGATGAATATATAGAAGAGGGAGCAAAATCATGAAAAATATCCAGGATCTCTATTCTCCGGAAAAACATCCGATAAAATTCGTCCAGTTCGGCGAGGGCAATTTCCTGCGCGCGTTTGTCGACTATGGTATAGACTGCGCCAATGAGGCCAATGGCTTCGACGCCAGCACGGTGCTCATCATCCCGATCGAGCAGAACAGCGCCCGCATGAAGGGCTTCTTCAAAGAGCAGAAGAATCTCTATACCGTCTGCCTGCGCGGCAATAAGGACGGCAAAGCCTATAAAGAGAACCGCGTCGTCAAATGCGTCGATCAGGTCGTAGGCGCCTACAGCGACTATGAGAAGATGATCGCGCTGGCCGATATCGATACGCTGCAGTTCGTCGTATCGAACACGACTGAGGCCGGCATCGTATACGAGGGCACGGAGAAACTGACCGATACGCCGCCGAAATCCTATCCGGCCAAGCTGACCCAGTTCCTCTATCGCCGATTCAAGACGTTCAACGGTGCTCATGACAAGGGCCTCATCGTGCTGCCGGTCGAGCTCATCGACCATAACGGCGAGCACCTCAAGGACTGCATCAACAAGTACATCAAGCTCTGGAATCTCGAGGCGGAGTTCCAGGCCTGGGTGGACAATGACTGCATCATCGCCAGCACGCTCGTCGACCGCATCGTGGCCGGCTATCCGCGGGCCAAGGCACCGGAGTATGAGGAAGAGCTCGGCTATCATGATAACCTCATCGACCAGGCAGAGCCGTTCGGCCTCTGGGTCATCGGTGACAGCCGCGTTGAGAAGAAGCTGCCGCTGAACTCCGACAAGCTCCATGTGCTGTTCACGGATGAGATCGAGAAGTTCAAGGAGCGCAAGGTCCGCATCCTGAATGGTGCTCATACCTCTATGGTCCTGGGCGCTTATCTCGCTGGCTTCGATATCGTGCGTGACTGCATGCATGATCCGGATGTGCGCAAGCAGCTCGATGAGTCCGTCTATGGTGAGATCGTGCCGACCGTTCATCTGCCGATCGAGGAGTCGAAACAGTTCGCAGCCTCGGTGTTCGATCGCTTTGACAATCCGTTCGTCGATCATCAGCTGCTCTCGATATCGCTGAACTCCATCTCGAAATGGCGGGCCCGCGTACTGCCGTCGTTCAAGGACAGCATAGCGAACAACAACGGCAAGCTGCCGAAGTGGCTGACGTATTCGTTTGCAGCGCTGCTCGCGTTCTATCATACGACGAAGAAGGGCGAGGGCTGCCTCATCGGCTCGCGCGGCACGAATGAGTATGACATAAAGGACGACCCCGAGAAGCTCGACAAGATTGCCGAGTGGTCGGCCCTCTCTGACCATGACTATGTACATACGGTCATGACGCAGACCGAGTGGTGGGGCGAGGATCTCACGGCAATCGCTGGCTTCGAGGATGCTGTGCAGAAGCACTTTGCCGATATCCAGAGCAAAGGTGCCAAGCAGGTCATCCATGATCTCGGTGCCGAGTAAATAGAAAAGCTGAGGAGTTGGAAGAAACAGTTCCGGCTGCATTTTAAGCCTTCCCCCTAGGGGAAGGGGGACCGCGCTAGCGGTGGATGAGGTGTTGATAGAAAGTGGCTCTATATATCGAGTAAATACTCCATTTAGTGACTACTTTTTGCTACACCTCTTCCGTCAGCCTGCGGCTGCCACCTTCCCCTGAGGGGAAGGCTTTGTACTTCCAGCCTCCTCCCAGCTATTTTTAGTATGTAGATATTCGAGGAAAAAGCAATGGCGAAGATATTCAAGATAAACGATGCGGATAACGTCGCGGTGGCGGTAGAGGCTTTGCAGAAAGGCGAGAAGGTGACGCTGGCCGGGGCGGAGTATACGGCGGCCAGCGACATACCGGCCGGGCACAAGATGGCCATAAAAGCCATCAAGAAAGGGGAGAACGTCGTCAAGTATGGCTTCCCCATCGGCACGGCGAAAGAGGATGTCACCCCCGGCACCTGGATGCACACGCACAATGTCAAGAGCCGTCTCGGCGACCTGCTTGACTACAAATACCAGCCGGAGGAAGCCGGCGATACGACGGTGAAGAACGACAAGGAATATACTTTCTTGGGCTATGAGCGTCCGGATGGCACGGCGGGCATCCGCAACGAGGTCTGGATCATCCCGACGGTCGGCTGCGTGAACAGCATCGCCCGCACGATCGAGGCCCAGTCGCAGAAATTCAAGACCGATCATATCGATGGCATCTATGCCTATAGTCATCCGCATGGCTGCTCGCAGCTCGGCGATGACCAGACGCATACGCAGAAGATATTGTCAGGCCTCGTACACAGCCCGAATGCCGGGGCCGTGCTCGTACTGTCGCTCGGCTGTGAGAACAACCAGGTCGCGCTCATGAAGCAGGTCATCGGCGACTATGATCCTGACCGCGTGAAGTTCCTCGTCTGCCAGGAAGTCGAGGATGAGGTCGCCGAGGGCGTGAAGATCATGGAGCAGCTCTGCCGCTATGCCGACCAGTTCCAGCGCACGGAGCAGCCGGCGTCGAAGCTCGTGCTCGGCATGAAGTGCGGCGGTTCCGACGGGTTCTCGGGCATCACGGCGAACCCGCTCGTCGGCATGATTTCGAACAAGATCGTAGCGGCCGGCGGCACGAGCATCCTGACCGAGGTGCCGGAGATGTTCGGCGCTGAGACCCTGCTCATGAACCGCTGCAAGGATGAGGCTACTTTCGACAAGACGGTCCATCTCATCAACGATTTCAAGGAATACTTCATGCGCTATGGCGAGAAGATCAATGAGAATCCTTCGCCGGGCAACAAGGCGGGCGGCATCACGACGCTCGAGGATAAGTCGCTCGGCTGCGTGCAGAAGGGCGGCAAGGCACAGGTACAGGACGTGCTCCAGTACGGCGACCGGGCGCTCGAGAAAGGTCTGCTGCTCCTGCAGGCACCAGGCAATGATCTCGTAGCAGCGAATGCTCTCGCAGCGAGCGGCGCTCATATGGTGCTGTTCACTACCGGCCGCGGCACGCCGTTCGCGAGCCCGGTCCCGACGGTGAAGATATCGAGCAACTCCCATCTCGCCCAGTTCAAATCAGACTGGATCGATTTCAATGCCGGCCAGCTCCTCGAGGGCCGCAGCATGGAGGAGGTCGCGGAGGAGTTCATGCAGTACATACTCGACGTCGCCTCCGGCCGCAAGCATGCGAAATCCGAAGCGCTCGACAAGCACGAGCTGGCCATATTCAAGGATGGCGTTACCCTCTGACAACATATCGCTTAGCCTGATATTACCGCGGCGGGGCCTGGTTCCGTCGCGGTATCTTGTGCTATAGCGGCAAAAGGGGTATAATTCTGTAGGAAAATTAGCAAAAAAGAAGGTAAAAAACATGAAAAAAATCATCATGTCTCTGGCGCTGCTGGCAGCGCTGGCACTGCCGGCGGGAGCGCTGGCGGCAGCGCCGGATGCTGCGATGTTCCAGAAAGAAGAGGATACGGCTGACCTCTGGGCACAGTCCATGCTCGTGCAGGTTCAGCCCGGCAACGCTCGCAGCCTCATGAGCGCTGACGCGCAGAAAAATATAGACGAAGCCAAGATGAAAGAAATCAGTGATAAACTGACGAAACAGCTCGGCAAGCTGAAGACGTCTCGTTTCGTGAGCTGGGTGCGCTTCGATCAGGCTGATCAGATGACATATCTCATGTCGTTTGAAAAAGGCAATCCCATGCGCAGTATCCTGATATTCAACAAACAGGGCGGACTCGAGAATTTCGTCATCAGCCAATGGCCGCAGCCGAAGCAGGATCAGGCCGCCGGTAGCCAGAATACGGATAAAAAAGCGGCTAAAAAGTGAAATATCGCTTCTATAGCTGATTTTAGCATCTTGTCAAGTCTTGAAGTCCGATTTTTTTTATGATATCATACATACAAAAGAAGGATAAGCCTGAGGTGTGCGCAAGCTTTAGAGTGTCTAACCTACACTTTTCCTAGGGAGCTCGATTTGATTCTGGTGGATGTGCGCCTCGGCGCAGGCAAAAGCCAGACTTAGGGCACCCACCTGCTATTCGCAGGGTCTAGGCATGTAAGGCAAACGGCATTTTGGACGCCTGCTTTGGAGAGAGATTACTGACGAATGTCGGCAGTCTCTCTCTTTTGTTTTGCCCGTATTCCCGTCAGGGGGGCTTTTCCGCGTCCATGTATTTACTAGCCGCACATTTTATAGTAAAATAAAATAATGTATTGCTTTGCTATGCTAAAGCAGGAAAAATAACACTGGGAGAGGTTTTGATGGATAATCTGATGAATACCGTTATCCAGATGGCTGAGGGCTCGGAGATCACGCTGGAAATCTTCTTCGTCACGCTCATCGTGGCCCTGCCGCTGGGAATGCTGGCAGCGATCGGACGGCTGTCGCCTATAGCGCCGCTGAGTCGTCTGCTCGAGTTCTACGTCTGGCTGATGCGCGGGACGCCGCTCATGCTGCAGCTGCTGTTCGTATATTTCGCCCTGCCAATGGTCGGCATCATGCTGCCCGATATCGCGGCGGCGCTGCTCGCCTTCATACTGAACTACGCGGCGTATTTCTGTGAGATATTCCGTGCCGGCATCCAGTCGGTGCCCCGCGGACAGTATGAGGCGGCGAAGACGCTCGGCATGAGCTACCCGCTCACGATGCGGCGCATCATCCTGCCCCAGGTCATACGCATGGTCCTGCCGCCGATCAGCAATGAGACGATCAATCTGGTCAAGGATACGTCGCTCATCTATATTCTGGCGATGAACGATCTGCTGCGCGTGGCCCGCACCATCGTGCAGCGCGAGTTCGACATGACGCCGTTCGTCGTGGCGGCCGTATTCTATCTGGCGATGACGTTCGTGCTGACCTGGATGTTCAAGAAACTGGAGGCGCATTATGGCCGATATGCACAGTGAAACGATGCTCCGCATGACGGATATCCATAAATCCTACGGACGCATAGAGGTTCTGAAAGGGATAAACCTCGAGGTACGTCAGGGCGAGGTGCTGGCCATCATAGGACCGTCGGGCTCGGGGAAATCGACGCTGCTGCGCTGCATCAACCGGCTCGAGACCATACAGAGCGGCGAGATAGAGATCTGTGGTCAGAAGCTCGTACATATGGAAGACGGCCACTCCGTATATGCCGCTGATGATGAAGCGCGCCGGATACTCGCGAGCACGGGCATGGTGTTCCAGCAGTTCAACCTTTTCCCGCATATGACGGTGCTCGAGAACCTCATCGAAGCGCCGATCCATGTCAAGCATGAAAGCCGCGCGGAGATCCTGCCCTATGCCCGGGAACTGCTCGAGCGCGTGGGACTGGCGGACCGGGCGGACTACTATCCGGCCCAGCTCTCGGGTGGTCAGCAGCAGCGCGTGGCTATCGCTAGGGCGCTCTGCATGCGGCCGCAGATCATGCTGTTCGACGAGCCGACGAGCGCGCTCGACCCCGAGCTCACGGGCGAGGTGTTGAAGACGATGCGCGAGCTCGCCGAGTCGCATATGACGATGGTCGTCGTCACGCATGAGATGGGATTTGCCCGCGAGGCGGCAAACCAGGTCATATTCATGGCTGAGGGCGGTATCATCGAGCAGGGCGAGCCGCACGAATTCTTCAGCCATCCGCGCGAGGAGCGCACGAAGGCTTTCCTGCAGAGCCGCCTCTGATACCAATTATTTGTTCGAGGGAAATATAAGGGGATACTTATGAAGGTTATCATTTTGGCCGGCGGTGGCGGCTCGAGACTGTTCCCGCTGTCCCGCAAGGCTTATCCGAAGCAGTTCTTGTCTTTGGAGGATGAGCGGTCTCTGCTCGCCCACACGGTCGAGCGGGCCCGGGCTCTGGTCGAGCCGCAGGACATCGTCGTCGTGACGAACGAGCTCTATCGCTATCATGTGAAAAACGAGCTCGAGGAATGCCAGGCGGGGGCGGCTCATGTCGTCCTGGAGCCGCTCGCGCGCAATACGGCGCCGGCGGTGGCGCTGGCAGCCAGCTACTGCGAGACGGAACTCGGTGCCGGTGCCGATGAGGTGCTGCTCGTCGTCTCAGCCGATCATGTCATAAAACCGGTCAGCCGCTTCACAGCCTGCATGGAGCGTGGCGTGGCGGTGGCCCGGGATACGGAGGGCGGCGCGCTCGTGACGTTCGGCGTGCCGGCTACGCGGCCGGAGACTGGCTACGGCTATATCGAGTGCGGTGCCGGAGCTGACGACGGCTCTTATGCAGTGGCGTCGTTCCGGGAGAAGCCGGATGCGGAGACGGCTGCGAGCTATGTGGCGGCCGGAAACTACTATTGGAACCTCGGGATGTTCGCTTTCCGGCTCGATTTCCTCTGGCGGGAGCTGGCCCAGTATGAGCCGGATATCATGACGCTCATCTCGGAGGGCTATCAGACGGCTCTGGAGCGCTTTGACGAGATGCCGGAGATATCGATCGACTATGCGCTGGCCGAGCGCAGCCACAGCGTACGCATGCTGCCGCTCGACTGCTACTGGAGCGACATCGGCTCATGGGATGCCGTGTACGACCTGCTGCCGAAGGACGAGGATGGCAATGCCACGCGCGGCGACTGCCTGACGCTGGACTGCCATAATTCGCTCGTCATGGGGCGCGACCGTCTCATCGCCGGCATCGGCATGGACGACATGCTGCTCGTAGAGACGGATGATGTCATCGTCGTAGCGAAGAAAGGCGAGTCGCAGCGCGTCAAGGAGGTCGTGAACAAGCTCAAGAAACTGGGGCGGCGCGAAGCCGTCGAGCACACGACGCTTTATCATGCCTGGGGGCAGACGTCGATCATCGGCCGCGGACAGGGCTATTTGATGAAGAAGGTCCGGGTGTTGCCGGGGCGCAAGCTGACGCTGCAGATGCATTATCATCGCTCCGAGCACTGGGTGGTGCTGCGCGGCACGGCCCGCGTCGTGCGCGGCGGCGAGACCATGATGATTCATGAGGGCGAGTCGGTATTCATACCGCAGACGATGAAGCACCAGCTCGCGAATCCGGGACGCATCCCTCTCGAAATCATCGAAGTACAGAACGGTTCCTACATCGGTGAGGATGATATAGAGCGCTATCCAGATTCGGAAATGTAACCTCTGACAGGACAGATTGACCGCACCACTGTATTTAATCATACAGTAGTGCGGTTTTTTGTTTGGCAAATGTATATTTGACACGGACAACTTAAAGTATAATCAAAAAATAATCTTTGCGTCCTACCGCCATATAAAAAAAGCGATGCGATCATTACAGCTGCCTTCTGTTGCGGCGCGGAGCGGACGACTGGGAGAATAGTCGGAGATCAGGAGTGGGGGACAGGCCATCTGGGAGAAATGTAAGCGAGACATCCGATCGGGATTCAGAGGTAATATTAGAAAACGGTTTAGTTGCTATAGTCAAAGGCTTGACGGCCATCTGGTGACACCTTGCCAGCCTTATTTTTCGATGCTAGAATAGATAGCGGATTGGGTTTGGAAAGGAGCGAATGCATGAATACCTCTGCACTCGCCGAGCTGGTTTACGCCATTGACGATTCCATTGGCGAGATAGACCAGTTGTTGATTGATTCAGCGGTTATAGAAAATCGTCTGATTGAATCAACGTTAGGCATGCCTGGCTGTATGGGCCTGTCAAATGCCCTAACGGCTTAAACCAGCACGGTCCTGGAACGTATATTGCTGAGGATAGCATTATCGCGTTCAACAAGAATCCCCGTTGCAATTTTTTGTGCAGCGGGGATTCTTGTATATATGATTCGCAAGCGTCAGTCCTGCTTGCTGTGCTTAGCCAGGACCTCGGGGGATAGAGCGTCGTTCATGCTGCCCGTGTGGTAGCCGGCCAGATCAAGGGTGACATAGGCGAAGCCGTACTCCTTCAGCGTGCTGACGATGGTGGCGCGCAGCGAGTCGTCCTGCAGGCGGGCGATGTCAGCCGCGGTGAGCTCGATGCGGGCGAGTTCGCCATGGGTACGCACGCGCAGCTGGCGGAAGCCGAGCGTGCGCAGATAGTCCTCCGCTCGGTCGACGCGGGCCAGTCGCTCAGCCGTCAGCGTCTCACCGTAGGGGAAGCGGGTGGCCAGGCAGGCGGAGGCGGGCTTGTTCCAAGCAGTCAGCCCGGCAGCCTTGGCCAGCTGGCGGATATCGTTTTTCGTGAGACCGGCGGCATGCAGCGGCGATACGATGCCGAGTTCCTGCGTGGCCTGACGTCCGGGGCGGTAGTCGCCATCGTCGTCGAGATTGGCGCCATCGGCGACATGGGCCAGACCACGCTCTTGAGCCAGGTCGAGCAGCGTGGAGAAAAGGTTCTTTTTGCAGAGGTAGCAGCGATCAGGCGGGTTGACGACGATATCGCTGTGGGCGAGCGGATCGTATTCGATGATATGGTGCTCGATGCCGCGCGCCTGACAGAAGTCGGCCGCCTCGGCGACATCATGGCCGGGCACGAATACCGAACGCGCCGTATAGGCCACAGCGGACGCTCCAAGCACGGTGTGGGCAGCATAGAGCAGGTAGGTAGAATCGACACCACCGGAGAAGGCAACGGCTACGCTGCCGAGCTTCTGCAGGTAATCATGCAGAGCCTGCTGTTTGCGGGCCAGCGCATCATTCATGAAATCAGCTCCCTGAAAAAATGCTATAAGTATAAAGAATACTTGCGACGAAATTGCGTCGCAAGTGATATAATAATAAAAAGGGTGAGAACAAGGCAAACACGATGATTTTTACGATTGTTGGGTTTGCTTTCTTTGTAATTATAATGCTTGATGCAGGCTTCAAGTCAAGCGAAATAGTCAAAATGTATCAATGTGCACCATAGGGAATTTATAAATTTACATTATAGGGTTGATTTTTGCCTAAAGTATGCTAAAATGTAAAAGTGTCTTGCATATTTAGCATATTTTGTATGCAAAATAAAGCATATTTTGTACTATCTGTGTTTATTTAGGAGGGAGCCCTATGAAGTCAGACATCACCATCAAAATGGCACGCTGCAAGGGCTGCGGCATTTGCGTGGCGTTTTGCCCGCGCGAGGTGCTGGCGCTTGATGAGCTGGGCAAGGTGAAGGTAGTGAACGGCGAGGCCTGCATCGCCTGTGGCCAATGCGAGCTGCGCTGCCCGGATTATGCTATCTTCGTAGACAAACTGTCAGATGGTGGAACGGCAAAGGAGGCGGCACAATGAGCAAGGCCAGATTGATGCAGGGAAACGAAGCATGCGCTGAGGGCGCAATCGCGGCCGGAGTACGTTTCTTTGCTGGTTATCCGATCACCCCGTCGACCGAAGTCGCCGAGACGATGGCGAAACTGTTGCCGCGTGTGGGCGGCAAGTTCGTGCAGATGGAGGACGAGATCGCGAGTATGGGCGCGATTCTGGGCGCTTCGCTGGCGGGCATGAAGGCCATGGATGCGACGAGCGGCCCGGGTTTCTCCCTGAAGCAGGAGCTCATCGGCTATGCTGCCTGTGCCGAGATCCCCTGCGTGCTCGTCGATGTGCAGCGCGTAGGTCCGTCGACCGGCCAGCCGACCGCCCCGAGCCAGGGCGATGTCATGCAGGCCCGCTGGGGCACCCATGGCGACCATCCCATGATCGCACTGGCACCGTGGAGCGTGCGTGAGACATACGATGCGACGGTCATGGCTGTGAACTATGCCGAGCGGTTCCGTACGCCGGTCATCCTGCTCATGGATGAGATCGTCGGTCATCTGCGTGAGAAAGTCGAGCTGCCGGAGCCGGCCGATCTGGATATCTATCCGCGCCGCCAGCCGAAGAAGACGCGGGCCGAGGGCTATGAGCCCTATGCGCCGGACGAGGATCTCGTGCCGAACGTCGCTGATTTCGGCCAGGGCTATCATATCCATGTGACGGGACTCATTCATGATGATACCGGCTTCCCGGTCGGCAGCCCGAAGGTCACAGAGGAGTCGATTCGTCGTCTGCACGAGAAGATCGACCGCGTCGGCGAGGAAATTATCCATACAGAGGAATACTTCATGGATGATGCCGAGTATGCCGTCGTCGCCTTCGGTGGTACGGCCCGCACGGCCTATGAGGCGGTGGCCGAGGCCCGGGCGAAGGGCCAGAAGGTCGGCCTGCTGCGCCTCATGACGGTATGGCCGTTCGCCACTGCTGCAATCAAGCGTCTGGCCGCCAAGGTCAAGGGCATCATGGTCGCCGAGCTGAACTACGGCCAGCTCGTCGGCGAAGTCGAGCGGGCCGTCGCCGGTCAGTGCGAGGTACAGCTCTGCCGCAAGTACAATATGCAGTCGTTCGAGCCGCAGGAGATCGCTGCTGGCATCGATGAACTTGTGAAATAAGGGAGGCAAGCGCAATGGAAAGAAGCTATGAGAAATATTTCCGCCAGAACCGTCTCCCGCACCTCTGGTGCCCCGGCTGCGGCAATGGCATTGCGATGAAGGCAATCGTCCAGGCCATAGAGAAAAAAGGCCTGTCGCAGGATAACACCGTGATCGTATCCGGCATCGGCTGCTCGTCACGTGCTTCGGGCTATATGGATTTCGATACGCTGCATACGGCGCATGGCCGCGCGATACCGTTCGCGACCGGCATCAAGCTCGCCAACCCGGATCTGAATGTCGTCGTCATCACGGGTGATGGCGACTGCACAGCCATCGGCGGCAATCATTTCATCCACGGCTGCCGTCGCAATGTCGACCTCACCGTCGTGCTGTTCAACAACAAAATATACGGCATGACCGGCGGCCAGGCGTCGCCGATGACGCCGCTGGGCAAGAAGGCTACGACGGCTCCTTACGGCTCGATCGACCGGCCGTTCGATGCCTGCAAGCTGGCCATCGCCGCCGGCGCCACCTATGTGGCGCGCTCGACGGCCTACCATGAGCAGCACCTCGTGGACATGATAGCCAACGGCTTTGACAACAAGGGCTTCTCCTTTATCGAGGCGCTCGTCCAGTGCCCGACGGCGTATGGCCGCAAGAACAAGATGGGCAGCCCCGCGAACATGCTGAAATGGATGCGCGATAATGCCGTCATGCAGGCGGCCTGGGAGAAACTGCCTGACGATAAGAAGCAGGGCGAGAAATTCCCCATCGGGCTGTTCTACTCCGCCACAGCTACGGACTATACGACGGCATACGATGCGGTCATCGAGCGGGCAGGAGGTGCTGGCAAATGAGAAAGCAGCTTAGACTATCCGGATCGGGCGGCCAGGGCGTCATCACGGCAGCCATCATTTTCGCTGAGGCAGCGGTAGCCGAGGGCAAAGAGGCCTGCCAGTCGCAGTCTTACGGCCCGGAGGCGCGTGGCGGCGCCTCGAAATCCGAGGTCATCATCGATGACGGTCCGATCTATCATCCGCATGTCACGACGCCGGACCTCGTGCTGGCCATGACGCAGAAGGCCGCAGACAAGTATTATGTTGATTTGCCGCAGGACGGACTGCTCGTGCTCGACGATACGCTCGTGCCGGAGACGCCTGATTTCCCGCATGTCATACGCATACCGATCACGAAGATAGCGATCGAGGAAGTCGGCAAGCCACTGTTCGCGAACATCGTGGCGCTCGGCGCGCTCGTGCGCATCACCGGCCTCGTGAAGCTCGAGACGGTTCAGAAATCGGTGGCGCATCGTGTGCCGCCGCATACCGTGGAGCAGAATATGAAAGCCCTGCAGCTGGGCTATGAAGCGGCAGACAAGCTGCTCTGATACCATCGTTGCCCTTGAATAAGCATGTCCTGGAGCGGGAATCCGGCCCTGAGCCGGTCCCGCTCCATATATTTTCTTGCAGTCCATACAGCAGATATGCTATTATAGAATGGAATGTATTCTAACAGGTAAATGAACAAGGAGATATTGAAATTGCTGCTTAATATTCTTATGGTGCTGGATGCGCTCGTCTGCATAGGGCTCATAGCTGCCGTGCTGGGCCAGGAGGCCAAGTCGGACGGAATGGGCGGCCTCGGCGGCGGAGCTGATACCGTATTCTCGAGCAAGGCGCGCGGCATGGATGCGCTGCTGGCGCGGGTGACTGTCGTGCTGGGTGTCATATTCGCTGTAATCACGGTCATCATAGCGCGCATGACGAACTGATGACGGTATGATGCTCAGGATAGGTTCTTTATGTGAGGAGGGAGTGGCTGTATGATTTTACCGGGAGCAGAGCCATTCCTCCTGCCGGGAGGCAAGCAGGGCGTACTGCTGATCCATGGCTTCACCGGACTGCCGGCGGAGCTGCTCATGCTCGGCGAGAGCCTGCAGCAGCGGGGCTTCACGGTTCTCGGCATACGTCTGGCAGGACATGGCACGACGGTCGAGGATATGAGCCGCATGACATGGGAGGACTGGATGGATTCCGTGCGCGACGGCTATGCTCTGCTGGCTGATATATGTGATGAAGTCTCGGCCGTAGGTCACTCTATGGGCGGGCTTTTTGCCCTGTTGCTGGCGAGTGAGGAGCAGGTAGCACGTGTCGTCACGCTCGCCGCGCCGATATTCATCCCCGAGGAGCGGGGTCTGAAATATCTGCCTGTACGCGAGGCATGCGTCGGCCAGTACGTGGTGAAAGCCAGACGCCGGCTCAAGAATGTGCCGCCGGCCGCCAACAAGACCTACCGCAAGATGCCTTTGGTCAGCGTACATGAGCTCGTGGATGTGATTGATGCGACGAAGGACTGCATCCCGAAAGTCAAGTCGCCGGTGCTCGTGATGCACAGCGACGATGACCATACGGCTGATCCCAGGAGTGCGGATTATATATACGAACATGTCTCGAGTCCGGTGCGGCGCTTGAAATGGTTTCATAAGTCGGGCCATCTGCTGCCGCTCAGCGAAGAGCGGGAGGAAGTATTCCGGGCCACGGGGGATTTTCTGGCCGGTGTCGAGTGAGCGGCAGCGGTCCGGGCGGCTTGCCGCAGCCGCTGTTTTTATGTGAGAGTGCGGCGCCTGCCGCTGATGACAGCACTCAGGCAGGCGGCCCGTGCTGACGCTGTATGCGTATGAATCGGAACGAAAGATTTGCGAACGGAGAAAAACAAAATATGGATTTGAAAGAAAGAATTGTAGCCTATATGCGCGATGCTGCCTATCGGCCCATGTCGGCGGAGGATCTGGGCGAGGCACTCCAGCTCACCGATGAGGAGCAGGTGGAGTTCGGACCGGCGCTGGAGGAGCTCGAGGCAGAGGGAGCTATCATCAGGAACCGCAGCGATCTCTACGGCGTACCGAGCCGTATGCATCTGGTGGTCGGGCGGCTGCAGATGACGGCCAAGGGCTTCGGCTTCATCGTGCCGGATCTGCGCGAGAGCGAGGATGAGACCGACGTATTCGTACCGGGGCCGTGCCTGGGCTCCGCCATGAATGGCGACCGGGTCGTAGCCCGCGTGACGCCGGCAGCCGATCCCATGGCCCGCCATAATCGCGAGGGCGAGATCCTGCGGGTCCTCGTCCGGGCCAACGAGCGGATCGTCGGTACGTATGAGAGCAGCAAGATGTTCGGCTTCGTGACGCCGGACGATATGAAGCTGACGCAGGATATATTCATCCCGAAGAAGGCTTCGCGCAAGGCCAAGACGGGCGACAAGGTCGTCGTGAAGATAACGAAGTGGCCGGAGGCCCGTCGCAATGCCGAGGGCGAGGTCGTAGAGGTCCTGGGTCATGTGGGCGATCCTGGTGTCGATGTCCTGTCCGTCATGCGCCAGTATGACCTCTCGGAGACGTTCCCGGAGGATGTGCAGGCGGCAGCCTCGGCCTGTGAGCAGTACCCGACGGCTGAGGAATACGTAGGCCGGGCTGACCGTCGTGACCTGCCGATTGTGACGGTCGACGGCGAGGACTCGAAGGATCTCGATGATGGCGTCTATGCGCGCCGCAATGCTGACGGCAGTTTCTTCCTCGGCGTCTATATCGCTGACGTATCCTGGTATGTGCGCGAGGGCGAGCCGCTCGACCGTGAGGCACAGGAGCGCGGCACGAGCGTCTATCTCGTGGACCGCGTCATCCCTATGCTGCCGAAGGAACTGTCGAACGGCATATGCAGTCTGAATGCCGGTGTCGACCGCCTGGCCATGGCCTGCGAGATGCAGATCAATGCGCAGGGCGAGATTACGAGCTACGAGATACTCCCGGCCGTCATCCACGTCTACCGCCGCCTGACGTATAATCTCGTGAACAAGGTGCTCGTGACACATGAGGAGCCATATGTCACGGACAATGCCGATATAAAGGAAATGCTCGAGACGCTGCGCGATCTGCGCGATGCCCTGAAGGCCAAGCGTCACCGCCGCGGCTCTATCGATTTCGAGATACCGGAGATCAAGGTCAAGCTCGATGAGCAGGGGAATCCCGTTGCTCTCATCAAGCGTGTGGGCGGCCTGGCTGAATCTATCATCGAGGAATGCATGCTGGCGGCCAACGAGACTGTGGCCCGTCATATGGACCAGAAACATCTGCCGTTCATGTACCGCGTGCATGAGCAGCCGAGCGAGGAGAAGATCGAGCGGCTCAACAATACACTGTCGCCGTTCGGCCTCTGGGTCAAGAAGGATGAAGCTGGCCAGATCAAGCCGATGGACGTCCAGCAGGTGCTGGCCAAGGTTGAGGGCAAGCCAGAGGAGCGACTCATCAGCACGGTAGCGCTGCGCTCGATGCAGCAGGCGCGCTATGCCGCTGAGAGCCTCGGTCATTTCGGCTTGGCGGCGCGCTACTATACGCATTTCACGTCGCCGATTCGACGCTATCCGGACCTCATCGTACACCGCATCCTGCGCAAGACGTTTGCTACGGGGACGATTCCGCCGTCGGAGCAGGAGCGCTTGAAGAACATACTGCCGGATCTGGCCGATCATGCCTCGGAGCGTGAGCGCATTGCCACCGAGGCGGAGCGCGACACGACCGACATGAAGAAAATCGAGTACATGGCCCAGTTCGTGGGCGAGGAGTTCCCGGGAATCATCTCGGGCGTGACGGCGTTCGGCATATTCGTCGAGCTCGACAACGGCGTCGAGGGGCTGGTCCACGTATCGACCATGGTCAACGACTACTACGAGTATCGCGAGGATCTCTATGCCATGGTCGGAGAGCGCACGGGCAAGCAGTATCGTCTCGGTGATCCGGTCGATGTGCTGCTGGTGCGGGCCAATGTTGAGGAAAGGAATCTTGATTTCGTGCTGAAAGATAATGGGGCCTACGATCCCGAGGCCATGAAGAATGCCGTGAAAGGCGGCCGCAAGGGCGCAAAAGGCGGCGTCTCCATGCAGGGGCTGGGCCAGGATAAAGAGGCAGCGCCGGAGAATAAGGACGGCGAGAAGAAACGTCATCACCACGGCAAGAAGCGTGATGGCCGTAAGGCTGAGCCGAAGAAGGATAAGCGGGACAAGAAGGACGATAAGCGCCGCAAGGGAGCCTCGGGCCAGAAGCTCCACAAGCCGGAGGACAGCCGCGAGCGCAGTCCTCGTCAGGGCCGTCATGGCAAGCATCGCGAGGAGAAGGATAAGAAGCTGACCTCGCGTGTGAACAGCGGCCTCGCCGCCTCGGAGCGCGGCAATCGCCGGGAAAGCCGGGGACGTGACGACTACCATCATGTGAAGGTGACAGGCCTCAACTCGGCTGTCTGGCCGGATCCGCCGGGCTATCACTCCCGCCATCGCAGCAATGAGGACGAGGAGCGTCAGGAACCGGCACGCGGACATCGCCAGAAACATGGCCATCGCAAGACTGAGGGCGGCACGAAGAGCAATAAATGACAACGTGCCGGCGGCAATAAATACATTTGGAATCGATAAGGTGAAAGCCTATGGGAAAGAAGAATATCGGCATCAAGATTGCCTGCGAGAACCGCAAAGCCCGGCATGACTATTTCATTCATGATACCTATGAGGCCGGCATAGAACTGCAGGGCACGGAAGTCAAGTCCCTGCGGGCCGGACGGGCGAATCTCAAGGACAGCTACTGCACGATAAAGAACGGTGAGATATTCATCGAGCATATGCACATCAGCCCCTATGAGCAGGGCAACATATTCAACCATGATCCTTTGCGTCCCCGGCGGCTGCTCATGCACAAGGCTGAAATCATCAAGCTGTTCAGCCAGACGCGGGAGAAGGGCTTCACGGTCATACCGCTCAAAGTATATTTCAAGCATGGCCGGGCCAAGCTCGAGATTGCGCTGGCCAGCGGCAAGCACAACTATGACAAACGTCAGGACCTGAAGGCCAAAGCCGCAAAGCGGGAGGTCCAGCAGGCTCTGAAGGAAAAGCAAAGGTATTGAGACATCGACCTACAACGGAGTAGGCCGCCATACAGTCCGCCGGCGCAGATACGATTGCGCCGGCTGGCCTTATGGCGGCCTTTTCTATAAAATCATTCCAGAAGAAAAGGAAGAATCCATATGAGTGAAAAACAAGCGGCCCACATGCAGCGCGGGCTGAAGAACCGCCATTTACAGATGATCGCGCTGGGGGGCGCCATCGGTACCGGCCTGTTCTACGGATCAGCCTCGACGATACAGCTGGCCGGACCGGCGGTCATGCTGGCCTATCTCCTCGGCGGCATCATCATCTATTTCGTGATGCGCATGCTCGGTGAGATGGCCGTTCATGAGCCGGTATCGGGCTCATTCAGCTACTATGCCACGAAGTACTGGGGAAAATTCCCCGGATTCCTCGCGGGGTGGAACTACTGGTTCGACTATATCATCGTCTCCATGGCCGAGCTCACGGCCGTGGGCATCTACATGAATTTCTGGTTTCCGGATCTGCCGCAGTGGATATCGGCGTTCGTCTGTCTCGTCGTCATCACGCTCGTGAATCTCGTCAATGTCGGAGCCTATGGTGAGGCGGAGTTCTGGATGGCCATCATCAAGATCGCAGCGATATCGCTCATGATCGTGCTCGGGCTGTTCCTGATATTCACGAATCCGGCGGGCTTCCCGGCGAATATCAGCAACCTCTGGTCGTATGGCGGCTTCCTGCCGCATGGCATCTGGGGACTCATGCTCTCGCTGACGGTCGTCATGTTCTCGTTCGGCGGCATCGAGCTCATCGGCATCACGGCCGGCGAGGCGGAGGATCCGGACCACTCCATACCGAAAGCCATCAACCAGGTCATATGGCGTATCCTTATCTTCTATGTGGGCACGATGGCCGTGCTCATGGCCCTCTGGCCGTGGAACGAGGTCGGTACGGAGGCCAGCCCGTTCGTGCAGATCTTCGCCAACATCGGCATACCGGCCGCGGCGCATATCCTGAATTTCGTCGTGCTGACGGCCGCCATCTCGGTCTACAACTCCGCCATCTACTCGAACAGCCGCATGCTCTACGGGCTGGCGTCCGAGTCGAACGCTCCAGGGCTGCTGTCGTACCTCTCGCACCGCGGCGTGCCGGTGACCGGCATACTCGTCTCGTCCGGTATCACGCTCATCGTCGTGGCTCTGAACTACCTGTTCCCGGGCCATGTCTTCATGTATCTCATCGCCATCGCCACCTGTGCGGCCTGCATCAGCTGGACCGTCATCACGGTGACGCATCTGAAGTTCCGGCGCGAGATGAAGCGTCAGGGCGTCCCGGCCAAGTTTGCCTCGCCGTTCTTCCCCTGGATCAACTATATCTGTCTCGTATTCCTGGCCGGCGTCTGGCTCATGATGACGCAGATCCCGGACATGCAGCTCGTCATCTATGTCCTGCCGGTATGGCTGCTGGTGCTCTATGCCGCCTACAGATGGCGCAGCCGTGGCTGACAGATTTATATATTTGTCAATAAAAAACAGCCTTCCTCAGCGGGAGGCTGTTTTTTATTGCGTGACTTTCATTATGGCGGCCGGGATATCGCGAAGCGGCAGCTGATGCTCTACGGCGCCGATGTCAAAGGCGGTTTTAGGCATGCCATAGATGATGCTGCTGCCCTCGTCCTGGCCGATGGTCGGGGCGCCGAGCTGGTGCAGCTTCAGCAGCCCCTTCGCTCCGTCATGTCCCATGCCGGTCAATATGATGCCCAATGTATCATGGGCTACGGGCGAGGCAGCGATAGAGTCAAACAGCACATCTACTGAGGGACAGCAGCTGTGCACGGGCGGGCCGGGACGGCAGTCCAGCATCAGTTTCGAGCCATAGACGGTCAGCGTCATATGCTTGCTGCCGGGGGCTATATAGACGTGGTTGGGCAGTATCTCATCGCCGGTAGCAGCCTCCTGCACGGTGAGCGCGGACTCGTCATTCAGGCGCTTGGCCAATAATTTGGAGAACATAGGTGGTATATGCTGGACTATGACTATGCCTGGCAGGGGCGGCGACAGCCGGCTGATCACCCTGGACAGCGCGTCGGTGCCGCCGGTCGAGGAGCCGATGGCGATGAGTTTTATACCGGCTACCGGCTTGACATCACTGAGCCGGGAGGCAGCCGGTGCAGCGGGAGCGTTATCGTGTTTGAATGTCATTCTCGCTATGGATCTGGCGGCTTTGGCATTTTCCAGCGTGGCTGCCACCATTGCGGCCGGCTCGGCCGGGATGCCGGGGAGAGGCTGCTGCTCGCGGTGGCGCCGGTCCGCGGGGGCAGTCTGGGCATCGGCAGCGGCAAGCGCCTGATTGGCCAGATGCAGGTATTTGGCCAGCGGGACTGGCGTTGCCGTATGCGAGCTTTGCGGCGAATCGTCCGCTTTCGTAGCCCGCCATAGCTCACGGGTCACGACTGCGCTGGGGCCGACGGTGTTGTTGGTGGTCTTCGTAGTGGTTCCGACGGTAGCCAGACATTCCCGCAGGTCTGTATAAAAGCTCGTCTGGTTCTCATCCCAGGTGCGATGGAGTCCGTAGATATGCGCTCCCAGGCTGAGCGGATCTGGCCGCTTCGCGCTGGTCATACCGTACACGATGACCGGGGCAGGCGAGTGCTGCTGCAGCCAGGACAGCAGCGGCTGCTCCTCGAGCCGCAGGCGCGACAGGGCAAAATTCATGATTATGGTATCCGGCTTGAATAGCGGCAGTTTGGTAGCCAGTTCCTGCGTCGTCCTGGCGACTTCGATGAGCGAGCCGGCGGGGAGCGCCGGCTGCAGCTCGCGCTTCAGGGTCTCGATCCGGCTGCTCGATCTTTCGAATATCAGCAAACGCAGAGCATTCATCAGCCCACCTCACCTTTCTATTAATTTACTCAAACTTCGCAGGTGCGTAAGCGCCTGTGAGCCTTGAAAAATCAATATTTATGGCTACAAAAATAGCACGGGCCGTGCCCGTT
>CACXCN010000069.1 GCA_902766095.1 uncultured Selenomonas sp. | reverse complement strand
CGCGTAAGCGCGGGTTGCCGGTGGCAACCCCGGACGGAGGACCGCGCTAGCGGTGGTGGGGGTGGCGAGCTGGTAAATATACTCGAGCGCTAAAGTGAAAACGGCCCACCAATCGAAAATCTTAGTCAGCCGGCCCGTCAAAATGTTGCTGCAACGCAGCTGATTGTCCCACCAACCGAACATTTTCTCAGCTGCGCATAAAGGAAATAGGCGTTCGGACGCGAATTTATAACTAGAAGCCGGCGGTGGCCGGTCAGGTTTTGTGAGGTGTAGCAAATGCAGAAAGCAGTATATACCGTATTGGCTCTGGCGCTGCTGCTGGGGCAGCCAGCCGGGGCACAGGCCGCAGACAGCACAGCGGCACAGCCGGCCGCCGAAGCCGCAGGTACAGCATCGACGGCAGCAGCGGATACAGCGGATAAGACGGCAGCGCCAGCGTACAGCACGGGCAGCTCCGACCGGATGTTCATCCGCCATATCTCGCCATCGACAACGCAGAAGGATGCGAATGCCAAGCAGCCTGCTGAGGCGAAAAAGGCTGCCAGAGCCAAAAAGGTCAAGAAAGCTCCGGAGCGCTTCGTAGAGATCTTGCAGGCCGATGGCTTTACCTACTACATGGATTCCCGCGATGTACGCTGGATACCGATGCCGCATTCGGCGGGCGAGCAGATCATCGATGTCTGGATCAAACTGGTCCAGAATGAGGCGTCGGGTACAGCGGCTGCCGCCGGACAGAGTGCAGCCACCGCGTCGGGTACCCCGGCTGCTGCCGGACAGGATGCGACAGCGGCGCAGCAGCGGACCTACTATCTGGAGCATTACTACATGCGCCCGGATACGCAGCAGATCCAGTTCCTCTGCGAGCTCGAGGTCACCGGCCGCCCGGACAACGCTGTCTCCGAGCGGGCCTATAATCCCCAGAACTGGGAGAATCTCGTGCCCGGCTCGCTCGAGGATGATCTGTATCATGCGGTCGTGACGCGCATGGGCAAGAAGAAGCTCAGCAAGAAGAGCGACGCCCCGCGCAGCGTACACGACATGCTCGATGAGTACCTGCATATAGCGATATGAGAGAACATCAAGCCTTCCCCACAGAGGAAGGCTATTTTTTTGAAAAAAATCGAAATTTTTCTTTTTGACCTATTGACTTTTTGACCTTTTGGAGTATAATAATAATTGTAAAGAGGTTAGGGACCTGAGAAAGGGGACCGGGCCTCCGGGAAAAGTTTCTTTTAAGGTTTAAGGATTTCTCAGAAAGGGGATCTTGATTATGTTTGGTTTGGTTCCATTCGTATCTCGTAACGATTTGGCACATGAGGAGAACGTATTCGATCGCCTGCTGGATGTCTTTGACGAGCCGTTTATGTCGAGTTTCCACAGCCCCGCGTTCAAGGTTGACGTCAAAGACAATGGCGATGCCTACGACATGACGGCAGAGCTGCCGGGACTCAAGAAAGAGGACATTTCCCTCTCGTATGAGAACAACTATCTGACCATCGCTACGAAGAGCAATGAGTCGAAGGACGAGAAAGACGACAAGGGCAACTACGTACGTCGGGAGCGCAGCACGAGTTCGATGAGCCGCTCGTTCTACATCGATAATATCGATGAGAACAAATGCACGGCCGAGTACAAGGATGGCGTGCTGAACATCCATATGCCGAAGAAGGCTGAGGCCGAAAGCAAGGGGCACGAGATCAATATCACCGGTGTCGCCTGATCACAGGCCAGCCCGCATAGGCTGACGAGGAGCCGCTTCCGTCGGGGCGTTGTGCCGGCGTTGAAATAGATGAACGTACATTCTCTCCCATAGGGACAGTCGCCAGGATTTCCTGGCGGCTGTCTTTTTTTCTGTCATACGGTCTGTTCCGGATTCTGCCGTATTAGCTATCATTGTGTCATATGTCCTTTTGTTTCGGAGAGAAAGATGGTAGAATATAGCCATGTGAAAAAGATGTCCTCACCGTTGCAGGTGAGGGGCGGAGATTGCTTCTGCCGGGCTTCGCAGCAGGCGTCACAGCAATCATTATGCAGCCGACAGCCCGTGCCCCGGCCCTGCCAGGGGCCGCAGGTGCTGCTGGAGACTCGAGAAAGGTGGAAAACAGTATGACACTCAAGTATGTGAAGAATGACGAGGAATTCCATATCAAGATTAAGAAGGGCGATGTGGGCCGCTATGTCATCATGTGCGGGGATCCGGCGCGCTGCGAGAAGATCGCTGCTTATTTCGATGATGCGAAATTCGTGAAATCGAATCGTGAGTACACCATCTATACGGGTACGCTCAACGGCGAGCGCATCTCGGTCTGCTCGCACGGCATCGGTGGCCCGTCGACGGCAATCGCAGTCGAGGAGCTCATCCACTGTGGTGCTGATACGTTCATCCGCGTCGGCACTTCGGGCGGCATGGCCGTCGATGTCCTGGGTGGTGACCTCGTCATCGGTACGGCAGCCATCCGCATGGAGGGCACGACGAAGGAATATGCGCCGATCGAGTTCCCGGCAGTGGCTGACCATACGGTGGTCGAGGCACTCGTAAAGGCAGCCCAGAAGGGTGATACCCGCTATCATGTCGGCGTGCTGCAGTGCAAGGACAATTTCTACGGCCAGCATGATCCGAATTCGATGCCGGTAGCCTATGAGCTCAACAATAAATGGGATGCCTTCCTCAAATGCGGCGCGCTCGCGAGCGAGATGGAGTCCGCGACGCTGTTCATCGTCGGCTCGGTCCGCAAGGTCCGCACCGGTGCCATCATGGCCGTATTCGCCAATCAGACCCGCCGCGCCATGGGTCTCGATGATCCGGAGAACTATGATTCGGAGAAGTCTATCCAGACGGCCGTCGAGGCTATGCGCATCCTCATCGAGGAGGACAAGAAGAAAGCCTGAGAGACAATTTAATCAGGAGATATATGCAGCGTCGCAAAGCTCAGCAGCTTTGCGGCGCTTTTTTGATGCGCGGCAGATGGAGAGAGCTTCGAGTGGCTGCAGTCTACAGAGGACGGAAAATTTTTTGCAAAAAATGTAATAAAAGTGTTGACAACGTAATTGTAACATGGTATATTACAAACATGAAATGTAACGAACGAAGTTACATCAAAGAAAATGGTAAAAATTGTTGGAGGTAATTATCATGTCGAAGAAAATAGCAGTTGTAGCCGCAAATGGTCGTGTCGCAAAGAAAGTCATCGCCGAGGCTCTGAGCCGTGGTCATGAGGTCGTCGCCTTCGGCCGCCATGCCGAGAACGATACCCCGGCCAAGGAATATGTCCAGAAGGATATATTCGATCTCACGAAGGCTGACCTCGAGTCGTTCGATGTCGTCGTCGATGCGGCTGGTGCCTGGGCACCGGAGACGTTCCATATCATCCCGGACGCAGCGAAACACCTGAGCCAGGTGCTGGCTGGCACTTCGGTCCGTCTGGTCGTCGTCGGTGGTGCAGGCAGCCTGTTCGTCAATCCGGAGCATACGCTGACGGTTGCGCAGACGCCGGACTTCCCGGACGCATTCAAGGGCGTGGCCGACGCTCATCAGCAGGCGCTCGATTTCCTGCGCACGGTAAAGAATGTTGACTGGACCTACATCAGCCCGGCCGGTGATTTCCAGGCCGATGGCGAGCGCACGGGCAAGTACATAAAGGCCGGCGAGGAGCTTACGCTCAACAGCAAGAACGAGTCCATCATCTCCTATGCTGACTACGCGATCGCGCTGGTCGACGAGATCGAGCAGGGCGGCCACAGCCAGCAGCGCATCTCCGTCGTCCGCGCCTGAGGGGAATCAGCCATCCTCTCTGAGGACGGGGACCGCGTCAGCGGTGAGGGATGTGTAGCGATGAGTGAAGCATCCCCCTTTGGGGGAGGAGAACCGCGCTAGCGGTGGTGGGGGTGGCGAGCTAGTAACCTTACTCGAGTACTATCGTATAAACGGCCCACTTACAAATAGCCTAGATAGCCGAGTCATCCATGTGTTGCCGAACGCTACATAGCAGCTCGCCACCCCTATCGCCTCGCTGTGCTCGGCACTTCCCCCAAGGGGGCAGCTTGCATTACTACGGAGCCTCCCCCTTGGGGGAGGCTTGATATCTTTAGGAGGTGTTACCAATGGCGTTCTGGCATAGAAGTGTGCGCCGCCGGCAGGATGATTTCCTGGCCGGGGTGGCGCAGCTGCGGGAGTGGCTGGCGGGGGCCGAGGCGATATTCATCGGCGCCGGCGCCGGCCTGTCGACGGCGGCTGGCTTTGATTATGCGGGGCCGCGGTTCGAGCGGTATTTCGGGGATTTCGCGCGCCGCTATGGCTTCCGCGATATGTATGCGGGCGGCTTTTATCCGTTCGGCGAGCCCGAGATCTACTGGGCCTGGTGGAGCCGTGCCATCTATGTGAATCGCTATGTAGCACCGCCGCGGCCCGTATATGAGGAGCTGCTGTCGCTCGTCGCGGGACGGGATTATTTCGTGCTCACGACGAATGTGGACCACCAGTTCCAACGGGCCGGCTTTGACAAGACCCGCCTGTTCTACACGCAGGGTGACTACGGACTGCTGCAGAGCGTGAATCCGGCCATCCAGAAGACGTATGACAATGCGCACTGGGTGCAGGCCATGATCGAGGCGCAGGGCTTCGTGCGCAATGATGAGGGAATCTATGTGCCGCCGGAGCAGGGGCATCTGGAGATGCGGATCCCGACGGAGCTGATCCCCGTCTGTCCCGATGACGGCAGCGAGATGACTACGAATCTGCGCGTGGACGATGGCTTCGTGCAGGACGAGGGCTGGTATGCAGCCCAGCGGCGCTGCGCGGAGTTCCGTGCCCGCCAGCAGGGACGGCGCGTGCTCTATCTCGAGCTCGGGGTGGGGCTCAACACGCCGGGGATCATAAAGTTCCCGTTCTGGGAAGCGGTGCGCGAGGGACATCAGAACCGCTACGTCACGATCGACGCGGCGCGGAGCATCTGTCCCGACGATATCGCTGAGCGGTCCCTGTGCCTGCAGGCGGATATCGGGGACGTGCTGGATGCACTGCAGAAAGGGTGATTGCTATGATGCGTTGGGAACAGTTGCGCTTCCTCATCGGGGAACTGCAGCATGAGATGCCGGAGTACGGGCACTACGCCGTGCCGCAGGACGAGCGGGAGGCTTTCGACCTCTTCCGCGCGCTATGTGCTGCACACCGTCGGTCCGATCGTGCGCAGCGGACGGCTGCGGCCGGAGCATGAGGCGCAGCTCGCGTCATGCTATCGTGCCTGCCTCGACCTCGCGGCCGCGCAGGACTGCGCCACTGTCGCCTTCTGCTGCATCTCGACAGGCGTATTCGGCTTCCCCGCCGACCGCGCGGCGCAGATCGCCGTGCAAACGGTGCGCGAGTGGCTCGATGAACAGGCGAGCGACATCCACGTCATTTTCAATGTGTTCAAGGATAGCGATTTGGTCCTGTATCGTGATATACTAGAGGTATAGAGATATGAAGAGAGGCTTTTACCATGCAGGTTTCCACGAAATTCACCATCGCGATCCATATGCTGACAGCGATTGAGTTCTTCCGGGATGAGTATAAGATAACGAGCAAGTTCCTCGCGGGCAGTATCGGCAGCAATCCGGTCATCGTGCGCAACATCATGCTGCAGCTGCAGGCGGCCGGGCTCATCGAGGTGAAGCGCGGCCCGGGCGGCATGAGCCTGCAGCGGCCGCTGACGGAGATCACGTTCCTCGATGTCTATCG
This sequence comes from uncultured Selenomonas sp., assembly GCA_902766095.1. Lineage (GTDB taxonomy): Bacteria > Bacillota > Negativicutes > Selenomonadales > Selenomonadaceae > UBA2913. Next base: position 15,465 of record CACXCN010000069.1, on the reverse strand, counting down.
GGCGGTCGAGACGGCCAGCAGCGAGGAGCTGTTCCGCTTCCATGAGAAGCCGAACCCGAAATGCCCTGTAGGCCGTCATATCCACGAGGCCCTCGACGGAACGCTGCAGGAGCTGCAGCAGGATTTCGAGACCGACCTCGCCCACCATACGGTGGCCGAGGTGTACCAGACGATTCTGGCGGACCAGTGATTAAAATAATGGTCAAGGCGTGCGATACTGAGAGCCGCTGAGAAAGTTTGCGAGTTCCCGGCAGGAACGAAGCCCCGCGGTGTATGAGACCATGGGGCTTCATTATTGGACGAAAAACTACTGCTTGAGAATCCTCGTGCAGTGGGGCGGGACAATTTGGAAAAACTTTGCAACTTAAGGTTGACATGCCGCTACAATAGTGCTAATATGTAAACAACGTAAGTCAAGGGTACCTCTGCAGAGTACGATTTTGGACCTATACGTCGCAATGATATATTTTTACAGACACTGACGTCTGAATGAGCTGTTTGCTCGTTCAGGCGTTTTTTGTTTGCTGAGGAGTGATATTTATGGACAGCAAAAAATGCAGTCTGAGGGCGAGATTCACCGTCCCCGCTCTGCTGGCGCTGATGGCGATTCCGTCACTGGCGTTCGCAGCGGAGCCTGAAGGACGCTATTCATCCGTAGATACGATCTGGGTACTCATCGGTGCCTTTCTGGTGTTCTTCATGCAGCCTGGCTTCGCGATGGTCGAGACCGGCCTCACGCGGGCGAAGAACGCCGGCAACATCGTCATGAAGAACCTCATGGACTTCGCACTGGGTTCGATATTCTTCTGGATCGTGGGCTTCGGTCTGATGTTTGGTGAGGATATCAACGGCATCATCGGTACCCCGGATTTCTTCGTTTCGGCTTATCAGGTGGCTGAGGATGCCGGCTATCCGGCCATGGCCTATCTGATATTCCAGACCGTGTTCTGCGCGACATCGGCCACGATCGTCTCCGGTGCTATGGCCGAGCGCACGAAGTTCTCATCCTACTGCCTCTATAGTATCGCCATCAGCCTGCTGATCTACCCGATCTCCGGTCACTGGGCATGGGGCGGTGGCTGGCTCTCCGAGCTCGGCTTCCATGATTTCGCTGGTTCGACTGTCGTCCACATGGTCGGTGGTATCGCAGCCCTCGTCGGTGCGAAATACCTCGGCGCCCGCCTCGGCAAGTACAACTCCGATGGTACGGTCAATGCTATTCCGGGCCACAGCCTGACGCTGGCGGCGCTCGGCGTATTCATCCTCTGGTTTGGCTGGTTCGGATTCAACGGTGCTTCGACGGTCTGCGCGACCGGTGATGAGGCACTGGAGTCGATGAGCTCGATTTTCGTCACGACGAACCTCGCTGCGGCCGTAGCTACTACGACCGTCATGTGCCTGACCTGGATCCGCTATGGTCATCCTGATGTATCCATGACGCTGAACGGCGCTCTGGCCGGCCTCGTGGCCATCACCGCCGGGTGCGATGCCGTCAGCCCGGCTGGCGCAGCCATCATCGGCCTCATCGCCGGTATCGTGGTCGTCTACGCGGTCGAGTTCATCGATCAGAAGCTCAAGATCGATGACCCGGTCGGCGCTGTATCCGTTCACGGCGTCTGCGGTGCTCTCGGTACGATACTGACTGGCCTGTTCGCTGTGAAAGACGGCCTGCTCTATACGGGCGAGGCTCATTATTTCCTGATCCAGGTTCTCGGTGTTGTTGCTGTCGCTGCCTATGTATTCATCGCGATGAACATCATCTTCGCGCTGATCAAGGCTACGGTCGGCCTGCGCGTTTCCCGCGAGGAAGAGATTGCCGGCCTCGACTCCGAGGAGCATGGTCTCTCGTCGGCTTATGCAGACTTCATGCCGTATCCGGAGCACATCGCTGGTGTGCCGGATGCTGAGATCATCGCTGACAGCCCGGTTTTGCCGGCCGCTGTTGCGGCGCCGGCCGAGGCTGCACCTGCTGCTGGCGAGCATCCGATCTATGGTGTCACCATCATCACGGCCGAGGATCGCTTCGGCAATCTGAAGGTCGCTCTCGAGAAGATCGGTATCACGGGCATGACGGTCAGCAAGGTCATGGGCTATGGCCTGCAGAAGGGCCACAAGGAGATGTACCGCGGTGCCGAAGTCGCTTCGCGCCTCGTCCCGAAGGTCCGCGTCGATATCGTTATCTCGAAGCTCACGCCGCGTCTGCTCATCGATACGGCGAAGAAGGTCCTCTACACCGGCAAGTACGGCGATGGCAAGATTTTCGTCAACCGCCTCGACAATGCAGTCAAGGTCCGCACGGGCGAGGAAGGGTACGATGCCCTGCAGGATGAGCCGGCAAAGTAAGTCCGACCCCATGTTTTTCCACTGAACAACAACGATAATCCCTAACCTTTTAATATCCCCTAGAATATCCCAGGGCAGCCCCCCTGCCCGAACAGCCTCCGACCAGTTGGCCGGAGGCTGTTTTTGGTGGGGGGATTATTTCATTTCTGCCACAGCTCTCGGTTTTCCTCGAGGAAGCGGGCCAGGCCGTCGGCGGTGTTGGGGGCGGTCTGATGCGTGGCGGCTTTCTTTATGGCGTCGGGCGCATTGCCCATGGCGACGCTGATGCCGGTATAGGCTAGCATTTCGAGGTCGTTGTAGTTGTCACCGAAAGAAAGGGACTCCTGCCGCGTGAGGCCGTAGTGATCGAGCAGGACAGCGAGACCGGTGGCCTTGCTGACGGTGCGGTCCATGATCTCGAGCAGGAACGGTGCCGAGCGCACGACGTGGAACATGGGATAGGCGTCGGCGAGCTCTCGCTCGAGTCGCTCGCAGGCGGCCGGCTCGGCCATGATGAGTATCTTGTTCGGCAGCTCGCCGGCGTCGAGGCGCGTGGCGAAACCTTGTGGCAGGACCTGCGGGCGGGCCTGGGTGATGTCGATCTCCATCCGGACGCGTGGCTGGCTGGCGTCGGTGACGTACCAGTGATGGCCGGCGTAGTAGTTCAGCGTGAGGCTGGTATCGGTCGCGAGCTCCTGCAGCAGTCGGCGCGTGGCAGCCGCCTCCATCGTGATGCTCGCGAGGGTCGCTCCCTGCTCGTCGAGCACATAGGCGCCGGAGTAGCTGATGAGCGGGATGTCGAGTCCGATGCTGTGCGTGAGCGGGTATATTGCCTCGGGCATGCGGGCGGAGACGAGGGCGAACCGCACTCCGCGGGCGATGATTTCCTTTACAGTCGCTGCCGTGCGCGGGCTGACGTGGCGATCGTCGCAGAGAAATGTGCCGTCGATATCGGAGAATATCATCTTGATCATGAGCATCGCTTCCTTTTTCATCGTTTTTCATAGTTCGTTGCTGGTATCTTACATCTATGGTCGAGTATACCATTACTGACGCGGAAATATAAGGGAAAATGACAATATATGACTTGCTTTGCGCAAAATATGACAATTGTCATGCGCAGAAACCGAATTTCGTGACATTTTTCCGCTGACTTTGGCTTGTTTTTACGATATCATAGGCAATGTAATCACAAACAAGCCATAATAACTATAACGGGGACTGTATTGGAAACGAAAGGGGAACTATCATGGAAATCGCATTCTGCCGCATTGATGATCGCCTGATCCATGGCCAGGTCGCTACCGTCTGGACGAAGGTGACGGGCTGCAACCGCATATTCTGCTGCAGCGACGAGGTCGCTCAGGATACCATGCGCAAGAAGCTGCTGCTGCAGGTGGCGCCGCCGGGCATCAAGGCCTATGTCATACCGGTCGCTAAGGCTTGCGAAGCGTATAAGAATCCGAAATACGCGCCGTTCAAGACGCTGTTCCTGTTCACGAAGCCGGCCGATGTGGTGCGCGCGGTGAAGGGCGGCATCCCGTTCAAATCGGTCAATCTCGGGGGCATGTGCTACAAGGATGGTGATACACTGATTTCGCAGGCCGTGGCGGTCAATGCAGAGGATGTGGCCGCGATCAAGGAACTCGTCTCCATGGGGATAGAGGTCGAGATCCGCAAGATCGCGACGGAGCAGAAGATCGACGCGATGGACGCGCTGAAGGCCAAGGGGCTCGCGTAAGTTTAGAAGCCTTCCCCTCAGGAGAAGGCTAAAGATACGAATGGGAAATCATATATACATCATGGGGGAGGATATCATATGACGACGATACAATTCATACTGCTGATCATCGTGGCGGCTGTGGCCGGCATGGGATCGGTGCTCGATGAGGCGCAGTTCCACCGGCCACTCGTGGCCTGCACGCTCGTGGGCCTCGTGCTCGGCGATATCACGACGGGCATCATACTCGGCGGTACGCTTGAGATGCTGGCGCTCGGCTGGATGAATGTCGGTGCGGCCATGGCGCCGGATGCGGCGCTGGCTTCGGTCATCTCGACCATACTCGTCATCGTCGGGCACCAGAGCATCGGCGCCGGCATCGCGCTGGCCGTGCCACTCGCCGCTGCTGGCCAGGTGCTCACGATATTCGTGCGTACGATCACGGTTTTCTTCCAGCATCTCGCTGATAAATTTGCTGCGGACGGCAATGGTTTCGGCATCGAGATGTGCCATCTCGGCGGCCTGCTGCTGCAGGCAATCCGCGTGGCCGTACCGGCGGCTATCGTCGCTCTCGTGGCTGGCACGGATACGGTCAACGCCATGCTGGCCTCCATACCTGAGGTCATCACGCGCGGCCTGCAGGTCTCGGGCGGCTTCATCGTGGTCGTCGGATATGCGATGGTCATCAACATGATGAACGCGAAATCGCTCATGCCGTATTTCTTCCTCGGCTTCCTCATCGCCGTGTTCACGAACGTCAACCTCATCGGCTTCGGTGCGATCGGCCTCATCTGCGCTTATTTCCACATCAAGGGGCTGCAGCGCGATCTGGCAGCTCAGGCGGCCGGCCCGGCGAAGTCCGGCGACCCGCTCGATGATATCGACGATTCGGACCTGATGTGAGGAGGGCAGGACTATGGCTACTACACTGAACAAGAAAGACCTCGTAAACATATTCATTCGTTCCAACTTCCTGCTCGGCTCGTTCAACTTCGAGCGCATGCAGGCCATCGGCTTCTGCGTATCGATGCTGCCGGCCCTGCGCAAGCTCTACAAGGGGCAGGACCTGGCTGACGCCATGAAGCGTCATCTCGAGTTCTTCAACACGCAGCCGTTCCTCGCGACACCGATCATGGGCATCGTGGCCGCGATGGAGGAGAAGCGTGCGAATGGTGCAGATATCAGCGATGCGACGCTCTCCGGCGTGAAGGTCGGCCTCATCGGCCCGCTGGCCGGCGTCGGCGACCCGATATTCTGGGGCACGCTGCGCCCGGTCCTCGCCGCTCTCGGCGCCGGCATCGCGCTGACGGGCAGCATCCTCGGCCCGATCCTGTTCTTCGTGCTGTTCAATGCTATCCGCCTCGCCACGAACTGGTACGGCGTCATGTACGGCTACAACAAGGGCACGGAGCTCGTCGAGGAAGTCGGCGGCAACAAGATGCGCTACCTCACGGAGGGCTCGTCCGTCCTGGGCTTGCTCGTCATGGGCGCTCTCGTCGCGAAATGGACCACGGTCAACATGCCGCTCGTGCTGTCGTCCTATACGAACAGCCAGGGCGAGCAGGTCGTGACGACGGTGCAGACCATCCTCGACAGCCTGCTGCCGGGCATGGTACCGCTGCTCATGACATTCGCCTGCATGTATCTGCTGAAGAAGGGCGTGAACCCGCTGATCATCATCATCGGCCTGTTCGCACTCGGCATCGCTGGCTACGCTGTCGGCCTCTTCGCTTGAGAATGTAAAAAAAGGCAGTCCATAAAATTCTATATAGATACCCTTCCAAAACCAGAAGAGGCTGCCGGTGGCAGTCTCTTTTGGCATGAGAGAAATCCTTTTCAAACGGTAATCTCTCGTGTAGAATGATAGATAGACTGAACTCGGAGCGAGAGAGGAGGTGGGCGGATGCGTCACGGTAGCAAAGCAGGCTGGGTGTTCCTCGCTATCGGGCTCGGGTTGTTGCTGGCGGCAGGAGCCTGGCGGTTCTGGCAGACGGATTTATCAGCCCGCCAGAGTGAGCAGCGGCATAAATTCGGGGCCGTCTATATGACGCTGAACAATCCTTTCTATGAAGTCATCGATGAGGAGATCCGTGCGACGATCGAGGAGCGGGGCGATGTGCTGCTGACGCGCAATCCGTCGCTGTCCGTCGAGCGGCAGATCGAGGAGGTTCGCGATCTGCTCGCGGCGGGCGTGGAGGTGCTGTTCATCAATCCGGTCGACTGGCGCGAGCTCGCACCGGCGCTCGACGAGGCTCGGCGGATGGGCGTGCCGGTCATCTGCATCGATACGAGCGTGGCCGATGAGTACGCGGATACCGTGGCGGCTACGGTCGAGTCGGACAATTACCTGGCCGGCGTCCAGTGCGCCCGCCATCTGCAGAGCCATGCCAGCGGCGGGTATATAGCGATCCTGAAGCATTCGGAGGCGCGCTCCTCGGTGGACCGCATCCAGGGATTCTGCGATACGATCGCCGGCGATGAACGGTTCCAGATCGTGGCAGAGGCGGAGTGCGGCGGCCAGCTCGAGCAGGCCATGCCGGCGATGCGCGATATGCTGCGCGATCATCCGGAGATCGATGTGGTGATGGCGCTCAACGATCCGGCAGCGATGGGCGCCCTGGCGGCCATCGCGCAGGCCGGACGGCTGGCCGGAGCGCCGGCGTCCGCGTCAGACATGTCCGGGCCCCGGCCCATACTCGTCTATGGGGTCGACGGAGTGCCAGAGACGAAAGAGATGATCGCCTCCGGCCACATGATGGCGACGGCCGGGCAGTCGCCCCGCACCATCGGCCGGCTGGCGGTCGATATCGCCTATCGCATCCTGCACGGCGATACCTATCCGCACGAGGTGAAGCTGCCAACCGAGCTCATCATGCGGGAAAACGTGGCCGCGCATAACCAGGGAAGGTGGGACTGATGGAACAATCGCGCTGGATGCCGGGGTGGCGGTCCTGGAGGCTGACGCCGGGCGCTGCCCACAGGCTGCTCTACATATATAATGTCATCGTCGTGGCGGGGCTGGCCTGCTTCATGGCCGAAACCCAGGCGAAGATCCTGCGCTCGATGTCGGCGTATTCTTTCCTGTCGAGCGTGCCGGCCCTGCCGTGGCCCATCGACCGGATGATGACGGTGGCCCTGGGCTCGCTCGCGGCGCTCATGGCGCTGGGCTGGGTGTACCGTCATGCCCGCACGAAGCGGTACCGCTATGCGGCGGCCGTGCTCGAGACGGGGTGCTGCCTGCTGCTGATGCGCAGCCTGAATCTGTCCTATGACGGAGTCGTGCTGCTCGTCGTGGCCGACCTCATCTATCACTATGCCGGGCGGCATCAGACGGGCGTACTGCTCGTGACGATGCTCGTGCTCTATTTCCTCGCGAACTACAATCTGGCCTGGCTCAGCAGCGGCGTCGTGCCGTTCGCGAGCTATGCGGCCTACTACGCACCGGCTGTGGCCCGCAATATACTGGCTGCCCAGAATGTCTGCGCCTCGCTGAACATGGTGCTGTTCGTGCTGTATCTCGTGCTGCTCGTGCGCAGCCAGCATGAGGAGCGGCGCCGGATCGCCGAGCTCAACGCGCGTCTCGGCGCGGCCAATGAGCGCCTGCGGGCCTACGCGAGCCAGGCCGCGACGCTGGCGGAGACGCGCGAGCGGAACCGTCTGGCGCGCGAGATCCACGATACGCTCGGCCATGCCCTGACCGGTATCGTGGCCGGTCTCGATGCCTGCATCATGACGCTCGATACGGCGCCGGAATTCACGCTGGGACAGCTGCGCAAGATACGCGATATCGCGAACCGCGGCATCGTGGATGTGCGCCGCTCGGTGAAAAAGCTGCGGCCGGACGATCTCGAGAAGCTGCCGCTCATGGAGGCCATCGTGCGGCTGACGGAGGGATTCGCGATGAGCTCGGGCATGCATATCGAGCTCACGGCTGTGAGCCTGCCCGAGCATCTGCGGCCGGATGAGGAGGACGTCATCTATCGCATCGTGCAGGAGGGCATCACGAACGCGAACCGCCATGGTCAGGCCCGCAATGTGCGCATCGCGATCGGCCGGAGCGTCGGCCAGCTCATCGTGCTCGTGCGCGATGACGGCACAGGCATCTCGCCGGGGACGCCGGAGGGATTCGGCCTGCGCCACATGCGCGAGCGCCTCGGCCTGCTCGGCGGGCGGCTCGACTATGAGAATGGTCCGACGGGCGGACTCGTGCTGCGGGCCACGCTGCCGGTGCATATGCCGGCCACGCAGGCCGCTGCCCTCAGCCAGGCGGCTGAGGAAACGGGCGGCCCAGAAAGGGGAAGCGACAAGTGATAAAAGTAATGATCGCTGACGACCAGGAGCTGATTCGCGAGAGCCTGAAAGTCGTCGTGGACATGAATCCGGACATGCAGGTCACCGGTCTCGCTGCCGATGGCGCGGAACTCATCGCGGCGGTGACCAAGGAGCCGCCGGACGTCATACTCATGGATGTGCGCATGCCGCGCGTCGACGGCGTGGCGGCCACCGAGGAGATTAAACGCCGCTTCCCGCAGGTCCGCATCATCATACTGACGACGTTCGACGACGATGAGTATATATACAATGCCCTGAAATACGGGGCGAGCGGCTACCTGCTGAAAGGTGTATCGGTGGCAGAGCTCGGAGCGGCCGTCCGCAAAGTCGTCGCCGGCGGCTCCATGCTGAATCCCGATGTTGCGACGAAGGCCATCCAGCTGTTCTCGCGTATGGCCCGGCAGAATATCGCCATCGAGGTCGATGAGCGCGGCGTCGCGGAGCTCGGGACCACCGAGCGGAACATCGTCAGCCTCGTAGGCCGCGGCCTTTCGAATAAGGAAATCGCCGCCCAGCTGAGCCTCTCGGACGGCACGGTGCGCAACGCCCTGTCATCCTGCCTGTCGAAGCTCGGACTGCGTGACCGGACCCAGCTGGCCATCTGGGCCGTGGAGCGCGGCTGGGCCGGCCGGGAACAGACATCGTGAGCGGGCGGCTGGGCCGGCCGCTCACGGCTCTGCGCGGATTGGCAGAGCGCTGGCGGGGCGATATCGTCCGGTGGTGGCAGCAGCTCGTGCCGCGCGAGCGCTGGTTTTACCGGCTGGCTGTGGTTGCGATCGCGGCCGCTTTCCTGGCGGTCGGCTGGCTGCGGGCCTTTCCACTCGGTCCGCGCATCATCACGGTCGGCATTTATGCCGGCAGCGCCTGGGGCGTCCCCCAGGGGCAGGCGTATGCCCTGATCGACAGCATCATCGCCCGCTACGAGGCGCAGCATCCCGGCGTGAAGGTGCGCTACACGAGCGGCATCACGCGCACGGATTATCCGGAGTGGCTGGCCGAGCGCTTCCTCGCTGGCGATGAGCCGGATGTTTTCCTGATCGCCGGGCCGGAATTGCCCCAGCTGGTCCGCCTCAGGGCAGTGCAGGAGCTGGATTGCTTCATGCAGCGTGATGACGAGTTCGACGGCGAGGCGTATTTCCCACAAATCATGGCCTATGGCCGGCAGGACGGGCACCAGTATGCCCTGCCCGTGGAGTGCGTGCCGACGCTGATGTTCGTGAATAAGACGCTGCTGGCGCGCGAGGGCATCCCGATGCCGGCTGGCGACTGGACCTGGCAGGATTTTCTGACGATATGCCGCCGGGTCACGCGCGACACGGACGGCGATGGGCGTATCGACCAGTTCGGCTGCTACGATCTCGGCTGGCGGCAGGCGTTCGTGACGGACGGCGGACAGCTGTTCAGCAGCGATGGCCGGTCCGCCCATCTGACGGCTCCGGCCATGCAGGAGACACTGGATTTGCTGCGCTCCCTGAAGGCGCTCAATGCCGGCTACAGCGTGACGGCCCGGGATTTCGACCTCGGCCGTGTCGCCTTCCGGCCGCTCGATTTCGCGCAGTATCGCACGTATCAGCCATATCCCTGGCGCATAAAGAAGTACAGCTCCTTTGACTGGGAGTGCGTGCCGATGCCGCGCGGCCCGTCCGGTGTCGGCGACGGTACGGCACCGATGCAGGCACTGCTCGCCGGCATGAGCGCGCGCAGCGCGGAGCCAGAGCTGGCCTGGGAATTCCTGAGGGAACTCACGAGTGCGGAGAGCGGGCGCCAGCTGCTCTCGACGGAGGCGGGACTGCCGCCGCGGCGCGATGTGCTGCGGTCGGGGGCGGCGCAGCTGACGCTCGCGAGCGAGCTGCCGGCCAGCACCCTGTCGACGGCGGAGCTCGTTAGCATCATGGAGCATGGCTGGCTGCCGCCGCGGTTCGCGCGCTATGATGAGGCCATGCTGCGTGTCGACAGCGGCCTCGGCCGGCTGCTCGACGATACGACCCAGCCCTACAGCGAGGCGCTGACGCGGCTGCAGCGGGAGATCAATGCGTTCCTGCAGCAGTGAGGACGGCTCAGATGTAGTACTCGGTCTTGTCCTCGGGCTTCAGGGAGAACTCGGTGAAGACCTGGTCGCGGATGTGCAGGAAGTCGGGGCTCGTGCGGTCGCGCCGGCCGTGGAGGTCGACGTTGATGATGCTCTTGATATGGCCGGGGTTCGGCGTCATGATGACGATGCGGTCGGCGAGGACGATGGCTTCGTCGATGTCGTGCGTGACGAATATGATGGTCTTGTGCTGCTCGCGGCAGATGGCGGATATCTCATCCTGGAGCTTCATGCGGGTCAGGGCGTCGAGGGCGGCGAATGGCTCGTCCATGAACAGGATTTCGGGGTCGACCGCGAGAGCCCGGGCGATGGCGACGCGCTGCTGCATGCCGCCGGACAGCTCGGCCGGATGCCGGTCTCTGAAATTGCTGAGTCCGACGAGTTCGAGGTATTTCTCCGCGATGGCGCGGCGCTCTGCCGCCGGACGGCCGAGGCTCTCGAGGCCCAGCTCGACATTATGCTCGACGGTGCGCCAGGGCAGCAGGCCGTAGTTCTGGAATATGGTCACGTATTTGATCGTGGGGGCTGTGACCGGCTGGCCGTCGATGGTGAGGCTGCCGGTCGTGGGACGGTCGAATCCCGCCAGCATGTTCAGCAAGGTTGATTTGCCGCAGCCCGAGGGGCCGAGCAGGCAGATGAATTCGCCGCGCTCGATGGCGAGGTCGACCTGGCTCAGGGCCGTGAAAGTCTGGCCGCGGAGCGGGTAGGTGCGGGTGACGTCTTTGATCTCTATATAGCTCATGACAGGCTCCTTTCTCTGACGATGTCAGCGGTTCAGGGGCGTGAGGCCCCAGCGGCGATAGATCCAGTGCTCCAGGCAGCGGACGAGGGCATCGAGCCCGAGACCGAGGACGCCGATGGTGATGATGGCATCCATCAGCAGATCAGCGCGCAGGTTATTGCGGGCGTCGATGATCAGGAAGCCGAGTCCGGACTGGGCACCGACCATCTCGCCGGCGACGAGGAATACCCAGGCGGTGCCGAGAGCGAGATGCAGGCCGGTGGCAATGCGCGGGAAAACGGCCGGCAGGATGATTTTGAACAGGAGCTGCGGCTGGCCGATGCCGAAGTTCCGGGCGACTTTCAGGTAGACCGGCTCGAGGCTCTGTACCGCGGCGACCGTCGCCAGCAGTACGGGGAAGAAGGCCGCTATGAAGATGATGACGAGGGCCGGCATCTCGCCGATGCCGAAGAACAGGACGATGAACGGCAGCCACGCCATCGGGGAGACCGGGCGCAGGACCTGGGCGATGGGGTTCAGGTAGCCCCAGATTCGCTGATACCAGCCGAGTACGAGTCCGAGCAGCATGGCGATGACGACGGAGCTCGTATAGCCGATGACGAAGCGGCGCAGGCTGTCGTAGATGTCGAGGGCGAGGACGCCGTCGCTGATGAGCTCGCCGAACCCCTGCAGCGTGCGCCAGGGTGTGGGCAGCAGCGCCTCGTTCCAGCCGCTGAGGCTGACGATGGCCTGCCAGATGACGAGGACGATGAGCAGGGCGCCGGTGATGTGCTTTACATTGTTCATGATGAGTTCCCTTTCTAGCAGTCGCTGAAGCAGCCGGGTCTGGCGCTCGCAGTCGTACGTTACTCCGTCAGCTCCGTGGCTACGAACTCCTCGTAGTCCGGAGCTGCTTTTATCAGGTTCGTTTCCTGCATGCGGCGGATGAGCTCGGCGTAGGCAGGGCGGGTGATGCGCAGGTCGTCGTAGCTGATCCACTGCAGGGAGAGGTCAATGACCGCAGGCTTCGCTTTCAGATAACGGCTGGCGATATCGAGCTGGGCATCGTGGTGCTCGCTGAGGTAGTGGCCGGCAGCCAGGTATTCCTGCGTAACGGTGCGCGCGAGCTCCTTGTTGGCGTCGATGAAGCCGCCGTTCCAGACGAGCGCGCAGCAGAGACTGTCGGGCCAGAGCTCATCGGAGCGGGCGAGGATGTGGCCGGTGCCGAGCGCGATGGCTTTCGCTCCGAACGGTTCGGCTACGCAGTAGCCGGCAATCTGTCCCTGGGCGAGGCCGGAAGGCATTTCCGGAGGAGACATCTCGACGACGGTGAGATCGTCTTCGGTCAGGCCGTACTGGGCCAGATACTGGTCGAGCAGGAGCTTGTGCGAGGACTGCTTGTGCGGTATCGCGAAAATCTTGCCTTTGAGATCGGCACCGCTCGTGATATCGGGGCCGCCGATGATGACATTGCCATCGCGGTGCCCGAGGGCGGCAGCCCGGACGTCGATACCCTGCTCGCGGGCTTTTACTGCCAGCTCGATGAGGACGGCAGCGCCATCGATGCGTCCAGTGTTGAGGGCGTCCATGAGCTCCGGCCAGGAGCCATATTTGACGAGCTCGATGCGCACGGGACCATCGGGCGTCTCGAGCTCCCGGGCAGCAAAGAGCGGCAGGGCGTGAGTGATCGGCAGGTAGGCCAGGCGGACGACCTTCACGCCGTCCGCATCAGCCGCGCGCGGCGTCGCAGCCTGCCGGCCGCAGCCGGCCAAGCATACGGCTGCCAGCACTATGGCAGCTGCCAGTAGCAGACGGGGAAGAGCAGAAAGACGATACATAGGCGGCTCCTTTAATTTATGATACATATACTTTTACTAGGAATTAGCTGAAAAAGAAAACCGACATGAAAGTCGGAAATCTTTATACGAAGCCTTCCCCTTGGAGGAGGCTTGTATCACTCCCATCCTAGTGCTTTCCGCTGGGCCTTGAGGTCGGCGATGATTTCCTGGGCCAGGGCTTTGGGGTCGGTGTTGACGTGCATGACGGAGCCGAGAGTCTGACGCGTATCGCGCTTGAGGAAGTTCTCGACATTTTCCGAGCCCTTGACGGGCGGCTCGACGCAGTGGTAGGAGTCGATGCCGAACAGGCGGAAGGCCAGCGAGGCGTCGAGGCCTTTCTCGTTCGACCATTCAGGGCTGGCGAAGGCGTAGGGCATGTCCTTGATGGCATGATCGGCAGCCGCTGCGACCCCGCCGAATATGTTGCTGGCGCGCGTGTTGTCGACGCATTCGCCCATGTGCCAGACCGGCGGCTGATCCGGGCCGAGGAACTCTTTGAGCGAGGCCCCGGCGTGGCGCTGTCCCTCGCGGTTGCAGTAGCCGAGCTTCAGCAGCGGGAAGGAGGCGCAGCCGTTCGTGAAGATGAGGACGTTGTTTTTCAGCAGCTCGTCTGTCACGTCGACGATGGCGCGCTCGTAGACGACGCGCGGATTGTTGCAGCCGACGAGGTTCACGATGCCGAGAATCTGGCCGGAGCGCAGCGCGTCGGCGATATGGTCGAAACCGAAGTCTGCGGCGACATTCTCTGCCGTGAAGCCGACTTCGGCGGTGACTTCGTAGGGCGGTATGAATACCGGCACATCGCGGCGGGCGGCGAAGCTCTCGATGGCGCGAGTGACGATTTTCCGGGCGATTTTCTCGGTATCCTCGATGTTGCTGTGATGATGATCGTAGGCGTAGTGCTCGGCGCCAGGCAGGCGGGCCGAGTCGCTCGTCGTCACGACGGTCGTCTTGAAGCAGCGGGCGACATCCATGATGGACGGGAATACATCCTGTACATCGGCCACCCAGAGGTCGAGCGCGCCCGTACCGAGGACGAGCTCGGCGCCGACGGCGTTCGAGAGGGGGATGACGCCCTCGTAGCGGTACATGGCCGAGAGACACGAGCAGCAGATTCCGTAGAACTGGATGCCCTTGGCGCCGTTCTGCTTCGCGAGCTCGATGAATTCCGGCGTGTGGCCGATGCGGACGATCTCGCTGACGAGCGTCGGCAGATGGCCGTGGACGGCGATGTTGACATAGCCTTTTTTCAGCGCGCCGACGTTGACTTTCGATGTCGCGCGGTGTCCCTCGCCGAACAGGGCGTCCGTCGCGATGTTCGAGGCGACGACGCCGGTAAAGCAGAAAGCGAGCCCGCAGCGCAGGAACTGCTTCATGATGCTCTGCCAGTCGCCGTCCGTGCCGCAGCCCGTGCGGTGGTAGGCGTCGAACACCTCGTTGTAGGCCGATATCGGGATGATGTCGAGGTCGCGCCATACCTGCTGGCGCTCGGCCGGAGCCATGGCCTTGATCGTCTCGTAGTCGTCCGGTGTCGCCCGCGACAGATCGGCGAGCAGGACGTCGGCGAGCTTGCTGGCCAGCCGCTGCGTGGACTGGCCCCGCGTCGTGATGCCGAATGCCTGGCAGGCGCCGCGGATGCGCTTCTCACCGAGCAGGGGCAGCTTCAGCCGTCCCTCCGCTACGAATTTCAGCGACAGCAGCACTTCGCGGGCATGAGCGCCGTGCTGGGCCACGCCGGCAGCGGCCGAGCGCAGCAGGTTGCGGGCCACGATGAGGTCGGCATCGGCGCCGCAGACGCCGCGCGGCGTCTTGGGGGTGATTTTGCACGGGCCCATGTTGCAGATCTTGCAGCAGACGCCGGCCAGGCCGAACGAGCACTGCGGCTTCTGCTGGTCGAACCGGTCGAATGTCGTATCGCAGCCGATCTGCTCCATGCGTAGCAGCATCTCGCGCACGGCCGGATCCGGCGTATGGTCGAGGACATCCTGCTTCGAGGCGAAGGTCTTGCGATACTCGGCGACGGCTTTCATGTAGTCGCGCGTACCGCCGTGGGTGTGCGGATGGGCGGCGTCATGCTCATGGTAGTGCCAGTCGGCATGCTCATGGACATGGTCGTAGTCATGTGGGTGCTGGTGCTCGTCAGCCATAGTGCTCTCCTCCTATATTTTGCTTATAATACATATTAAAACTATATGATTTATCAATACTATACAGGCTCCGGGGGAATTTGTCAACCGCTATGATGAAAAAAAATATCTCCCGCTGGCAGGAATAAAGGCGGGTGACCGCTAACCATATTGCAGTAAGGGGAATAAAGGTATGAAGACTTTCCAAGGGGGAATTGGTATGCATTACGAACTCAAACTTCGCAGGTGCGTAAGCGCCTGTGAGCCTTGAAAAATCAATATTTATGGCTACAAAAATAGCACGGGCCGTGCCCGTT
>CACXCN010000068.1 GCA_902766095.1 uncultured Selenomonas sp. | reverse complement strand
ACTTTACAGGAACCAACATGGCTTTTCAATAGCAAATTTCAGTCAGGGGCAGGGCATTCACCCACAATCATGCCCGAAGCCTCATTTATATATGCATTTTCCTTCTCGAAAAGTAAAGTTTCCAAGATTCGTACTGACAAATGCTCCGCGACTTCCCATATTAAAGCGCCTCCCGGTAAAAAACTTTCGACATGCGAATCAAAGGGATTTGCTCTGGATGACCTTTTTGAGAAAAGGCATCTGCGTATTTAATATGGAAAAAGCGGCCAGACATTTCAGGGAGAATATTTCCATAAACAATGATTGTGCTTGGATGGAGACGCTTCTTCATTTCTTTGTATCCAGACAAAAACACATTCAGGTTTTGTTTCACACCTAATGTGGAAATACAAACGACACCACCTGGTTCGACACCACTAAAACATGTGTCGAAAGTATCCGGAGTATCCCAAGGAATGGAAGGGATTACTTTTACTCCATAGTATTGCCACAAGCATCCTAGATAGCGATTGCGGAAAACGTATTGTTTCATCCAATGTGGATTCATTAAATGGCTCACACTAAAATCTGGGGTTACAATCGCCCCGCATGAAGTGATTAAGGGAATGTAGCAGAGTGCCTTATCCCATAATTTATTTAGCTGATGATCATAGCGAAAGTTTAGCACGAGTTTCTTGCTGTTATTTTCGTCTTTTTTGATATTTTGGAAGTTGGTTGGCGTTAGATGTTCCAGATCGAGTTCATCTTCAGATACAGCTTTTATGATCGGCATGTCCTGCTTGTCAAGCGCGACATCATCTGGAAGTGGTCGTTGAGTATAGAATCTTAGTTCGTCGGTAATTTTACTCATAATATCATCTCCTTAGGCAAAATAATAAGAAATAATAAATAAACCGAAAATGACATAATTCCCCCTTTCTGGAGATTGCCAAAATCGGTTGAGTGATGATATAATGAGCTTGTATAGGGCGTCTTTATATCATCACGCAACGATATATTGGCGTTTGGTAGCGGAATGTTAGGTTAGGGCCAACTAACCTAGCATTCCGCTATTTTATTTTTCAGCACGTGTCCGTTTGGGGAATGTGCGAGCTGTTGTGAGATTAAAAATCATTGCATTGTCATCCTCTTGATAGATTCCGTCAATGCGGTAGGTCTTCGTCGATAGATCCCACTCCATGAGTGTTGCTATCGTGTTCTCTAGATCACGGTTATTATACCGTATGCCATTCTTGTTATCAACATTTTTTCTAATGAATGGGACACTGGCATTGTCATATTCCTCTACTTTTTGTATTGCTAGCTGCTTCGATTCAGTATTTATCATAAATCGAATGTATTCTGGACGCCCCATCTTGTTTATCACATTTTTGTTGAAAGATAATCCGTTGTTCGTGACGGATAGTACAGGGCTGCCCGTCATTAACTCAATTGGCTTGAAACCTTCTAACATTTTTGTCGCCTCCTCTTTGCACTAATGTATTATAACACAACATTTTAGGAATGCGCAACTGTGTAATCAATATGTAGTATGCGTTGATGAGTCATCATCTACATATTGCGCTAGAAACTAGCAAAATACGCTTTACTTAGTATATTATACAACAAAAGCAGCACAACTGTACAACATTAGAGCTGTCAGCTGAGCTGCTTTTGCGTCGTTATGTCACATCGTGATGCCCATATCATCGAATATGTGGTCAAATTCGTCATTTGTCATGGCATTCATCACTGCTTCCTGCACATTAGGATTTGTGAGTTCCAATCGCCGATATATTTTCTTCCCTGTTGCCTTGTCTTTATACGCTCGTATCATCTGTACTCGCCCGATGCGTTGCTCGTTCTTTGCATATTCTGCCAACCCTTTTGCCTTTGCGAGTGAATCCTTGTATTGATCGCCATGCGGCTCCAGGATGTCCATGACATAGTCAGTCTCAGGATCGCTGCGGATGATGAGAAAGTCTGGATACATGGGCTTCCATTCGTTGCCCATCCGATAGGGAACCGTGAGCGCCCAGGCGGCTTTCGATGGATTACGCACCCAGCAGACGAAGTCCGGCCGGATACTTTCCTCGGCGATGACATCGGCTTCCCAGGTATTGAGCTTTATCTTTGCTGTACCATCGTCATCTATGTAGAGATGCCTGTAGTAGGTCGTGCCATCGGAGGCTGATCCAATACTTGGACAGGTCGGTAGCTCGAGAATCTGCTGGCTTACGGCATCGCCCTGTTGGGCGATGCTCCTATACTCTCGACGGAATTTCTCTTCTCGATTGGCAATCTTGCGGCGATATTGGGTGATGAAACCATTATATTTCTGCTTTGCATATTGTGCGAGTTCCTTTAGGCAGTCATCGTTAGCAGCATAGAGGATGCAATCGATCGCGCAATCCTCATCGTTCTCTCCTTCTGGCATGTAGCGATTCGCATAGCTTTGCGTATATCCATGATGGCCTAGTTTCATATCTGCCATGGTGAGCTGGCGATCAAGTAGTTTATTTGTCTGGAATAGCTCTACCTGTTCTGGCTGTTCCATCTGCTGGCCGAATGCATCGAACATCTGGACAGAAATTTTCATTTCGAGGACATCTTGGCGTGCTTTCAGGTAATTGCCACTTCCCCGTACTTGCTCGGCGTAGGTATGAATCCTGTCAGTGACGTCGCGCATGACCTCATTGTTTGCTTCAGGGTAGACACCGGAACGTGTCAGCAGCGAAGCGAGATCGAGCAGAGATTTTATATAGTCGTTGATACGCATATTGCGTACATGATACGTCAGGAATCCCTGTTTATTGATGAAATCGAGCACGGCTTTGCGATCGAGTTTCGGTAACAGAGGGAGCTGCGTCGCTGTCTCAGCTGGCAGTATATCAGGTGCATCCTCTGAGTTGTTATCGTCAGGAGCGCTGGTAGATCGGCTATTCGTTCCCTCGTTGTCATTATCCCTGGTCGTCGCAGTGATTCTTGTTGCCATATCGCTTGTCTCACTTGATTCTGGGTGAGTACCTTGCGTAGTTGCATCGGAAGCTATGCCATTCTGTTGTGCACCTTCAGATTCCTGTACGAGCAAGCCCTTTTGTGCGCCGTCACTGTTGTTTGTGCCGGGATTATCGTAATTTAAAGGGAGTGGAATCTGGTTTGGATTATATACCTCATGACGCGTGTGACGCACATAAATCCCCCATGGCACTGCGGGAGGATTAGTCATATTCTCCTCATCTACGACAGTTGGAATATCGCTTCCCTCCGTGTTTTTCAGTTCCTCGAGGATTTTCTTCACGGTCGTTTCGTCGTAATATGGCAGGAAAAGACTGACTTCGTTCAATGTCTCGTCGACGGTGACACGCGAGCCTAGCGGCGTGCGTATCATACGGCCAAGGAGCTGCGCGATATAGGTTGCATCCTGAGCATGTCGGTAGGACATCATTGTCTCGGCCCGCGGGCAGTCCCATCCGGTCGAAAGATTCTCCTTGAAGAAGACAACGCGTATCTTATGATTATCCGCAATATGTGATGGCGCGACATAGTGTACCGTGAGGCCAGCGACCGTAACATCTGCTGTCTCACCAAAGGTATGCACGACCTCGTATTCCTCGAACTTTCTATCGAGCTTTTCCTCAATAGCCATGAGCGCAGCGTCCAAATTCGTTGCAGAGATTCCATGCTCAGTCGCTGGTGCGACCTGGATGACAAAAATCGGATCGACATTCTGATAGTGTTGTTCATAGGTATACTGATGCCAATGACGGCACTTGTCAATCCATTCATCGGTCGCGGCTTGCAACATCGCCATTTCATTGAAGCGTTTGCTATCGCCCGGATATTTGACGAGAATGCGATCCTTCAGCAGGCCAGAGGCGCGGACCTCCTCGATAGATACCTTGACCATGGAGAGCGTGCTGTTCGGACAGTTTTCGACGAGTTTGTTGAAGCGTTCTGGTGTTGCACTCATGCCGATGATGAGAGGCATCGCTTGCATTTTCTGCGCTGGAGCACCTTTGATGAAGCGCTGCATGATCGAGGTCGCTTTCCCCGCCTCACGTCCCTGCATCCCACGGTGCGCTTCGTCAATGATGAAATAGAGCCGATCAGCTTTCTCACGTGCTGTATTATCCAGCGTCTCCCATATCGTATATTGGCGGTTGTCGGAGTGCTGACCGAGCTTGCCTTTCACGGATAGCTTCTGCGTATTGAGGAAATAGATATTGCCATCGGCGAGTGTTTCCATATCAAAGGAGTCCTCACTGATGGTCACGCATTGACCGAATTTGATACGGTCGGATTTCAGCTCCAGTTTATCGCGCGACTGTTCATTAAGGGCTGGGGAGTCCGAGAGCCAGACAAAGATGGCGTTCGGATTGCCGATCATATCCTCTGTGCCGTAGAGCACTTCCTCGATGAAGGCAGCCATGATGATGGTTTTGCCTGATCCTGTCGGGGCCTGGAGAGAGATAATCTGATTATAGTCATCTCCTACTTTATTGTAGCTATATAAAGCAGCAGCAACCCTCTTGCGGAGAGCTGTGACGGCCTTCGCTTGGAAAGGAAATAGATTCAGGCGCATGTCAAGGCCTCCTCATATTGATGGTGAAATTCTCCAGATAGTCACGGTAGAGCTGATAAGTCGTGTGTGCCGTGAGGTCCTGTGCGATGCTGCGATATTCAGGCTCATAGTCTGTGATGATGAAAGCAACCTCGATATTCTGCTCCGCTACGGTCTTTGTGAATTGGTAGGTGTATTTCGTATCCATGAGAATGGCGAACTTATTGCGTAGGAAAATCATCATATCCTTAGCGTCGGTGGCTGCAGGACAAGGGCCAATCGCGCCAGCCTTCATCCAGAGTACCGGTATGAGCTTCGCCAGCTGCTCGCCACGCGCAACCTCGTGCTTATCGAGGAAACCGAGATGGAAGAATGCGGCATTCGCCGGGAAGCCATCCGCCATTGGGCGATCACTGCCGAGATATGTCCCCTTGAGCGGCTGCCCATTCACATCATGCCCCTCGATGGTGCAGACCATGCGTGGCCAGGTGACATGATAAGCGATCCCTAAATTTTTCCATTCCTTGCTTTTGGGAGAATATCCACCTTTTTTTAAAGTTCTTTCTTCTTTATCTGATAATTCATTATTTGTAACTAAGATGCAACGGCGATGCCCATTATCTTCTGCATTTAATAGGTAGGTTGCAATTGCTGATGTTCCTGTTCCCGCAAAAAAATCAACAATCAATGATTTTTTTGATGTTGTTCCTTTTAGTATCTCTTTTACGTATTCTATGGATTTTGGATAAGGAAATCTATCATCATGAAAAATTTCCTTGATAGCTCCACTTCCTTTATTTGTATAAAAATTCTTTTCTGTCCAAATAGTAGGAATATCGTTGCCAACAGTCGTGTTTTCGCCAAGAATCAGTGTCGGAGAATTATCCTCTTTTCCTAATACAGTCAATTCGTGCCGATTGATTTTTTCTATTACTCCGGCGGGGAGGTATTGTATACTATATTTATTTTTGCTCGTAGTTTTTCTGTTTACGGAAATCTTTATATATCCCTTTTCCCAATTCTCTTTCAAACGTTTAGGAATGAGTCGCCATACACATTCTTTTCCTTTGGTAGTGATTGGCCATATAGCAACTGTTCCTTCAGGTGCTTCGTCATAGTTATATTCAAAATCATCCTTACTCCCCGTATATGTACCATCATCCATTCGTTCTTGGAGAGATTTCCCTATTTCCACAATTTTGTTTGTCTTTTTATCGATAAAAATAGGGTAAGCCTGATTAGGTCGATTAGTTTTATAAAATGTACTCAAGGTAAATCCTTCAAATGGAGAACGTAACACCCCTCCTGTAAAGCTCATTTTTTGAGGGATAAATTCTCTCGGCGTAATGTACACAAGATATTCTTGTACAAAAGTGAATCCACCACTGGGCTTACCACCAGAAGTTTGTACGGTAACACACGTAACTGCGTATTCGGGAAATAGTTCTCCACATAAAAGCATTAAGCGATGTACTTCTTGATATCCGATACTAATAATGATTGATCCTTTGACAGATAAAAGTTTTTTTGCAATATGTAATCGTTTTTTTATAAATGAAAGCCACTTACTATGACGATATGAGTCTTTTGCATCTATGAATTGATCATTGTATTTCCAATCTGATTCACCTGTATTGTACGGAGGGTCGATGTAAATACAATCCACCTGTCCTGCATAAAGATACTCCAGAAGCTGCAACGCATGATAGTTGTCCGCCTCGATGAGCGTATGCCAGAGGTCGCTGTCTGGAGCATTCTCTACTTTATCTATAGGCTCAAGATAAGGATAGATGGGATCGCCGAATTCCGCGACAGACACAAGGTCCGTGAGCGGGATGGTCTCGCGTTCCTTTGTCGCTCGTGAGATGCAGACGGCTTCACCATCCGCAATATGCTCGACGATGTAGAGATTGGATATATCCGTCTGTCGTGCCACCAGCCGGCCTTCCTTTACTGGTACTTCATAGAGCGGCGTGCACTCCGGCAGATGCTCCTCGAATACGAGTCCGAACTTCTTCTGCTTATTTGCTCGTGCGATTTCAGTCTGCAGGCGTTTCCTCAATGCCGGATCATCAACCTGTGCGATCAAGTCATCAATAACAGCCATGATATCCTCCCTAAAATACAGTCAAAGTTCTCTCTACGGTGTTGCCAGCTTCCAGCAAATAAGCATGATGGTATAGCCTGTCATATCATTCAGGGGAACACGCAGCCTTTTATTTCTCAAACAGCGCTTTCGAGAAATCCTCAGCTACGAATGGACGCAGGTCATCGACGCCCTCGCCGACGCCGATCCATTTCACTGGCATCTTCAGGCTGTCCTTTATCCCGATGACGACGCCGCCCTTGGCCGTGCCATCCAGCTTCGTCAGTACGACGCCTGTGATCGGTGCTGCTTTCGTGAACAGCTCTGCCTGGCTCAGGGCATTCTGTCCCGTCGTCGCATCGAGGACAAGCAGCGTCTCGTGCGGTGCGCCCTTGATCTCGCGACCGATGACGCGATTGATTTTTTCGAGCTCCTGCATGAGGTTCGATTTTGTCTGCAGGCGGCCGGCCGTGTCTACGATCAGCACATCGACATTGCGGGCCTTGGCAGCCTTGACCGCATCAAAGGCTACGGCCGCCGGGTCGGAGCCTTCCTCGTGCTTGATGACGGGCACGCCGGTGCGCTGGCCCCAGACCTCTAGCTGATCGATAGCTGCCGCACGGAATGTGTCAGCGGCTGCCAGCAGCACGCTCTTGCCCTCAGCTTTATAATAAGCCGCCAGCTTGCCGATGGTCGTCGTCTTGCCGGCACCATTCACACCGATGACGAGCAGCACGGTCGGGCCCTCGACAGCCATATTCGTCTTGTCAGCATCTTCGCCAGCTGTCAGGATCTCATTGATGCGCGCAGCCAGGAACGGCTTCAGGTCCTCCGGCGTATTGATTTCCTTCTTCTTTATGCCCTTGCGCACGGAGTCCATGAGCTTCTCCGTCGTCTTGACACCGACATCTGCCATGATGAGCGTTTCTTCCAGCTCATCGAGCAGGTCCTCATCGATATCAGCATAGCCGATGACGAGCTTCTCTATCTTGTTCGTGAAATTCTCGCGCGTCTTGTTCAGACCGCGCTTCAGCTTATCAAAAAATCCCATTTTTTCCTCCTGAGCTACTATAGTTTTCTGGAGTGCCCATCAGGCGCCCTTTCCTTTCAGCTTTTCCAGTTCATCGATCTTGACCGATATGATGCGGGAGACGCCGGCATCCTCTACCGTGACACCGTACATCGTATCCACCGCCTCCATCGTCCCCTTGCGGTGCGTGACGACAATGAACTGCGTGCTGTGAGCGAATTCCTGCAGGAATTTGCCAAAGCGGTTGACATTGGCCTCGTCGAGCGGTGCATCGATCTCATCAAGCACTGAGAACGGCGACGGCCGATACTTCAGGAACGAGAACAACAATGCGATGACGGTCAGCGCGCGCTCGCCACCGGAAAGGGCGGAGAGGTTCTGGCGCTTCTTTTTCGGCAGCGTGACCAGTATGTCGACGCCGCTTTCGAGGACGTTATCGGTATCCGTCAGCTTCAGCTCAGCTTTGCCTCCGCCGAACAGCCGGACAAATATCTCGCCGAAGTATTTCTGGATATCCGCAAAAGCTGCCGTGAACTGTTCCGTCATCGAGGCATCCATATCGCTGATCAGGTGTTCCAGGTTCTCCTTGGCCTCTATGAGGTCATTCGACTGCTTCTGCATGAACTCATAGCGCTGGTTCAGCTCCTCATACTCCTGCAGGGCATTCGGATTGACGGGACCGAGTTTCTCGATCTCGGCATTCAGTTGACGCAGGCGGCGATTTACCTCCTCTGGAGCGGCATCGAGGGCATATTCGCCTGCTTTCTCGAGCGTCAGCCCATATTCGGACAAAAGCTTGTCCTGCCAATCGGACAGCGCCAGGTTGATTTTCTGGCCGGCGAGCTCGAGCTGATGGATGCGCTGCTGTATCTTAGCCAGCTCAGCCGTACCGGTATGCATGTCCTTGTCGGCTGCCTGACTATCCTCATAGCAATCCATGCGCTGTTTCTTTATGTCATCGTACTCCGCCAGGCCATTGTCGAATTCTGTGCTCAGCGTCGCCTGCTCCTGCTCCAGTTCCTGCAGACGCTTATCGCTGGTCTGCGCCTGTACCTGCAGGTCTTCTGCCTCTTTTTCATTGGCCAGGAGGCTGGCCTCGGCTTTTTCTTTCGTCTGCGTGTGCAGCTTTATGCCCTCACGGCTGCGCAGTACCTCCTGCTCGAGCACGGCCTGTTGCAGTTCCTTCTCATGGATGCGGGCGGCCAGTGCCGTGTGCTCCTGCTCCATGGCAGCTGTCTCCTGAGCCAGCTCAGCTGCGTTCTTGTCCGCCAGCTTGAGATTTTTTTCGGCTTCAGTGACCTGGCGCAGCATGCTCGTACGCTTGTTCTGCGCCGCGGCAAATGATTCACGCTGCTGTACGGCTGCCTGCTCCTGCAAGCTGACCGCGTCGCGCTGCGTGCGCACGTTTTCCGCGAGCCGCTCATGACCGGCCCGCAGCTCTGCCTGATGCACGCGGGCCTGCTGGACCGCATTGCGCGCCTGATTCACCGCCTGATCGGCTTCGGCTGCTTGTGCGGCAGCCTGCTGATAGGCCTCTGTGAGCTGGGCCTGCTGCTGCCGGACCGCCGTCAGCTTTTCCTGCAATCCGGCAATCTCGCCCGAGCGGGAAAGGTAGCTGGCCTCGCGACGCTGATGGCTGCCGCCGGCGAGAGAGCCGCCGGGGGACAGCAGTTCGCCGGTCTGCGTGACGATGCGCAGGCGATAGTGCTGGGCGCGGGCTATAGCCAGCGCATGGTCCAGCGTATCGACGACCAGTGTCCTGGCCAGCAGATGATCCGCCACTTTCTGATAGCGGGGCTCGCACTTCACGAGCCGGTTGCCCCAGTCGATGGCTCCCTGTCGCTGCAGCTGGGCGAGGTCGAGGTTGTCCGGCGTACGGCCGACGATCGTCGAGAGCGGCAGGAATGTCACGCGCCCGCTATGCGTGCGCTTCAGGAAATCAATTGCTCCTTTGGCGGTATCCGTATCATCGGTCACGACATTCTGGATACTGCCGCCGAGTGCCGTCTCGATAGCGACGACATATTCGCGGGGGACGTCGATGAGCTCAGCCACCGCGCCAGCTACGCCGGCCCGCCAGGGCTCGGAAGCCTTCAGTACAGCCTTTGTGGACCGTCCGAAGCCTTCATAGCTTTGCTGCATGCGGGTCAGGAACTGGATCTTGCTCGCGAGGTCGCGGCTTTGCTGCTCGCTGCCCTGGCTCTCGCGCTGTGCCGCCGTGGCCGCTGCATGGGCCTTGGCAGCTGTCTGCTGAGCCGTCTGCAGCAATGTCTCATTCCCCTGAGCCTCCGCCACCGTATGCTGGAGTTCCTGCTCGAGCTTCGCTGCGAGTCCGGTCAGACGTTCGAGTTCTGTCCGCGCATTCTCGAGCGCTGTCTCGCGCTCTTCGCGTCCCTCATCACCAGCCTGGAGATCGCGCTCCAGTACAGCCAGCTCCTGCTGGCGCTGAGCCAGCTCGGCACCGGCGGCTTCTTTCTGCTTCTGCGCTTCTGCCTCGCGCTCTTTCTGGGCAGCGAGGCGGCTGTCGTATTGCTGAGCCTCCAGCTTTTCCGCCTGTAGATCGGAGGCCACGGCCTCGAGGGCTTTCTGCTGCTCGTCCTCCTGCGTGTGCATTCTGGCGATGGCTGCCAGAGCTTGGGCGATTTCATGCTCGAGTGCCTGATGCTGGGCCTGCAGGCGCTCATCGGCACTGCTGCTCTGCTCCTGACGCTCGGTCAGCGTCGCCATCTCCTGCTCGATGGCAGACAGTTTCTGGCGCAGCTTCTCATTCGCCGTCCCCTGCTCGCTGAGACGATTCTCGAGGTCGAGGGCACGCTTGGCAATCTCTTCCTTGCGGGCCCTGAGCCGGGTCAGCTGCGTCTCGGCCTGTGTCTCATCATCGCGGGCTGCTGTCAGCTGGCTCTTGTTCTCCGCAGCGGCCTGAGTCTGCTGGCTGCAGTCATGGACGATCTTCGTCAGCTGGCACTGCTTCTGTTCTTCCGCCAGCTCATTATATATCTTCGTGCGCTGCGCCTGTTTCGACAGCGGCTCGAGCTGGTTCTCGATCTCGTGCATGATATCCTCGACACGCACGAGATTAGCCGCCGTGTCCTCGAGCTTGCGCGTCGATTCCTTCTTGCGGTTGCGGTATTTCGTGATACCGGCCGTCTCCTCGAAGAAAGCGCGCCGCTCCTCCGGCCGGGCATTCAGGATATCATCGATGCGGTTCTGACCGATGATGCTCATGCCGTCATGGCCGATACCCGTATCGGCGAACAGGTTGTATATGTCCTTGAGGCGGCAGCGGGAGCGATTGATATAGTACTCGCTCTCTCCGCTGCGATAAAGCCGGCGCGTGATCATGACCTCGTCGAAATCGACGGGCAGTGTGCCGTCATTGGCAAAAAGCAGTGAGACCTCGGCTACTCCGAGAGCATGCCGCGTCGCCGAGCCGGCGAATATGATATCCTCAGACTTCGTGGCACGCAGATTGCGGACCGACTGCTCGCCCAGCACCCAGCGTATGGCATCGGTGATGTTGCTCTTGCCACTGCCATTAGGGCCTACGATGGCCGTTATCCCCTTATCGAACTCTATCTCTATCTTGTCAGCAAAAGACTTGAACCCATAGGCTTCCAGCCGCTTGAGTTGCATCAGACTACCTCTCTTTCACTGCGATTTCTTTTTTCGAGCAGACCAGTCTTCTCCTGGCTGCGTTGCTGCAGGAAAATCCGGAACCTCTCCGCTGCCTCGGCTACCGCTGACTGTTTGCCCCAGTACAGCACGTATATGAGCTCGACCGGAGGATTCAGCGCGAGGCATTTGATGCGTCGGTCACCGCTAGTGACGAAGTCCGGCAGCACCGATATCCCCTCCCCGTCGGCTACGAGCTGCTTGATCGTAGGAAACTGCGAGGTGCATATCAGGACATTCGGCGTATAACCGGCCTGCTGGCAACGCTCGTAGACAATGCGGTGCTGATAGGTCTGATTGCGCTGCAATATGAAATGCTCATGCACGAGATCGGCAAAGTCAAGCTGACGACGCCCGGCCAGCGGATGGGACAGGGGCAGACAAACGCTCATCTTATCACGCCCTAACTCTACGACATTCTCCGTATCAGCCGCTGTATCGGCCGGTCCGAGCAACAGCAGACCATAGTCGATCTTGCTCTGGTCCGCCGCAGCCTTGACCCCCTCAGAATCGCCAAACTCCACTGCCTCGAGCGTGATCTCAGGATACTCGCGATGGAAAGCCGTGTAGATGCGCGGGAATACATAGCTCTCGACCATGGGAGAGACGCCGACGCGCACGACACCGCCGCTGCCATTGCGGAACTGCTGCATATCGCGCTTGGCCTCAGCCACATCCTGCATGATGCGCTGGGCATGCAGATAGAACTCCTTGCCCGCCTCGGTCAGCGTCACATGCTTCTGACGCCTGTCCACGAGCAGCAGGTCCAGCTCGAGCTCGAGCGCCTTGATTGCCTTCGTCACCGACGGCTGGGACACATGAAGCGTCTCCGCCGTGCGCGTGAAATTCTCCAGCTCGCTCAACGTGCAGAAGTATTCTAATTGACGAAATTCCATGAAACCACCTAATGATTGCCTATATACCCATTTCCATTACTAACATACCATTCTACCATAACTCTAAAGCATCGACAACCAACGGAATAGGAAAAAAGTACACGGCGAAACAGCACGAAAAAGGAAATCCTGCCCTGCTACACTCGCCATCGCTACGAATAATCATTCTTTCGCAGCAATAGCGACAGGATAGTGGGTAGGATTTCCTTTCAACTGAGCTATATGAACGTAATGACGAGGCCCTATACCTTGTCAGCTGGTCTCTGATCCATATGACAGGCCCGAATCGGGTTCAGGCCTCGCGCAGCACGGATATCCCGAGCTGGAACTCCTCGAAGCTGAGCTTGAAATAGTCAAGCCGGCATAATATATCGTAGACCTCGCGCTGCGAGGTCGCTTGATCCAGTTCTCCGGCTATCTCCTCCTCGCTCAGAGCATGCAGCAGCACATGGGTGATATGCTCGATTGCTGCTTCTTCCGGGCTCTGCGCTCCGGCTGATTCATTCCTGTCATCATGCATCAGATAGCCTCCTCATCAGCGATATTCGGCTCGGCCGACTCGCATTCATCGGCATACGGTCCCTCCTGCAGCATGCCTTTCTGCTGCGCGAGACCGGTCGTCTCCCATACGATCACCGGGGCCAGCTCGAAGCCGTTGAACCGCGTAGCCGAGACCGTAGTGTAGGCCCCCATCTCCGTAGCCAGGACATGATCGCCGATCTTGAGCGGTGCTGTCTCATAGCCCTGATACAGGACATCGATGCCATCACAGCTCGG
The DNA here is from genome assembly GCA_902766095.1 of uncultured Selenomonas sp. Lineage (GTDB taxonomy): Bacteria > Bacillota > Negativicutes > Selenomonadales > Selenomonadaceae > UBA2913. The sequence goes on along the minus strand of CACXCN010000068.1, from coordinate 36,598 downwards.
GCCGGCGAACGTCGATGGTATGCGCTTCCCTTTGGCAAATGTATGGAAAGGATACGTCCAGTGATCGTACATGATGCCGGAGAAGCAGCCATAGATTCCCTCATCCAATATGTACCAGGGAACACCGTCCCGGTCCTTCGTACCGATGACGGACGCGATGAGGTTCATCGATGTGCCGCAGAGGAACCGCCCCGGCTCGCTCCATACTCTGGTCTCGGGGAACAGGCGGGCGACCTGCCGGTCGATGCCCTCGAGCATATTGGCCACATCGACCATCAGCCCCGACGCATCCGGTATCGGGAAACCGCCGCCGATATCGAGATCGGTCAGATGCATACCTCTTTCTTCCGCCTCATCAAAAAGGCCGCGAACTAATAGCAACGCTTCCTCATAAGCTGCCGTAGATAGCGACTGACTGCCCACATGGAAACATATTCCAGCCGGGTGCAGTCCCGCCTGGGCGGCGGCTGCCAGCAGGTCGACCGCCTCCGATGCTTTGGCACCGAATTTCGTATTGAGGTCCACGAGCGCTTTGTTGTTGCGCACGCTGACGCGTACGAGCACATCGGCGCCCGGCACGGCCGCTGCCATCTTCGCTATCTCCGTCACATGATCGAATGTGAATCTTCGCACGCCATTTCTGGCGGCGGCTGCCAGCCCTCGGGCATCTTTCACGGGATTCGCATAAATCATGCGTTCGCCCTCGATGCCCAATTTGGCCAGCAGCTCGATCTCGCCGGCTGACGCTACATCGAAATTGCTCCCCATCGCATAGAGCTTCGTCAGATAAGCCGGCGTCGGATTCGCTTTCATCGCGTAGCACACGCTCACATGCGGCATATGCTCACGCAGGAAGCGGTAGCAGTCAGCCACCTGCCCGGACGATGCCACCAGGAACGGTGTCGGATAACGCTTGCATAGTTCATTCACTGCTTTTTTGCTGAGTCGGAACTTCCTCATATCAAAATAACACAACCCTTCATAAAATAGAAAAAAACATTTACGTCCTCTATTTTAACGCACTCCCGGCTGATAAACAACCTTAACGGGACATGTATACATAAATTTTATGCCAGCCTTATTTGCTTGTAATACGGAAAGGGAGTATAATTATACTGCTATTGTACGAACGCATTGCGTTCAAGAAAAACCAGCCCGCTGCGGGCGGATGATGAGGTGCTAATATGGCAGATAGATTTTATAAACTGAAGGTAGCCGGTGTGGAGCGCCAGCTGCCTATTTTGAATGTGACAGACAAGCTGGCGATCGCCGGCTTCATCATGCTCGGTGATGTCGAGCTGACCGATGCCTGCGCCGAGGCTCTCGCGCGCAAGCTGCCGGATGATATAGACGTCATCCTGACCGCTGAGACCAAGGGCATCCCGCTCGCGGCCGAGCTGGCGCGCCAGATGGGCATGAAGCGCTATGTCGTCGCGCGCAAATCGGTAAAGGCCTACATGGAGAATCCGATATGGGTGCACGATGTATCGATCACCACGAAGGGCGTGCAAAAGCTCTGCCTCGATGGTGTCGATGTCGAGCGCATCAAAGACCACAAGGTACTGCTGCTCGATGATGTCATAAGCACCGGCGGCTCCATGAAAGCGCTGCATGAGCTGACCGAGCTGGCAGGCGGCAAAGTAGCCGCACAAGCCTGCGTGCTGGCCGAAGGTGATGCCGCCGAGCGCGACGATATCATATTTCTCGAGCCGCTGCCGCTGTTCGATGCCCAGTGATGCGATCAGATCCATCCACTCAGATATCGTAGACGCAAAAAGCTCTGCCCCGATGGGAGGACGATCCCCGGGGGCAGAGCTTTTTTAGCTGCGTTTTTGGTCTCCTTCAGAAGTCCTGCGCGGAAAAATATTGATAAACATCAATGGTATCGAGCATGGCCCCTGAGAAGCCGGCGCCCATGATGCGGTCGAGCTGGGAATCCGGCCGACCGTACAGGATGTCCTGCCAGCCACGTTCCCAGTAGCGCACGCGATAGCTGTCCGGCCAGTCGGCATTCGGGCCCTCCAGCCACTCGGGCGGCTGCTTTGCCCATACGGAATGCCAGTAGTCACGATAGCTGGCAGCCTCGCCGACACTCAGATAGGCGAATACCAGCCGCTGGCTGCCATCTCTGCGCTGCTTGATGCTATCGACATCAGCCTTCGTCAGCATCTCACCGCCGAAATACGCATCGATGATGAGTACATCGCTATCGCTGTGCTGCAGCGCATCCAGATATGCCTGTTTCGTATGATAGCGGCCGGGATTTAGCAGTATATCGAAGCTCCCGGCCTCGGAAAGACGTGTCACAGAGTGTCCGGTAGCATGCTCCATCCTGTCCTCGCTCCGGTTCAGCCTGTCCAGGCTGCGTCCCGCCTTTATCTGCGGCAGGAATCCATTCGTGCGGCTGCGACGCCTGGCTTTCTCTGCTGCCCGGTCACGATCGGTATAGTCGAGCGTTAGCACTGTCAGCGGCTTTTCCTGCTGCCGGCTGGTCTGCTTCGCGGCCAGCAGCGCACGCAGGTACGGTTCACGCTCCGCTGACGGAGTTTCGGCAAAGCCATCAGCTGTCCAGCGATAGTAAAGCGACTCGGCCATAATGCCATCAAGACTGTCCAGAACACGCTGCCGGTCCGCTACTGTCAAATCTCCGTCAGACGTCAGAAGGCCAACTGCGCCGTTGCCGATGAACTCGAATTCCGGCTGCCGGGCAGCCGCATAGGCTTTGATCTGGCTGAGCAAATCAATCATTGCCGCAGCGTAGCTGGCGGGCCGCTCCGTCGTCCTGGTCGTCCCGGCGGCAGCAAAAATCGTCGCTGCACCAGCTATGGTCAGCAATGCGGACAGGCCGCCCAGCAACCATTTATATGTTTTTTGAAACATCATGCCTCATCCCCATCATCCCATGTCGTTCGTCCCGCTATCACTGCCTGCTCCTTCAGTGCGTCCAGTTCTACATAGCGTTCGCCGTAAAGCCGCCGGACCAGCCAGGACAGCGGTCCGCGCACCTGCCTGACGAATACCGGCTGCGAGCAGAATACATAATAATTGACGCGTTTCAGATAGTGGTCAAGCCGCCAGAGTCCCAGCAAGAAACTGCCGGCAGATGTCAGGAAGAATGTGAATCCATAGCTGTCCCGCCCAAGCCACAAGCCTATGACTCCCAGAGCGAGATTGCTGATGAAGAAGAACGCCGACAGGCGCAGCGTCTCTTTCTGACAGTCGAAATATATCATGAGCACGTACAACAGCTGCAGCAGACCGATAAAGAACGCAGCCGTCAGCAGAACATCGAACAGATTCACATCCGCATACGGCATATTCATACCTGTGAAGATATAATTGCCCAGCACGAAGGCTACGAGGGTGAACACGAACTGGAATTCCACGATATGGCGCAGCTCGAACCATAGGATCTGCACCATATCCTTGCGTGCGTCATCAATCTGGCGGAAGTTGCCGGCATGCGTGATCAGGGTGAAATACTTCGCATAGCGCTCGTAAAAGCGCGTCTCCATCGATACGACGAACAGCATCATGAGCGGCAGTATGGATAGGAAGGCATAAAACGTCAATACATCATAGCGCGGAGAAAAGCGGAATATACCGGCCACGCTGATCCCATCAGGTCCCTGCCATATGATGATATTCGGTGCGAACAGGCCGGCCATGTAGAAAAAAGCTACCAGGAACAGACGCCAATGCCGCTCGAAATAAGGCAGGAAGGCAAAATTCAGTCCCCCGGACGGCCAACCGAAATAAGTCGTTATATGCAACAGAAACAACAGATCGACAAGGCCGATGCCCAGACACAACGCCAGCAGGCTGCACTGCGAGGCCGAGAGCCCCAGACTGGTGCCGTCCGCAGCCAGCAGTCCCCAAGTCAGCAGGATACTGACGAGGCAGCCCCAGAGATAGCTGACGAGCAGCCGCTTGTAATGTTTGATCGCCGATAAATATATGCTCTCGCCCCAGGCCATCATAAGCAACAGGAAGAACAGGTATATGAGCAGCTTCGTGAACGGAGGCAGCAGGCCGGGCCAGAGGAATACGGCCGCGACCACGCCGCCCGCCACCGTCAGCAGCGTCAGCAATCCGAACAGTGACGCCGTGATATCTGCGTAGCGCCCCACGGCGATCGAATCGGCCAGATAGCGGGTCACAACCATCGTGAACCCGCTGCTGAATATCTGCGAAAAGACAAAAGAATAAACGACGGCTCCCATGAATATGCCAGCCTCGGCATCCGTAACTGCATACTGATACAGCAGCACCTGTATCGCCAGTATCATGCAGGTCATGAATGCAAACGGCCCGGCTGTTATCAATGCCGAATAAGTGTAGGCGCGAATATGCCCGACGGCTGTACGAGCCCGGAACAGCTTTTTCAGCTCGAATCCAACTCCGGCCATATAGCCTCACCCTTTCCCTGTCTGGCCGACTTCCAGCGCATAGATATCCCGGTAGGCAGCTATGAACTGCTCGAATCTGTAGTACCGTTTCGTGCGTTCATAGCCGACATTGCCCATGTGCCGCCGCATCTCGAAGTCCCGGCCCAGCCGCAGTATCTCAGCTGCCATAGCCTCGAAATCCATCGGCGCCACTACGGCCCCGGCGGGGCCGAGGTCATCCCCCGTCCCTCCGTATATCAGCTCCCGGCAGCAGCCCACATCCGTCGTTATGAACGGTCTGTGTGCCGCCTGGCCCTCGAGTACGGCGAGCGGCTGTCCTTCGCTGATGCTCGACAGCAGCATGATATCAAGCTGCGGGATATAGTCATGCACGTTCACCGTCCCCGTGAATACGACATCGTCGAGACGCAGCATATCCACAGTCCGCCGACAGAGCGCGTAGTACTCGGGATCCTCTTCATAGCCCCCCATGATGATCAGCCTCGCCTCCGGCAATTCCTGTTTGACGAGGAAGAATGCCCGCAGCATGGTTACGATGTCCTTGATCGGTACCACGCGCACGACAGCACCGATGGTGAGCGGCCCTTCGTGCGGCGTCAGCTCGCCGATATCGGCAAAGCGCTCCATATGGATGCCATTCGGGATGATGCCGATCTTCTCCGAATCGCAGCCAAGGTCGCGCTCGATTGCTGCATTATGCTCGAACAACGTATAGACATGATCAGCGGAAGCATAGGACAGGCCGGCCAGATTATAGAAATATTGTATCCATATAGATTTAAAATCGCCTTTGGCCCAGTCGCTCTTTATGATCTCGACCTCACGCTCGCGGGAGTATATGCCATGCTCGGTAATCATGAACGGCTTGCCATAGACCGTCGCAGCCATGGCCCCGATCACCCCGCAGTAGCCGGTCGCCACGCTGTGATAGACATCCGCCTCCGGCAGTCTCTGCTGCAGCAGATAGAACAAGGGCAACAGCATGGAGCGCATCGTCCAGAAGAAATCCGTAAACGGCAGATAGCTGTAGCGCTCCCGGTAGACCTGTTCTATGATGTCGAAGAAATCGCTCGACATGAAGATATCGAATGCACTCGCAAAGCGGCCGCGCTGGTGGAATATATTCACGAGCTGCGTGATATCGATCGGCTTGTCGCCTGTCACGAGCTCATACAAGGCATTTCGCTCATCGGGACTCAATATGTTCTCATACATGCCGCTTGATTTCTGACTGAGCATGGAATCGAGAAATTCTTCCTGGATTCTCGTCAGATTCTGCGGCAGCTTGTACTTGTAGTTGCCTCTGTCCTTCATCTCGGCACCGATGGAGCAGACACTGAACTCATATTCGGGCAGCCCCTCCATGAGCATATGGCACCAGGAGGAGACGCCGCCTACGACATAGGGATAAGAGCCCTCTGTCAACAGACATATCTTCATAGACTTGTCACTTCTTTTCCTGACTTTCCGGGGTGACATCACGCCATACGATGCGGGCTTTCGCCGCGTTCATCGTCACGATATATACGCCCGGCCCATATTCACCAGCGGGTGCTATGGTACAGCCGGTCGATTGTGCCTCATCCGGCTCATGTTCCGTGCGCAGTACGAAATGAACCGGTCGCGGCAGTTCATTCGTCACGATGTCTATATGATCGGCACTGCGCCGGACGCGGTAATCGAGGCTCAGATAGTCGGACAGCGCCTCCATCCCCTCCGAGGCGGTCATCGCCTGCAGCCAGGGGAACCGGCTCCCGACATCAGTCAGCCAGGACTGCAGGGCCGCTTCCATCTGAGCCCAGGTCTTGTCCCGGCTCTCAGGGTACATGATCTCGTCAGGATGGACGAAATGGGAGAATATCCCGATGTAGTTCGCCGCCGATACGAAATCCCACTGCATGGATTCGGTCGGGATGTAGCCCGAGGTCAGACGCGGCAGCTCATAGCGCCCATCAGCCGCCTGCTCGAAATCCTGATAATAGGCTTTATCCTCGGCCAGCCCGTCATGCAACGAGGCGAATGTCTTCACTTCGGGAAATACCTGGCAGACGGCATCGCGCCCCTCTGGACTGAGTATGTCCGAGGGCGGCACGTATACGCGGAACTCATAGTCGGGATAAAGCGATTTTACATAGCGCCGCAGTTCTGTCAGCGCGGCGATCATGGCGGACTCATCCGGCCAGGGAACGTAATCCAGCGCAGCCTGGTTATAGCCTGCCGGAGCCAGCGGCTGATGATTATAGCCATGCAGGCCGAGTTCGCCGCCCATGTTCAGCAGTTCGCGCCCATATATGATCGCGCTGTCCAGCGACTCCTGTTTACGCGTCCCCTCGAAGGGAGGATCGACCTGGTCGCCGTAGGTCTCTATGATGACCCCGGTATATTTGAGCCCGAAATCCTTGGCATTCTGCTGCATATACGGCCACCATATATTGCGGAAGAACCCTGCCGTATCTGTGTGCAGTTCCTCATAGATACGGGACTCGTTCCCCTCCGGGACCGGAGCAGGGAAATCATCGATGTAGAACAATTTGGCCGCCATGACCGGATACAGTGTATCCTCTCCCATATGGCTGACGATAGCGCTGTATACGCCGAGATTCGTCTTATCATCGCGCTCCTGACCATTGTAGACGAATATTTTTCCGGCACCATCATCATACTCCCATAGCAAGGGAACGCCATCGAGCGCCGACATGGCCACCCTGGCCCCGGGCGCGAGCTGCACGACGGCAGACTCGTTATTATAGGCGCGGACATTGCTGATCCGGAGGCCGCGTCCTCCGAGCAAGAAATCACTGTCGATCTGCAATCCGGGCACCACACGGACGCCCTGCAGAGCAGTGATGCCTATATCCTGCAGCCGTGCCGGTGCTTCCGTTGCCAGATGTTCATCGACATGCTCCAGTACAGCCATATTGCCACCGGCAGCGACATACTGGCACAGTTCCTCCCAGCCGGCTACCTGCTCCAGATTGCCGGTTATGAGCAGTACACCCTTATAAGACTGCAGATCGCCATATGTCCCATCCGCGGTCGGTACCACGGCTTCTATACCGTCATCCTGTGCGGCTGGCAATGCTTCACCGTTCAGCTTGCGCACCGTCACTGATTTTTTCTGCTGGGCCAGCATCTTCACGATGTTATGCCGCGTCAGCACACTCTGCACGCTGAGCGGATCATAGATGATCAGATACTGGTCGCGCCCCTCCTCCGAATCCAGACTGACCGTATCCGTCAGATGGATATCGTGGCTGCGTGAAGGCAGCAGGCGCAGCAAGCCATCCATACGGTTGAACTGGACAAGCAGTCCGAGCGCCATGACCAGTACGCATATCAATAGTACAGCCCGCTTATTCATCTGCATTCCTCCCAGCTGGCTTCTGGCTCCAGAACCTTATCACGCGCAACGCCTCATTTGAAAGCATGATCGGTGCCCGCCTGAGCTGCTGCAGCACGGCCTGCATTTTCCCAGGCTGATGCCATGCCTGATAAAGCGCTATCGTCGTCAGGTAGCTGATTTCATCGTGGGGAAATATGGTCAGCATGCTCTGGCATACAGACTCCGCCTCGGGATAGCGCTCCGTATCCAGCAGTTGCTGCACGAGACGGACATAGTAATCGGTTTTGTGCGGACGAATCTTGATAAGGCGTTCCAATAGTTTTATATAGTCAGCCTGTTTCAGACGCCAGGAAACGTGATCCACGAACTCCTTCTCTGACAGATACTCATGCAGCAACCGCTCATACCCGGCCAGAGCATCGACATATGCCGGCTGCGCATCGGCGGCATCCGCACGGGCATCGAACTGTCGGAGCATCTCCTCCTGAGCGAATATGCGCGCTTCGAGTTTCTCCATCTTCGTCGTCAGCATCGACACCGCGTAGTAAGCAATCTCGCGGTCTTTATCATGAACGGCCATCTTCAGGATATTGTTGTTGTCGACGACAGCCTGCTTGATGGCATTCGTGAAGAAAAAACGCTTCTGCTGCTGACTGTCCACCAGATATGCATCGTTCAGCGGTATGACATTCTCCGGCAGCTGTCGTCCGACCGAGAACCCCATCCCGTAATCAGGCTGTTCCGGGGGATGCCCCTTCGTCAGATGCAGCAGCGTGACGACAATATGGTACAGCCCGAGCATGATGATACCAGCGACAGGCAGCACGACGACGAGACAGGTCTCTACGAGCCCGCGCCTCCAGCCGCCTGCTCCGAGCGGATATGGCAATATGAGCATGAGCAGGAAATAGCCCAGGCATAGGAAGGCATGCCCCATGGCGAACGGTCCGCCCGACAGACCAGCGATACTGCTTATATAGCCCATCATCATCACTCCCTCGTGCAGTGGCACTCAGACCGCTTCAGGCAATATCTCCGTCTGTACCGCAGCCTTCGCCAGACGTTTCTGTACCATGGCTGCCACTTCGGCATCGGCATCCGGCAGCACGATATAGACATCGTCGCCATGCACGCCCACGAAATCCTCATTGCGTATCGTATGGCTGAGCCGCTGATCCAGAGTCTGGAAATCGATTCCTGTCATATCCACCCTGAGAATGCTGACGGGATAATTGCCGGTCACCGTCCGGCGGCTGCGGAGCTCCTGCCTTATGGCATCCAGTTCGTCAGGCTTCAGCAGACGTGTCCCGGCTATGTATCGTTCAGCGGCTACAGCCAGCTCGTACTCATACGCCCGCCCCATGGAGGCAGCGATGAGCCGGGCCGTAACGGACAGCAGGTTCTGCTGATGCAGGCTCCACTGGTTGAACTGCAATCCGAATATCTGCACCACCGCGATAACCTCGCCCTGATATACGATTGGTGCCGCCATATCGGGATAGTTCTTTACGAGCTCCCGATTAACGAAGATATGATGCTCCTGCACCAGTGTCTGCAGATATGGATAATCATCGATGCGCAGTGACCGAGGCTGAGTAGCGGCTGTCGGCCCCATATGTATCTTCTGACGCATGTAGAGACGATCCTGCCCCATCACGTAGAGCGCGATATCGCGCGTCCCCATGATCTGCGAAGTCACGGCTGCCGCCTGGGTAAACACATCCTCCATGCGCACGGAGTCGAGGCGGCGTACGATGCTGTACAATAGACCGATACTGTCATCGGAGTTCACGATCTGATGGTAGAGCCTGTCTTTGATCTGCTGATTCTCGTTATACAGATGACGCAGGAAATCAAACCGCTCCCGGGCCTGCTCTTCATGCCAGCTGGCTTCCTGACGCTCATAGCGGCGACTGTCAGCAAAATACCCGGTCAGAACCGCTACGAATATATAGAGTATGACATGCATGGAGCTCTGCGGCTGATAAGCCAGTGAGGCCAGTTCCCGTCCCTGCAGGAGCCAGCCGGATATGAGCATGACGAGCGAGAACAGCATCGCAAGCCCTGCCTGCAGCTTCCCGTAGAGCAGCCCCATGGTGCCGATATAGATGAAATTCATATCGAGACCGGTCTGATGGTTGATCGGCGTGCCGCCCTGCAGGAAAGCCACCCCGCTCATAAGCATAGCTCCGACGATATTCTCGACATATGGTACGGACCGCCGGCGCCAGGTCTGCCAGCGGCTCTGATGCCGGATGAAATCCCGACGTGCGACAGCCTGCCGGCCTCGGCACCGGATGTCCTCCCAGAGTGCCGCCAGTCCTGTGGCCGTATCATAACGACAGTGCCACCCCAGTTCCTCCTCCGCCATACGTTCTGCAGACACCTGCCGCGAGGACGGCATCAGCATCAGGCGCGGCCGGGACTCGCCAGCTGACGCCGCATCACCGGCAGCGGCGTGTTGGTAAACCGGTCGTACATAGGCTGCGACCTGCTTGCCGGTCAGACGAGTCAGTTCCTGCCACAGCGCCGCGACAGATATACCGTTCCCTGTCGCTATCGTCAGCCGTCCCTCGAACTCGCGCAGGACCGCTGCTGCCATAGCATAGACGGCATCATCCACATAGACGATATCCGTCATATAGTGCTGGAGCCTCCCTGCATCGTCCACGGCCATATCCGTCGCTTCAGCCAGATCGGGCACGACGAAATCTGCCGGCGGTATCTGCAAAGCCTGCTGCTGTTCCACCGGCAGGATTCTGGACAACCAGCGGCTCAGCAGGCTGCGCGCTATATCATCCCCCGGCCCGTAGATCTCTGGCAGCCGCAACAGCCCCAGTCTGACGTCATGACTCTGCGCCCAAATGGACACAACCTGCTCCGCCATGGCAGCCGCCTGCGGCAGCACTTCCTGATTGCGGGCCGTATCGTCGGCGGCCGTATAGGAGATCAGGTAAAAGCTGTGCAAATCGCCGCCATAGGCAGCGGTAGCCGACAGAATATCCGTCATGACGTGCAGGAATCCCAGCAGATGCTGCAGTTCCTGCTCCCCCTCGGACACCGTCTGCGGACGGCCGAGCATATACATCACGACGGGGATGTTCTCGGTGCGCATCAGCTCATAGAGATGTGACCGGTCATCATCGGCTGCGGCCATCGCCGAGGGACGCGACCAGCATTGCCAGCCTTCTTTCTGGAATACCTGCCGCAAACGGACCTGGCAGAAGCCAAGGCCGCCAGCCAGCAATATTTTCTTAGTCTGACCTTGTTCCATTTCCTGTCACATCCTTACCATACCACATCAGGCCCCGGACCGACAACCGACGCGACAGAGCTGCAGCACGATATTCTCCAGCACCTCGTTACCCGCCTGACCATTCTTCAGCAGATAATCAGCATCGATAAGTCCCAACAGCGAATCGTGGAGTACCTGCGGGGAAAATCTTGCTGCCGCGTCTCCCAGCTTTCCAGCAATGAAAGGATTGAGCCCCATAGGCTTGCCGAGGGCCTTGCCCCGGATGCCGCGCCGATACAGGCGCTGGGCCTGCCAGAGCTGCCGCACATGACGCGTCAGCAGCGCGATCAGGACGGTGAAATACGTTCCCTCGGTCAGCTGGCGACGCAATATCAGCATGGCTTTGCCTGCATCCTGCTCACTGATTGCGTCGAGCAATGCGAATATCGAGACCTCGGGCAAACCGGCAAACAGCTCTACAAGCGTTTCCCTCGTGATGAGCCGCATTCCGCCGGTCTTCGGGCCGGACAACAACTCCAGCTTGCTCAGCTGCTGGTCGAGAAATTCAAGCGACAGCGGCTGCATGACGCTGACCAGCTGGTGAAAATACAAGGCAGCCTCACGGTCGAAGCGGCATTGCAGTTCCTGAAGCCTGACCGTGAGCCATTCATCGATGTTCCAGGGCTTCACCGGCTCAGCCTCCAGGACCACACCATATTCAGCCACCGTCTTGTACAGCTTCTTGCGCTTATCCGGCTTGTCCCCGGTCATGAATATGAGATACGTGTATTCCGGCATATCAGCCAGCACGGCCAGCAGATCATCCAGACTCCTGTCGACAGCCCGGCCTTTCTCTGCCTTCTTGCTTTTGTCAGCCTTAAACAGCGTCGTATCCTGTAGCAATATGATATTGTATTCGCTGAGAAAGGGCACGGAATTGATGGCCTCGATCAAGTCTTCCGGATCGATGCTGCCGGCCCGTTTCTGTATGGCATCGCCATAGTCTCCCTGCGGGAACAGTTTCTTCAGGATGGCCTGCCAGGCTTTTTCGATATAATAGTGCTCCTCACCCGCCAGCAGATATATGTGCCGCAGCGGTGCCTTCCTCATCCCGGTCATGAATTCGCTAAATTTCATAAAATGACCTCAAAAAATTTTGTTTTTTCTATTGATAATTTTTATCATCTATGCTATATTATATACAGGCTCGAGATGATAATCAATCTCAACAGTAGATACGCGGATATATCTGCTGAAAGCCTGAAGCTCTCCTAAAATATCTACACAGCAAAAGGTCCTCTGTCTGCTCAACAGAGGATTTTTTGTATGTCAAGACATGTTGTTCCACCAATAATCGAATGTCTTATCGTCATCCAGATATACAGGTTCGCCATTCATCGGAGTCAGCAACTGGTAGTTTTTGTCGCGCGAATATCTGACGAGGTCGCGATACGGCTCGTCCCAGTCATGATAGGCCAGCGCGAATTTCCCGCTATGAGCCGGTATCACGCGGCGGGCCTTGACATCGACAGCTGCCTGGGCAGTCTCCTCCGGCAGATTGTGGATATGATGCCACTGCATATTGTATTGACCATTCTCCATCAGTGCGAGATCGAAGCCGCCGAAGCGCTCGCCGATGATTTTGAAATGATCGCCATAGCCACCGTCGCCGCTGCAATATACACGGCGCTGCGGAGTGACAAAGGCAAATCCGGCCCATAACGTCGGGTTCGCCTTCAAGAAGCGACCAGAAAAATGTTGTGAAGGCAGTATCGTTATCGACAACTTGTCATCGATGGTCACTTTATCGTACCAGTCTCCCTCGTGAACTTTTGCCGGTTCGAAGCCCCACTGCTCGAAGTATTCGCCGACACCGAGCGGGCACACGACTTCCTTTATATTCGGCTTGAGCGCCATGACCGTCGGATAATCGAGATGGTCCCAATGGTCGTGCGTCAGTACGAGCACATCGATGGGCGGAAAATCCGCCGGTGCATAGGCATTCGAGCCCTTGAAGGCCTTGTTGATGAAGAACAGCGGCGAAGCATACGAAGAAAACACCGGGTCTATCAATATGCGATGCCCCGCGAGCTGCAGATAGAAAGAAGAGTGCCCCAGCCACATGGCGATATCCTTCTCCAACGGCAGGCTGCCCAGATCGATTTTCTGCGTCAGCATGGTATCCCGGGGGGCCAGATGGGATTTATCCCGGAACAAGAATTTTATCATACCGCCGAGTTTGCTGTCGTTGCGGTTCGCCATGACGTCTACCGGCACCAGATTCTGGAACTGGCCATTTTGAAAATGAGGTGATGCCAGCATGCGTTCCCAGCGCTCCGGCGCAAAGCTGCCGAATGACGGCCGGCCGAACTTCTGCCCATGTACGAATTGATAGCTGCCGAATCCTGCTGCCACGATCGTCGCTGCTCCCCCAAATATAAATGTTCTCCGGTTCATTTGTCCATCCATATTCTCTAAAAATGACATTCGGTATTAGTCGCTCAGGCGACGATGCCAGCGCCTGCCGGATTGCAGTTTCACGCCGCGCTCCCTGGCGCTGAGCCGCAGCGCCGCAAATGTTTTCACACTGATCCCCAGCCGGCTGGCCAGCGTCGGCAGATCATCCGTTGCCAGCTGACGGCCGGCCCGCAATGGTATGATGGCGCAGGCTTTGGCATCGTCGAGGGCATTATGGTGATGAAAATCGAAATTCAGATAGCTGCCGACCGTGTCGAGCTTGTGATTCTCGAGCTCCGGCCATACCTTGCGCGATATCGCCACCGTATCGCAGTAGCGGAAATCGGGATGTGGCAACTGGTAACGGTCGAGACAGGCACTGAGTACGCTCATATCGAAGCGGGCATTATGCGCGACGACGATATGCCCAGTCAGGTAGGGACTGAGCTCCGGCCATATACCGGCAAAATCGAGGGCAGTGGCCGTATCCCTGGCCTTCAGGCCATGAATCTTCGTGTTGAACCAGTTGTATTTATTGCCCGGTGGCTTGATCAATGTATAGTAAGAATCATGCAGCCGGCCATCCTTTATCTCGATAACGGCTACGCTGCAAGCCGAATCGCGGGCTGCAGTAGCCGTCTCGAAATCTATGGCCGTGAAATCCATCATAGGAATCCAGCACCTGCCTTCTGTTTGTCATTGGAATGAATCGAATATGTTAAGAGAAAAACAAGCCAGGCAACATACTGCCGTTGACCTGGCTTGTCCCTATCTGGTTAGGTTGAAGCTTTATTTCTTGCTCTGCAGATATTCATCGATAGCTGCGGCTGCCTTGCGTCCGGCCCCCATGGCCAGGATGACGGTCGCAGCGCCCGTGACGATATCGCCGCCGGCGAATACGCCTGGTTTCGAGGTTGCGCCCAACTCATCCGCAGCGATGTTGCCGCGCTTCGTCGTCTCGAGTCCCGGCGTCGTCTGCATGATGATCGGATTCGGACCTGTACCTATCGCTATGATGACCGTATCAACATCCATATCGAACTCCGAGCCCTTTATGGGTACGGGACGGCGACGTCCCGAGGCATCCGGCTCGCCCAGCTCCATCTTTATGCAGCGCATGCCGGTTACCCAGCCTTTATCATCGCCATAGATCTCGACCGGATTGTTCAGCAGGCGGAACTGTATGCCCTCCTCCTTGGCATGGCCAACTTCCTCTTTGCGGGCCGGCAGCTCCGCCTCGCTGCGACGGTAGACGATGCTGACTTCGTCTGCACCCAGACGCATGGCCGTGCGGGCGGCATCCATCGCCACGTTGCCGCCGCCTACGACAGCGACTTTCTTGCCCACATGGATCGGCGTAGCATATTCCGGGAACTTGTAGGCTTTCATGAGATTCGTGCGCGTCAGGAATTCATTCGCCGAATAGACGCCATTGAGATTCTCACCTGGTATGTTCTGGAACCGCGGCAGGCCGGCACCGGTACCGATGAATACGGCATCAAAACCCTCTTCATCGAGCAGCTCATCGACCGTGAACAGGCGGCCGGCTACACAGTCGAGCTCTATATCGACACCGAGCTGCTTGATATTGTCGATTTCGCGCTGCACAACCTTGTCCTTTGGCAGACGGAACTCCGGGATGCCGTAGGACAGCACGCCGCCCGCCTTGTGCAGCGCCTCGAATACCGTGACCTTGTAGCCGCGCTTCGCGAGGTCGCCGGCACAGGACAGACCGGCCGGACCGGCACCGATGACGGCGACTTTCTGGGCATCGGGAGCGATGGCCGCTGGCTGCACCGGCTCGTTCTTCGCCATGAACGTATCTGCCGCAAAGCGCTCGAGACGGCCGATGGCGACTGCCTCGCCCTTCTTGGCCAGTATGCAGTGTTTCTCGCACTGATTCTCCTGCGGGCAGACACGGCCGCAGATTGCCGGCAGGGCGTTCGACTCCTTGATTTTCGCTATCGCGCCATCGAAATCGCGCTCTTTTATCTTTGCGATGAACGCCGGTATATCTATGGATACGGGGCAGCCCTTGCGGCACTGCGGCACCTTGCAGTGCAGGCAGCGCTCCGCCTCAGCTACGGCCGTCTCCTCATCATATCCCAGTGCCACTTCATCGAAATTATGGATGCGGTCAGCAGGAGCCTGCACCGGCATCTCATGCTTCTTCATCGATATCGCCATGATAATCTCCTCCTCAGTGCAGCCCTATCCTGCAGACGTGATCCTTGGCCTCGGCTTCCTCGCCGCGGTACATGCGGCCGCGGTTCATGAGATTGCCGAAATCGACCTGATGTCCGTCGAACTCCGGTCCGTCGACGCAGGCGAAACGAACCTCGCCGCCGACGATGACGCGGCAGCAACCGCACATGCCCGTGCCATCGACCATGAGCGGATTCAGGCTGACTATGGTCCGGATGCCGGCCTCGCGCGTAGCATCAGCCACGCTCTTCATCATGATGCCAGGGCCGATGGCCGTGATCTGCGCGATATTCTCACCGCGGTCGATGAGCTCCTGTACCGCGTAGGTGACGAAGCCCTTGATACCGCGAGAGCCATCGTCCGTCGTGACGAGTATCTCGTCGGTGACCTGCTTCATATAGTCCTCCATGATGAGGATATCCTTATTCTTCGCTCCCATGATGGCTATGACCTTGTTGCCAGCAGCCTTCATGGCGCGGGCGATGGGATAAATCGGCGCCACGCCGATACCACCGCCAACGACTACGACCGTGCCGTCGAATTTCTTTATGACGGAGGGCTGGCCGAGCGGTCCGACGAAATCCAGCAGCGCATCGCCAGCCTCCAGCTGAGCCAGCTGCTGCGTCGAGGCACCGATCGGCTGGAATACGATGAGTATCTCACCGGTCTCCCGATCATAGTCGGCGATGGTCAGCGGGATGCGCTCGCCTTTCTCATCGATGCGCAATACGACGAACTGACCTGCCTGAGCTTTCTTCGCTATGCGCGGTGCATCTATGGTCATAGCGAACACATTCGGGACCATCTCTTCCTTTTTCAGAATCTTAAACATATGCTCTCTCCTATCCTACACGATGAGTGAACATCCAGTATCAGGCTGTCCAGCCCCTGTCAGGCAAAGACGCCTGTCAGATATTCCTGCAGCCCCGTCTTTATCGGCATGATATAGATATTGGCGTCATGGTCACGCGTCCACTGCATGACCTGTCGCGCGAAATCCGTGCTCCATTCCAACGTGGGCGCGAAATCCGAAGGGAACACGACATTGTTCTTGCGCTCCCAGTAGCTCTGCGAACGGGCCGACAGTACGGGCGATACGCCCCAGTAGATATTCAGTCCCTGCAGCATATCGGCATATATCGCCAGATAGCGCATATCGAAGAACGGCTGGGTGAAGAAACCGGCTGCTCCGGCCTGTTTCTTCCGCTTGATACGGTAAAGCTCCTGACGCATCGAGGAGCGGTACTGATCGATACCGGCATAGACGGTCACTTCCGGCATTTCCTCGCGGAACTTGCGGATGACGTCCGTGCTCGTCGTCGGGTACGTCTCATGCGCCATGCTCTGTGGCGGATCGCCCTCGATGACGAGTACTTCCTTTATGCCGTGCTCGCGCAGGTATGCCTTCATGGGCAGTTCCTGATCGAGGTCGATATCCATGGCCCGTATATGCGGCATGGCTGCCGGATAATATTCTCTGGCGATGCCCGCTCCCTCCCAGCTGCGGATATCGAGCCGCAGGAGGTCCGGGACATTGATTACTCCCACTAAATCCTTGTACCGCTCGAGGAATTCCAAATCAGCCTTCAGCTCCTCGCTGCTGCGCGGTACCAATTCTACCGAGATACGCTGCATATGCAGGCCCCCTTATTTACATAATGATATACGCTTCAGAACAAGCCTGTAATCTTGCCATCCGCATCAATATCCATATCGAATGCCGCCGGATGCTTCGGCAGGCCTGGCATCGTCAGGATGTTGCCCGTCAACGCTACCACGAATCCCGCGCCAGCCGATACGCTGAGCTCGCGGACCGTTATGCGGAAACCGGTCGGACGGCCGAGTTTGTCCTTGTCGTCTGAGAGCGAGTACTGCGTCTTCGCGATGCAGACCGGCATCTTGTCAAAGCCGAGCTTCTCAATCTCAGCCAGCTGCTTTCGGGCAGCCGGAGTGAAGTCGACGCCGTCAGCGCCATAGATCTCGCGTGCCACCGCCGTAATCTTCTCTGGGATGGACTGCTCCACATCGTACATGAAGTGGAAATCGGCCGGCTGCTTCATCGCGGCTTCTACTTTATCAGCGAGTTCGAGGCCGCCCTTGCCGCCCTTGGCCCAGACCTCGGACAGTGCTACCTCGGCGCCGAGCTCCTGACATTTCTTTTCGACGAAGGCGATCTCCTCCGGTTTGTCCGTCGGGAACTCATTGATGGCCACGACTGCCGGCAGGCCGAATTTCTTTATATTCTCTATGTGCTTGGTCAGATTGGCGGTCCCCTTGTCGAGCGCTGCCATATCTACCTTGTCGAGCTCGTTCTTGGCCAGGCCGCCATGCATCTTCAGGGCTCTGACCGTAGCTACGATGACGACGGCATCCGGATGAATGCCAGCGAAACGGCACTTGATATCGAGGAATTTCTCAGCGCCGAGGTCAGCACCGAAGCCGGCCTCCGTGACGACATAGTCTGCGTATTTCAATGCGTACTTCGTAGCCATGACGGAGTTGCAGCCATGAGCGATGTTGGCGAACGGACCGCCATGCACGAATGCCGGCGTCCCCTCGAGCGTCTGCACGATATTCGGCTTGATGGCGTCCTTGAACAGCAGCGTCAACGCTCCGGTGACATGCAGTTCCTTCGCCCGGACCGGACGCCCTGACCTGGTATAGGCAACGACGATTTCGCCCAGACGCTTCTTGAGATCCATGAGATCGTCAGCCAGGCAGAGGATGGCCATCATCTCCGAAGCCACCGTGATATCGAATCCGCTTTCACGCGGTACGCCATGAGCCTTGCCGCCGAGTCCGACCACGACATGGCGCAGCGCCCGGTCATTCAGATCCAGCACGCGTTTCCACACGACGCGCCGCACATCGATATCGAGCTCATTGCCCTGATGGATATGGTTGTCCAGCACTGCTGCGAGCAGGTTGTGAGCCGTCGTGATGGCATGGAAATCCCCTGTGAAATGCAGGTTGATATCCTCCATCGGCACGACCTGGGCATAGCCGCCGCCGGCAGCGCCGCCCTTCAGACCGAAGCAGGGACCGAGCGACGGCTCGCGCAGCGCGACTGCGACGTTCTTGCCCTGCTGGGCCAGCGCATCCGCCAGGCCAATGCTCGTCGTCGTCTTGCCCTCGCCGGCCGGCGTAGGATTGATGGCCGTTACGAGTATGAGCTTGCCGTTCGGACGATCCTTGATACGTTTCCAGGCCTGCGTCGTGACCTTGGCCTTGTATTTCCCGTACAGTTCCAGCTCGTCGTCCGTTATGCCCAGCTTGGCGGCGATTTCCTGGATTGGCTTCATTTCTGCTTCCTGAGCTATCTCGACATCCGTCTTCATAACATGCATCTCTCCCTAAAACACATACCATATACCAATTACAAGCTACACACCTTCTGTTCATCTTGCCAATATGGCGTGCGGGCTTGTCATAAAAAGCTTAGAGAAAAAAATCAATGTCTTACACGATATTTTGTTTAATGGTTCTGAGCCAGCTGGCGCTCGCAAGCCGTCACCACATTCTCCATCAGCATGGCTACGGTCAGCACGCCCACGCCGCCCGGGACGGGCGTTATCGCGCCGGCAATTTCTTTGACTGCCTCGAAATCGACATCGCCGACCAGCTTTTTCGGAGCGATGCGGTTGATGCCGACATCGATGACGGTAGCCCCCGGCTTCACCATATCGGCCGTGACGAATTTCGGCTTGCCTATCGCAGCCACGAGAATATCGGCCTCCCGCGTTATGGCTGGCAAGTCCTTTGTATGCGAATGGCACACGGTCACTGTGGCATTGTGCTGCAGAAGCAGGTTGGCCATAGGCTTGCCTACGATGTTGCTGCGGCCGATGACGACTGCCCGCTGGCCATCCACGGGCAGGCCAGCCAGCTCGAGCATCTTTACGCAGCCGGCCGGTGTGCAGGGCACCATCCCCGGCTCCCCGATGCCCAGCCGTCCGACATTCACCGGATGGAAGCCATCGACATCCTTATCCGGACTGATGCGGTTCAATATCTCCGACTCATCAGCAGCAATGGCCGCTGGCAGCGGCAGCTGTACGAGGATGCCATGGATCCGCTCATCCGCATTCAGCGCATCGATCTTCGCCAGCAGTTCCTCCTTCGTCGTCTCCGCGGGCATCTCTATGACTTCGGAATATATCCCGAGCGCCTCGCAGGCCTTGTGCTTGTTGCGGACATAGACCTGAGAGGCAGGGTCGCTGCCGACGATGATGACGGCCAGCCCCGGCGTTACGCCGTACTGCTTCTGCAGTGCCGCAGCCCGTTCTCCGGCATCAGCCTTGAACTGAGCTGCAAATTCCTTGCCGTATAATATTCTTGCTGTCATGTAGACCTCCTGCTCTATCACTATATCTCTTTATTGCCTGCAACCGTTGTTTCAATCCCTGTCGGCATTTTGAGGAGCACGACAATTTTATTGAAACGGTCATCAGGTAGCTCGATTACGCCCGCATGACGAAATCGATCCAGGTGCATACCAGCATCACGAGCGGCACGAGACTGTTGCGCATGAAATAGGCCTGCGTAACGCGATGAAAATCAGTCGGCGTGACGATCATATGCTGGTAGAGTAGCACGCAGCCTGCCAGGAAAACGCTGAAGTAATACAGCGCTCCGAGCCCGAGCATCGTCCCGAGCAGCACGAACAGCCCTATGCACAGCACATGGCAGGCCGAAGCAATGCGGAAAGCCCCACGGGCCCCGTAGCTGACGGCCAGCGAATGAAGTCCGTGAGCGCGGTCGAATTCCTCGTCCTGAGCTCCGTACATCGCGTCGAAAGCACCAATCCAGAGCGCTACCGCCGTGCAAAGCACGATGAGCGGCAAAGTGACCTCGCCGGTCACTCCCACCCAGCCGCCGGCTGGAGCCATGGCTATGGCCAGTCCCAGGAACATATGCACCCAGCCCGTCACGCGCTTCATATAGGGATAAATCAGGCACGGCAACGCCGCCACCGGCAGCAGATAGATGCATATCGGAGCCAGCTGCAGTACCGCGAGCACCATGATGCCGAGCATCACGATGATAAACACCTTTGCCTCTGTGGGCGTTATCTCGCCTTTGACCATGGCGCGGTAGCTCATGCGCGGCTGCTGCTTGTCATAGCGCAGATCGACGAGGTTGTCCATAGCGAGGGCGGCTGCCCGGCCGCTTGTGATAGCCAGCGCGATCCAGACGAGATTCCAGATGCCCGGGTGCCCGTCCGTCGCCAGCAGTGCTGCCAGAAAGGCATACGGCAGGTCGAACAGCGTATGGTGCAGGGCTACATTGTTAATATGCGCTTTGAGCTTCTGGGGGATGCTCAGGCCGGTAGTCGATGTATCTACACTCAATCCAGCCCTAGCTCCTTCCATTTCGCGTCCACGCGCGCCTTCACGTCGGCCGTCATCTCGATTTCATCCGGCCACTCCCGGGTATGACCTTCCTCCGGCCATGTCTTGGTAGCGTCGATGCCGAGCTTTGCTCCCCACTTGGCCATAGGTGAGGAGTGGTCGAGCACATCGAGCGGTCCATGCACGATCTCGAGATCATGCTCCGCGTCGATATTGTTGAATACACGCCAAGCCACCTGCGAGACATCCTGCACATCGACATGGGCATCGACGACGATGATCATCTTGACATTCATCATCTGCCCCATGCCCCACAAAGCATGCATGACCTTGCGCGCATGCATGGGATACTGCTTCTTGATCGAGACGAGCACGCAGTCGTGGAACACGCCCTCGAGCGGCATATTGATGTCGACGATTTCCGGCAGCATCTGCTGCAGCAGCGGCAGGAATATGCGCTCGGTCGCTTTTGCGATATAGCAATCCTCCATCGGTGGCCGACCTACGACCGTAGCGGCGTATATGGCATCGCGGCGATGCGTGATGGCCGTGATATGGAATACCGGATAGTCATCTGCCAACGAGTAGTAGCCCGTATGGTCGCCGAACGGCCCCTCACTGCGCACTTCGTCCGTGCGCACATAGCCCTCGAGTATGATCTCGGCTGTCGCCGGAACCTCGATATCGACGGTCTTGCATTTGACCAGCTCGACGCGCTCGTGGCGCAGGAAGCCAGCGAATATCATCTCATCGACATCACGCGGCAGCGGAGCCGTAGCCGCATAGGTCAGCACCGGATCCGTGCCGATGGCTACGGCGCACTCGATCTTCTCGCCACCGGCAGCCTTCGTATCGCGGAAATTCTCGGCGCCGTTCTTGTGGATGTGCCAGTGCATGCCCGTCGTCCGGCTATCGTATTTCTGCAGCCGGTACATGCCGACATTGCGCTTGCCTGTAGCCGGATTCTTCGTGAATACGAGCGGCAGCGTGATGAACGGGCCACCATCCTGCGGCCAGCATTTCAGAATCGGCAGCTCGTCGAGCGACGGATTTTCGGTATTTATCACTTCCTGGCACGGCGCATTCTTCACATATTTCGGGAACTTTATGGCGTTCTTTATCTTCGGCAGTATCTGCGTCATGGCCATGAACTTGTTTTGCGGCGATATATAGGGAATCTTGAGCATATCCCGCAGATCATCAGCCACATCGTCCAGTTTCTCGACACCGAGAGCCAGAGCCATGCGCTCATAGCTGCCGAAAGCATTCATGAGCACCGGCATGCTGCTACCGCGCACATTCTCGAACAGCAGGGCCACGTTCTTCGCGCCTTTCATTTTCGAGACGCGGTCCGTGATCTCGGTTATCTCGAGTTCCGGGTCGACCTCGGTCTTGATGCGCTTCAGCAGGTGACGCTGCTCGAGCAGGTCTATGAATTCTCTGAGATCTTGAAAAGCCAACTGTTTTCCTCCTATTCAGGCATGGCAGCACGCTCCAGCCCTATCAGCGATGCAATATATAGCGCACGATCAGATAGCCCACTCCGTAAAGCAATATCATCGGCAGGGCGATCATCGACTGGGTGAATATATCCGGCGTCGGAGTGATGACCGCACCGATGACGAACGAAAGGAATATCACCATGCGTATATGACGCTTCAGGAAGGCCGACGTAATCAGCCCCATCTTGCCCAATATCGTAATGATGAGCGGCAGCTCGAATACGAAGCCGAACGGCAGCACGAACATGATGACGAAATCAAAATATTTATCGACCGAGAACAGGGCTTCGAGCTCCATATTGCCAAAGCTCAGGAAGAACCGCACACCAGCCGGCAGGACCAGGAAGAACGAGAATGCCAGGCCCAGGAAGAACAATATGACCGACGTCGGGACTATGATGCCCAAGACCATGCGCTCGGCTCTGGTGAGTGCCGGCAGGAAGAACCGCCAGACGTGATAGAAGACGACCGGAAGCGCCAGCAGGAAGCCGACGACGATTGCGACCTTTATGTAGGTAAAGAAGGCCTCCGACGGCTGCAGATAGTACAGCTTGCCCGCCGGCAGCGTCAGATAGTGCATGATGTCATCGATGAAGTAGAAGCCCACGCAACTTCCCAGCGCTATGGCAATCAGACATTTTATGATGCGGCTGCGCAGCTCGGTCAGATGCTCGATGAGCGTCATGCTGCCGTCATCCAGAGCCTCAGTCTCCTCGTCCTCTGGAGCTGCCCCCTCCGCTGGCCCCTCAGCTGGCCCCTCAGCTACCGTCAGAGCCGTCGTGTTATTTTCCGTAGGTGTATCCGCCATAGATTATTTCTGCTCCGTTTTTTCCGCAATCTCCTTCGTAGACTCAGTGACATTCTTCGGCTGCTTATCCTCTTCAGCCGTCTCGCTGCTTGCAGCCTTGAACTCTCTTATGCTTTTGCCCAGAGCCTTGCCGACATCCGGCAGCTTGCCCGGGCCGAACAGAACCAGACCTATTATCAGGATGATGACTAACTCAGGTACTCCCAATCCAAACATGCTTCTTTTCCTCCTAAAACATTATCCAATCTGATAAAATCATGCCTCTTCTATTATACAAGTATGGCGCCAAAATCTCAATGCAGCACTTCGGATAAGTATAAATTTTTTTTATGAAAAAAAGCCTATGCATAAAGCAAAGGCTTTAATTTCTCACTTATTATCCGGATGATCCGAGGCCGCCGGTTGGGTAGCCGGCTTTTCTCCTGCAGCGGATTGGGCGGCAGCTGGTTCCAGCTTCCCATCGGCCACCAGCTGGGCGCGGACCGACTCCTGCGTGGGCGGCTGATAGCCTGACTGCTGCTCGGCCGGCACATCATCCGCACTGCTCATCTCTTTTTCGGTGGCTGCCGGCTGCTGCTCGCTGGCAGCTACTGGCACGTCAGCCGCTGGTGCCGGAGCTGCAGCCGACTCGGCCGTCTTCGCAGCTGCAGCTTCTGCCGCTACTACCTCTTCGCGCTTGAGCGACGGATCAGGTGGCGGGTTGTCTGCCCCCCATGCCGCCTGCTTGACTTTTTCTTTTGCCTTATCCTTGACGACGGTCTTCGCCGTTTCCGGGGCATTCATCGCAGCGGTAAAGGCATCTGATGCCTTGCGGAATTCGCGCATCGCCTTGCCGAGCGAGCGCCCGATCTCAGGCAGTTTGCCCGGCCCGAATACCACGAGGCCGACGATCAATATCAGGATGAGCTCCGGCATACCTATTCCAAACATCTACTGTCTCCTACTTAAAAATCACGCTCACCTATGAAATCTGCCACTTCGATAAAGGGATCATATATCTCCTGCGGCAGGCTGTCTGGCAACGCCTGACGGGCCTCATCGAGGTATTGGTCAGCCTTGGCTTTCGCTACGTCTACGCCATCAGTAGCCAGCACGATATCGAGCGCCCGCTGCACATCATCATCCGTCATTTCCGGATTCGTCACTATATTGCGCAGCTCGGCAGCATCGGGGCTGACAGCCATCGCCCGTATGACCGGCAGCGTCACGATACCCTGACGGATGTCGTTGCCAACCGGTTTCCCTATCTGCTCCGAGGTCTGCAGAACATCGAGCAGGTCATCCGTCACCTGGAAAGCCATGCCGATGGCATGACCATAAGCGGCCATCCGGCGTGCCTCCTCACGGCTCATGCCACCGATCAGAGCGCCGACCTCGGCACATACCTCGAGGAAGTCAGCCGTCTTCTTCTGTATGCGACTATAGTAGTCTGCCTCATCTGTGACAGCCTGATAGACACTTTCATCCTGATCGATCTCGCCCACACTGAGATCACAGACGAGATTGACGAGGCGGGAGATGATATACGAGTCATAATCCTTTGTCGCAACAAGACTGAATGCTTTAGCAAATATGAAGTCGCCGGTCAGAATTGCGATCTGATTGCCCCATTTGGCATTGGCTGTAATGGCACCGCGACGAGTATCCGCTTCATCTATGACATCATCATGCATAAGGGAAGCAGTATGCAGCAGTTCCAGGCACTCGGCAATAGGAAGCACGCGCTCCAAATCGAAATTCTGACCACCGCGAGCAGAAAGAATACAAAGCGCCGGGCGCAGTCTCTTCCCCCCGGATTCGAGGATATGGCGTCCTACGGATGTCACGATCGCGCTGTCCGCAGTCACATCGCGCATCAGCCGGCTTTCCAGCACCTCGAGATCGGCTTGTATCACTTCAAACATGGCATTTGTTTTTGCCAAAGTTATCACCTACAAATTTTTATTTGCCTATCTGCAGCAATCTGTTCCCCTGACTCGACAATTCGTTCATCGTTGAACAAACTGCTTTACTAAGGATACCACAAATACAAGCTTTTGTCATGTATATACTGTGTCATATTGATGAGCAACGATTTTTTGCTGTACCATTTGCCTCAGTGACGCTTCCTGTATCCGATACGGTGCGCTTTCGGCTGCCCCAAAACCTCAGCCCATACAACCGCATTCAATGCCGCTTCCGGAGTCAGATGCAGTGCTGCCTGTCGTTTTTCTTCCTGGATGGCCGCCTGCTCCGGCGACAGGGGCAGTTGAGCCTGCTTCACATACGCTGCCTGCTCAGCTGCCCGCACCTGCGCCTCTTCCTGCTTGCGCTTCAGTTCATAGGCCAGTTCGTGCTCCCGGTCGGCCATTTCCTCCCGATAGCGCTCGGCCATATCAGATAGGACAGTACCAGCATCGCGATAGACGCCATCGACCTCATAGCCTGCCGGCTCAGATTCCCGTGTCGGAGCATTACGCAGCTCCGGTATCTCGAAGCCCAAACGCGATTTTTGCGGCGCTGGCTGACGATTTCCCTCCATCTGACGCTCCGGATGCGATGCAGGACCGCCTGACGTATGCGTCGCTATGGGCTGTGGCTGACGGCGTGGCTGCTGCGGCAACTGCGGCTGGGGCAGCGTGTCAGGCGTACGTGGCAGTCTGATATCTACCGGTGGCATATTCCTCCTGTTCTTCGGTACCGGCGGCTTCTTCTTGTCCAGGAGATTCGGCAGGATGAAGATGGCGAATACAAGGATGATGATGAGAATATCCATGGCTATCCCTTATTTCGTTTCTGGTTTCGGAGCCTTCGGAGCGGCGATCTTGCCACCGTTGCCGGCGTTGCTGATCGCCTGACGCATGTCCGTATCAGCCTGTACGTTGTTCAGGTTGTAGTAGTCCATGACCCCGAGATTGCCCGAGCGCAGAGCATCAGCCATAGCATGCGGGACCTCGGCCTGAGCCTCGACGACCTTGGCCTCCATCCCCTGCGTATAGGCTTTCATCTCCTGCTCCTTCGCAACAGCCATCGCGCGGCGCTCCTCAGCCTTGGCCTGCGCAATGCGCTTATCCGCCTCTGCCTGATCGGTCTGGAGCTCAGCACCGATGTTGCGTCCGACGTCGACATCCGCGATATCGATGGACAGGATCTCGAATGCCGTACCGGCATCGAGTCCTTTGCCGAGCACGGTCTTCGAGATATCATCAGGGTTCGCGAGCACATCGTTATGGCTCTCCGAAGAACCGACAGTCGTGACGATACCTTCACCGACACGTGCGATGATGGTCGGCTCACCAGCACCGCCCACGAGACGGTCGATATTGGCGCGAACCGTCACGCGTGCCTTGATCTTGAGCTCTATGCCGTTCTTTGCGACAGCCGACACGACCGGCGTCTCTATGACCTTCGGATTGACACTCATCTGCACGGCCTCGAGCACATCGCGACCGGCGAGGTCGATGGCCGCCGAGCGCTCGAACGGCAGAGGAATCTGCGCCCGGTGCGCGGCGATGAGAGCATCCACGACCTTATCGACATTACCACCGGCCAGATAGTGAGCCTCGAGCTGGTTGACATGCACATCGAGCCCGGCTTTATTCGCCTTTATGAGCGGCAGGATGATCTTCGAGGGCGGCACGCGGCGCATGCGCATACCTACGAGCGTGATGATGCTGACGCGTACATCAGCTGCCAAAGCCGATATCCACAGTCCCAGCGGGACGAAATGCAGGAACAACATCACAGCGACGATGATCAATACTAATATGAAGGCGGAGCTGATCAACATACTCATGAAAAATCCTCCTAAATATATGATAATGAATCCGACGGATACAACTGACAACGGAGTACTCACTGCGGCAGCTCGCGTACGACCACCCGGCTGCCATGGACCTCTACGACCTGCACCTGCCTGCCTTTGGCTATGAAAGCCCCCTCTGATACTACATCGACGGGGGCACCATCTATAAGCACGGTGCCGGCCGGGCGCAATTCGGTCAGTACCTTGCCTTTCTTGCCTACGAGCTCTGACTGCGTTTTGGCACTCACATAGCCGCGCTGCGAGGTCGATTGGTCCTTGAGCACGACCTTGTTCCACAGTCGGCTCGATGGCAGTTTCTTGACGATGAGCGCGAATATAGCGATAGCCGCCAGGAACGAGATGCCCAACGCATACACCGCATTGATGTCGCCGCCCATGGCCAGCACCACGCTGTACAGCATGGCCGCTATGCCGATACCGGCCAGCAGCCCGACCGTCGGCATCAGCATCTCGACGATGATGCACAGGATGCCGCCCAAGAATATGGCGACCTGATACAGGCTCACGAGCCCCTTGACATACTGGCTGCCCCAGAAAACACCGGCTGCCACGATGCCCAGCAATACTCCGGCTCCCATGCCGCCCGTCTTTATCTCCACGAATATGGCGAGGAACATGATCGCCAGCATCAGCATCTGCAGCAAAGGCATACCTACGAAATCCATAAATATCACCTCTTCAGGCAATCTACGCTACTAAAAATATTATACCATATAATATGTATAGAGAAAATATACCTCGTTTCCTGTACCAGAAAAGCGGCCCATCGTACTGATGAGTCGCTTCCCGTCCAATCTCCGGCTGTCAGCCGCTGCTTAGTTCTTCGTATCGAACCGCACTTCGGCCTTCATGCCGGGTTTTATGTCGAAAGATAGATCACCTGGTATCGATATCCGCACGATGGTCTTGCCATCGCTGCGGGGCTCAGGGGCTCCACCATCGGTACCAGTGGCGGATGTCGCCGGCTGGCTGTTGTTGTCACTGCTGGTGCTGCTATCATTCTCTGAAGCTGCCCCGGAGGCCTGGCTGCCGTCGCTTTGCGATAACGTCCCCTGTCCGTTATCGTCCGGCGCTATGATATCCTGCACGCTGCCATTGAGCTTATGCCCATCGACCGTGTATTCCGCGAACTGCCCCAGACGTATCTTCTGAGCCTGCTCTTCATCGAGCTTCGCTTCCACCCAGACATTGCCGGCATCACCGATATTCACTATAATCTGACCAGCCTTCACATCGGTTCCCTCACGGACATCGGTATAGTAGACGGTGCCAGCTACCGGTGCGACGATCTCGGTAGCCTGTGACGCCTGTTTGGCATTCTCGAGGGCTGCCTTGGCCTGTTTCAGCTGGGCTTCCGCCTGGGCCAGGACCTTTGGGTCAGCCGGCTGCGTCGTCGTGTGCAGACTCGGAGCCGGGCTGGCAGCCGGGGCGCTGCTGGCTGAGACCTCGGCCTGGGCTGCGGCCACATCAGCAGCGGCTTCATCTCGCTTCATCGCGCTGACTGCCCCCATCTGATAGAGCTCGTTCATGCGGTTCAGCCGCGACTGAGCCTGCGCCAGATGCTCCTGAGCGGCCTGGCTCGATGCCCCGCTGCTGTAGCTCGGAGCTGCAGCAGCTGATGGCGTCTGTACGGTTATGCCTTTCTGCAGCTGCTCGAGATTCTTCTGCGACAGCTCCACCGTCTGCTGGAGCTGGTCGATCTGCTCATCTGTGACCTTTACCTGAACATGCGCGATGACATCACCGGCCTCGACGTGATCACCATCACCCACCATCATCTCCGTGATTGTGCCATCGGCCTGGACCTTTGCACCGACGAGCGAGCTTGATACCTGAGCATCATATATGCTCATATAGCTGTGCCTGCTCTGCCAGAAATATATGCCGCCGGCCGCCACTACAGCGATGATCACGAGGCCGATCAGACCATATTTCAGGAAGTAGCTCACACGGTTCGTGATATCTTCCTCACCGGCTGTCACTGGTTTCCCTGCCGCGTCCGGCTGCGCTGCATCCGGCTCAGGCACTGGCTTCTTTTCCTGTTCTTCTGCCAAAATCATTCCCACCTATCCGAATCAAACGGTTATGCTATCGTCATAGAGACAACAGGACCATCGTCTGCCCGCAAGCAGTACGACAGTCCTTTGTTAGCTTATGCTATGGGATTTATGCACCCAGCTGGCTGTTTATTACCTCGAAGGCCTTATCGAAAGCCTGCGGTAAGGCTTCCGGATTCTTGCCGCCAGCCTGTGCCATGTCCGGACGGCCGCCACCGCCGCCACCGACGATCTTGGCTGCCTCTTTGATGATCTTGCCGGCGTGTATGCCCTCAGCCACAGCCGCCTTGTTGGCCTTGGCGACGAGATTGACTTTGCCGTCAGCAACACAGGCGATGATGGCGAGAGCCGGGCCGTCTGCCGTCATCTTGTCTATGGTCATATCAGCGATTTCACGCAGCTCGTTCATATCGCTCACATTCGCCTTGCCGCTTACGATGTGGACATTGCCCACCTGCTTCGCTGCCATGAGCAGCTTGCTGGCATCAGCCTTGGCCTGCATCTCAGCCACCTCGGCCAGTTTGGCGGACTGCTCCTTGTTCTCACGCAGAAGAGTATCGATATGTGCCGGTACCTCGGCCGGTGTAGCTTTCAGCTTGGCTGCCGACTCCTGGAGCCAGGCCAGACGCTCATTGACATAGTCGATGGCTGCCTGACCAGTCACTGCCTCGATGCGGCGCACGCCCGAGGCTACCCCCGACTCGCTGACGATCTTGAACATGCCGATCTCGCCGATATTGGCAACATGGGAGCCAGCGCAGAGCTCACGGCTGAAGCCCGGCACCGTCACGACGCGGACCACATCGCCGTATTTCTCACTGAACAGAGCCATGGCGCCGAGCTTTTTCGCTTCCTCGAGCGGCATATGGGTGATTTCGACGTCCTTGGCCTTGAGGATTTCTTTATTGACGAGCTCTTCGACATCAGCGAGCTGCTGGGCCGTCACCGGCTCGAAATTCGTGAAGTCGAAGCGCAGACGCTCCGGTGTGACGGACGAGCCCGCCTGATTGACCTGATCACCGACAACCTGCTTCAAAGCTGCCTGCAGCAGATGGGTCGCCGTATGATTACGGGCCGAAGCCAGATGAGCTACCGGATCTACCTTTATCTCGACCGTATCGCCTTTGCGGAGCATGCCCTCCTCGACGTACGATATGTGGTATACCGTGCCATCCGGCAGCTTCTTGGCATTGCCGACCTTTATATGGCCGAACGAGGTCGTCATCGTGCCCTCATCACCGACCTGGCCGCCGCCCTCTGCATAGAACGGCGTCTCCGTCAGTATGATGCCAGCCTCTTCACCATCATCGAGCTCGTCGACGAGCTGGCCATCTTTCCATATAGCCACGACTTCGGCAGTCTTCGCCTCAGGGTTCACCTTGAGCTTCGTCGTATCGATGCCCGACAGGTCAGGCACTGCCACGCGCTGATTCTCGGCCCGGGCACTGCGGGCACGGTTGCGCTGCTCCTCCATGGCCTTGTCGAATCCGTCTTTGTCCAGGCTCAGACCAGCCTCAGACAGTATCTCGTCCGTGAGCTCCCACGGGAAGCCAAACGTATCGTAAAGACGGAAGCCGACATCGCCAGCCAGCTCTTTCTTACCGGCAGCCTTGAGCTTCTTTATCTCCTCGTCGAGCAGCTCCGTGCCCTGATTCAGCGTAGCAGCGAAGCGATCCTCCTCAAGGGAGACGACTTTCTTTATGTAGTCCGCCTTGTTGATGAGCTCGCCGAAATCGCTTGCCTCGCGATATATCTCCACGACCGAGTCAATCGCACCGGCCAGGAACTTGTCTTTGATGCCCAGCATACGGCCATGGCGCACAGCGCGGCGCAGGATACGGCGCAGCACATAGCCGCGACCCTCGTTCGACGGCAGGATGCCATCCATGATCATGATGGCCATGGAGCGGGCATGATCAGCGATGACCTTGAGCGAGACATCCTTTTCCGGATCGCTGCCATACTCGATACCAGATATCTTCGAAGCATACTCGATGATCGGATAGAGCAGATCCGTCTCGAAATTCGTGCGCTTGTTCTGCACGACCGAGGCCAGACGCTCGAGGCCGCAGCCGGTATCGATGTTCTTATGGGCGAGCGGCTTGTACTGGCCGTCCTCGGTACGGTCATACTGCGTGAACACGAGGTTCCATATCTCGAGATAGCGATCGCAGTCACAGCCTACGCCGCAAGTTGGCTGGCCGCAGCCGCGCTCCTCGCCGAGATCGATGTATATCTCAGAGTCAGGGCCACAGGGACCAGGGCCGATCTCCCAGAAATTGTCCTCCATCTTCACGATGTGGTCCTGCGGGAAGCCCGGCTGGCTCTTCCAAATGTTGATTGCCTCGTCGTCATCGGGATAGACCGTGACCCAGAGCTTGTCCTTCGGCAGCTCGACGACCTCGGTCAGGAACTCCCAAGCCCAGGGGATAGCCTCACCCTTGAAGTAGTCACCGAAAGAGAAATTGCCCAGCATCTCGAAATACGTCTGATGACGGGCCGTACGGCCGACGTTCTCGATATCACCGGTGCGGACGCAACGCTGGCTCGTCGTCACACGCGTGCGAGGCGGCTTCATCTTGCCAGTGAAGAACGGCTTCAGCGGCGCCATACCAGCACCGATGAGCAGCAGCGTCGGATCATCCTGCGGGATCAGCGAGAAACTCGGCAGCCGCAGATGGCCTTTTTTCTCGGCGAAGAACTTCAGATAAGCTTCACGCAGTTCATTGCCAGACATATACTTCAAAATAAATCTACCCCCAAATCAGGTAATATTTTATGGTACTAATTCGTTATGCAGTACAAATTTCATTATAGCAAAAAAGCCGCCCATGTACCAGTGTCATGAGCGGTTTTTTTACAATATCAGTTCTGAGTCCCTAAAGCCGCCATCGCTTCATCGGAACTCATCAGTATCTCGCGCGGTTTATTGCCGCCGGCACTGGGACCGATGATCTGGAGTTCTTCCATCGTATCGATGAGCCGGGCCGCCCGCGTGTAGCCGACGCGGAAGCGCCGCTGCAGGCTCGAGGCCGACGCCTGGCCGGTCGACATGACGAGCTCTACTGCCTCTGGCAATAGCTCATCGCGGGCCGGACTGCGATGACTGCCTTTTTCCTCGGACTCCGCCTCAGATTCTGCCATAGCCTGCTCTGTGAATTTTATGATTTCCTCATTGGCCTCCGCCTTCTGTCCCTGTGCCCGGATGAAGTCAAGCAAACGCTCGACCTCATCATCGCTGACGAAAGCTCCCTGCACGCGCGTCGGCTTCGTCGAGCCTACCGGAGCAAACAGCATATCGCCCTTGCCCAGCAGTTTCTCGGCTCCGCCATGGTCGAGTATGGTACGCGAATCTACCTGCGAACCTACAGCGAAAGCAATGCGTGAAGGGATGTTCGCCTTGATGATGCCGGTTATGACGTTGACCGACGGGCGCTGGGTCGCCAGCACCATGTGGATGCCGGCTGCACGGGCTTTCTGCGCCAGACGGCAGATGGCATCCTCGACATCATGCGGTGCCACCATCATGAGATCGGCCAGCTCATCGATGATGATGACGATGGACGGCATCTTTTCCTCCGGGAACTTATGATTGAAGCTTTCCATTTTGCGAACACCGGTCTCGGCGAATTTTGCATAGCGCTTCTCCATCTCCTGAACGGCCCAGTTGAGCACAGAGGCTGCTTTCTTGGCTTCCGTGACGACCGGCACCATCAGATGCGGTATCCCGTTGTAATTCGATAGCTCGACCATCTTCGGGTCGATCAGGATGAACTTCACCTCATCCGGCTTTGCCTTGAACAGGATGCTTGTTATCAGCGAGTTGATACATACGGACTTGCCGGAACCGGTCGTGCCGGCTACGAGCAGATGCGGCATCTTCGCCAGATCGGCAAATATCGCCTGTCCGCTGATATCCATGCCCAGACCGACGGTCAGCTTCGATTTTGCCTTGTAGAAGCGGTCATTGTCGAGCACATCGCGCAATGGCACCCCTTCGAGCTTGTCATTCGGCACCTCGATGCCGATGGCGGCTTTGCCAGGGATCGGCTCGATGCGCACGGACGGAGCTGCGAGGCTCAGGGCTATATCCTCAGCCAGTCCGGTAATCTTGCTGACCTTCACGCCCGGAGCGGGCTCGAGGTCATAGCGGGTGACCGCCGGACCGTGACAGGCATTTATGATATGCGCCTTCACACGGAAATCATTCAGCGTCTTGGCCAGATGCCCGGCCTTCTCCTGTATTTCTATTTCCAGCGCATCATCATGCTTCTTGACATGCTTGTCGAGTATTTCAGTCACCTGCGGCAACACATAGGGCGGCACAGCTGGCTGGACCGGCTCCGCTGCCCCCTCGCCCGCGGCAGCCGTCGGGGCTGGTGCAGGTGTCGAGACGGGCGCGGACGAGACCGTTGCCGCCGGGGCCGCAGACGTCGTTGCAGCCGGCTCGCGGCTGTACTCTATAGTGAACTGCGGTGTCGGCGCATCGGCTCCGGTATCGGCCTGGAAATCATCTCCAGCCTCCTCAGCGGCATCTTCCTCTGCCCGCCGCAGCACCTCCCCCATGACGCGGTCATGGCTGATATCAGCCACCGCACCCACACCGGCGGCCGAGCCGGTCGGGGAGATCCGCTCATCTGCGGGCTCTGCGGATGCTGTTTCTGCAGGATCATCTACCGAGCCATCCCGCTCCTGATTATAGGCAGCCCGGCGCTTCACGCGGGCCTTGACCGAAGATACGACATGCTCCTCGGCCCGTTCGCCGGCCTCTGCCATCTTGTCATAAGCCGCTGTCAGCACCGAGCCTGTGACATCGGCGCCCTTGGCCACCTTTTCCTCCGTCTTGTTCAGACCGCGGGCCAGCGACCAGCTCGTAGAGAGCAGTATGGAACCGATGAAGCTGATGCCAAGCACGATGATCGTCCCATCGACACCGAAAATCTTGCGCAGGCCGAACAGCAGGCTGCCGCCCAGGAGCCCCCCGCCGCGCGGCAGGCTATCCGGCATCACCTCGGCCCCGACCGGGATGACGAAATGATGCCATATGGCCAGCAGTACGATGAACAGAGCAGCAATGCCGAAGAAACGCACGGAATAGTGAAGTCCGTGATGGTGGCTCATATATTGATAGCCGATCAGCATGATGAGCAAGGTAACGACGACCGCTCCGACACCGAACATATAGTGCAGGACCTTGGCGAAATAAGTGCCGAAAGGTCCGACACTCAGCCCGAACAAGCCCAGCAGCGATATGAGTCCCAGCGCGAACAGCACCAGCCCCACGAGCTCGTATTTGCGCCCGCTGACGGCAGGCGCAGCATTCCTGGCTGCCGTCTTCCTGGTCGTTCTTTTCTTGCGCTTCGTCGTACGGCGAGCCGTAGTTTTCTTGTTCAAATTATCACCTTGGGTAAAAATCAGTAGCAGAGACGTTTCGCGCAGCGCCGCGCCTCAGCGTATATGCGTTCTTCATCGAGCGTGCGGAGCTCGCCCTTCTCCATGAGTACGCGACCATCGACGAGCACCGTATCCACCGACTCGCTATGAGCGGAATACACCGCCAGCGAGAGCAGATTGTGGCGTGGGCACCAGGCCGGTCCCTGCATGTTCAGCAGCGTGATATCTGCCTTCCAGCCCTTCTCGAGACGGCCGACATTTTTGAGTCCGAGCGCTTTCGCACCGTTCTCCGTGCCCATCTTCATCGCCGTCAGCGCCGGTACGGCCAGCGGGTCGTTCGTATTGCCCTTATGGATCATGGCAGCGAGGTTCACTTCCTCCAGCATGTCCAGATTATTATTCGAGGCTGCACCGTCAGTACCGAGAGCGACATTCACGCCCTCCGCGAGCAGACGCGGCACCGGAGCGATGCCGCTGGCCAGCTTCAGGTTGCTGCCCGGATTATGGGCGACACTTATGTGATGTTTCTTTATGATGGCGATATCCTCTTCATCGAGGTGGACGCAGTGAGCAGCCACCGTCGGATTATCGAATATCCCCGTCTCTTCTACAGCCTTGAAGCTGCGCTTGCCATACTGCTTGATGTAGTCATCGACCTCGCGCTGCGTCTCATGCATGTGGATATGGATGCCGGCGCCGAACGATTTCGCCGTCTCGGCTACTTTGCGCAGGTAGTCCGGCGGGCATGTGTAGGGAGCATGCGGTGCGAACATGACCGTGATCCGGCCATTATCAGCCCCATGGAAATTCTTGTACAGCTCGATATTCTCCTCGAGCTTTGCGTCAGCATCCGGCGCCAGCCCGATCATGCCGCGCGACAGCACACCACGCAGACCGGCATCCATCGTAGCCTCGGCCACAAGCTCCATATAGGGACCATACATATCCAGGAACGACGTCGTGCCAGTCTTGATGAACTCGACCATAGCGAGCATAGCGCCCCAGTAGATATCACCCTTCGTCATCAGAGCCTCGCGCGGCCAGAGCTTGTCCTCGAGCCATTCCTGCAGCATCATATCATCGGCATAGCTGCGGAACAGCGTCATCGAAGCATGCGTATGGGCATTGACCAGCCCCGGTATGGCCAGATGGTCCGTGCCATCTATGATGTGGCTCGGATGGAAATGCTCCGGCACCTCGCCGATTGCCACGATCTTATCGCAGTCTATACAAATATTCGTCTGTGGGGTCGTACCGTCCGG
This sequence comes from uncultured Selenomonas sp., assembly GCA_902766095.1. Lineage (GTDB taxonomy): Bacteria > Bacillota > Negativicutes > Selenomonadales > Selenomonadaceae > UBA2913. The sequence goes on along the minus strand of CACXCN010000068.1, from coordinate 770 downwards.
TAACAAGGCATTGACATTCTTGATAAGAGTTTTCATATTCTCCTCCTGCTGTAGTTGAAATATATGATTGACTGTCCGCCTTTCCCCATTTGCGGTATGTCTCAATCCATGTTCAGGTAAGCTCTCTGCTCCGGCGTGAGCTCATCGATGGCTACGCCCAGCGATTTCAGCTTGATCTCTGCGATGCGCGTATTGATCTCCTCCGGCATCAGGTATACGCCCGGCTTCAATTCCTGGCCATGATGAAGCAGATGCAATGCCGAGAAGAACTGCACGCCGAACGACAGATCCATAATCTCCGCCGGATGACCATCGCCGCAGGCCAGATTGACGAGCCGGCCCTCGCCGAGCAGATAGAGCTTGCGTCCATCCGGCTGGAGGAACTCCTCGATATTCTTGCGGACCGGCCGACGCGATACCGAGACCGACTCGAGCTCCGGGATATTGATCTCGACATCGAAATGACCGGAGTTGGCCAGCACGGCACCATTCTTCATCGACTCGAAATGACGTTTGCGGATGATGTCCTTATCGCCGGTCAGCGTCAGGAAGATATCGCCAATCTTCGCCGCCTCATCCATCGGCATGACGCGGAAGCCATCGAACACGGCCTCGATGGCCTTGATCGGATCCACCTCGGTGATGATGACATTCGCGCCGAGGCCGCGAGCCCGCATAGCGCCGCCCTTGCCGCACCAGCCATAGCCGGCGATGACGACATTCTTGCCCGCGATGACGAGGTTCGTCGTGCGCATGATGCCGTCCCAGGT